>NZ_JNXR01000012.1:0-396516 GCF_000725475.1 Streptomyces durhamensis
GGGCGGGAAGTCGCCCGTTCGAGTGGCGGTCCGGCGGGGCCGCGGGCCCGGTGGTTCGGCGCCGCGGACAGGAACCCCGGGAGACCCGCGCAGGTGGGGCAGCGCGTCACGTTCCGCTGAGGCGTTGTCAGTGGCGGCTGCGAGACTGGACGAGGCGCCACGGAACCGACGCACGAAGGAGTGATCGGCATGGCAGGTACGGGCGGCGGACGGCCGAGCCTCTACCCCACGGTGCTGTACGCGGACGCCAAAGCCGCGATACGGCAGCTCACGGAGGCCCTCGGCTTCACCGAGCTGTCGGTGTACGAGACGGAGGACGGCAAGGTGATGCACGCCGAGCTGGTCCAGGGCAACGGCGCGGTGATGATCGGTTCCAAGGGGCGGGGCGGCCTGTTCGACACGGCGATGAAGGACGCGGGACCCGCGGGGGTGTACGTCGTCGTGGACGACGTGGACGCCCACCACCAGCGGGCCCTGGAGCACGGCGTGGAGATCCTGATGCCCCCGACGGACCAGGACTACGGCTCGCGGGACTACATGGCCCGTGACACCGAGGGCAACATCTGGAGCTTCGGTACGTACGCCCCGGAGCTAGGCGTCTGACCTACGGCCGGCTCACCCTTCGGGACCCGCTCGCCCTCCCGACCCGCTCGCTCCTGGCGGACCCGCTCGCCCCCGAGCCGGCTCACCCCCCGGTGTGCACCTGGAAGGCGGCCCGGCGCACGGCCTTGGCGAGGGCCGGATCGGGGTGCGCGGCGGCGAGCGCGACCAGCACCTGCACGGTGCGCGGATGACCGACGGCGCGGACCTCGTCGAGCAGCTGGGGAACCGTGGGCTGCACCGCGGACTCCAGATGCCGGACCAGCATCGGCGCCTCACCGTGGTCGGCGACGGCCGCGGCGGTGTCCACCCACAGCCAGGTCGCCTCCTCACGGGTCAGGACCTCGTGGGCGTCCTCCGGGTCGGCCCCGTCGTGCTCGGCGAGCCACAGCAGGGCGTAGGGCCGGACGGCGGGCTCGTCCACGACGCCGCGTACGTCGGGCTCGGCGGGGGCACCGACGACGCGCAGCGCCTCGAAGGCCAGGCCGCGCAGCAGGGCGTCCTCGCCGTGCGCGGCGTGGATCAGCTCGGTGACGGCGCTGCCGACGGGGCGGGCGGCGAGCCAGGCGCGGTACTCGGCACGGGCGGCGTTGGGGCGGAGCTGGGCGCAGCCGCGGAGCATGTCCTCGGCGGACTGCTCGATGTTGCCGGCCGGGCTCTGCGCGGCCACGCAGATCTGCTCCAGCTTGACCCACACCGCCCAGTTGCCCAGCGGGGTGAGGGTGGCCTGGCCGTCGCCGTAGGTCAGCGCGCCCACGGCCGCGAGGGCCCGCAGCGCCCAGTCGAGCAGCGGGGCGAGCGGGGTGTCGGCGGCCGGGGCGGGGTCCGCCGGGCTCGGGGACGTCGCCGGCTGTCCCGATCCGGACGCGGCCGGGTGTCCGGCGCCGGGCCCGGGGCCGGTGGGCAGCTCGGTGCCGGGCCCGTAGGGGACCTCGCAGCGTTCGGTGCGCAGTTCGGTGACCCGCTGCTGGAGCAGGTCGAGCAGCTGCTCGACCGGGACGGGGCCGGCGGACAGCTGGAGGAAGGAGAGCACCTGGGGCATGGCCGAGACGACCTCGGCGACGGCGGCCGGCTCGTGCTCCTCGGGTTCCGGGGAGGCGAGCGACCACGCGTCGAAGAGGGCGACCCAGCCGCGCAGCACGGCGCTGTCGTCACGGTCCCAGGCGCGCAGCCGCCAGCCGGGGCGCGCGCTGTCGCCGTGCACCTCGACGAGTCCGGCGAGTCGTGCGGTGTCCCAGTCGGCGCGGACCTGGGCGGCGCTCAGTCCCAGGTCGGCGCCGGCGCGTTCGGCGGTGGCGGCGGAGAGGGTGGCCTTGCCGTCGGTGGCGGCACCGTCGCTGCCGGGGCCGAGTGCGGCGTCGGCCCAGCGGGCCACACGCACCGGCCCGGCCAGCCCGATGCGTGCCATTCTCGCCAGTTCGGCGGGGGCGGGCGTGCCCTCCGGCGGCCGGGGTGCGGGGCGGCGCGGACGCCGCTGGTTCACAGCTCTGGGGGCGGCGGCCAGGGGTCGCGGTCGGACGAGTCGGAGCCTGGAGTCGCGCGGGATACGGGACGTCACGGGTGCAGTCTTCCGGTTGACGGTCCGAAAACCCAAACGGAATGTCACCGCGGGCGACGGGGCTGGCCAAGGCACGGGGGGCCGGGCGGGGCGAGAAGGGGGGATCAAGCCAGTTGTACGGCCTTAAACGGAATGTTCCGCACCGGCCCGGCCGGCGGCCGCGGGCCCTCCTCGCCCGCGGCCGGGAGGCACCCCACCGGAGGGGTTCGCGGGTCTCACGTCAGAGGCGTTTCGCGGGCCTCACATCAGAGGCGTCAGGAAGCGGCGCAGCCGCTCCTCGTACTCCTTGGGGTCGGCGTTCCACATCGCCGCGTGCGGCGCCTGCGCCACGGGGTGCAGAGCGACCAGATCGGCGCGGTGGCGGGCGAGCCGGCGGGAGAACTCCCAGGGGGCCACCCGGTCGTCGGGGCCGTGGAAGATCAGGGTCGGTACGGCGAGCCGGTCGGGGTCGGTGATCTCGGCGACCCGGTCGGCGTGCAGGCCGGCCCGGCCCTGTGCGGCCCGCACGGCGAGCGGCAGCAGCGCCTGCGGGGTGTGGCGGGCCTGGGCGAGGGCGCGCAGCGTGGCCTCCCAGCTGAGCACCGGCGAGTCCAGGACCAGTCCGGCGATGCGCTCGCGCACCGGGGAGTGCTCGGCGGCGCGCAGGGCCATGGTGGCGCCGGTGGACCAGCCGAGCAGGACGACCCGTCGGGCGCCGTAGCGCACCGCGTAGCGGATCGCCGCGTCCAGGTCCCGCCACTCGGTCTCGCCGAGGTGGTTCAGTCCGTCCGGCGGACGCGGGGCGCCGAGGTCGCCCCGGTAGGCGAGGGCGAGGACCGGGAGCCGGCGGCCGTGCAGGAAGCCCATCAGGTTCATGGCCTGTTCGCGGGTGGTGCCCAGGCCGTGCACAGCGATCACCCAGGTGTCCCGGTGGCCGGGCACGAACCAGGCGGGCAGCTCGCCGAGTTCGCCGGGCACGTCGATGTCGGCGTGGTCGAGGCCGAGGGCGGCGGACGGATTGCCGACGTACAGGTTGGGGGTGAGCCACACCGCGTCGCCGGGGGCGAAGGTGCCGTGGGTGACGCGTTCCAGGCGGCGTACGACGGTGTCGGCGGTGTGCCGGGCCGCCCCCAGGACGGGGCCGAGGACCGCGTGGGAGCCGTCGCCGGCGAGGCCGTAGGTACCGGGGCGCAGCGCGGCCAGGTCGCGGGTGAGCATGATCTGGCCGGCGGCGGTGCCGTGCACGGTGAGCCGGGGCTCGGTGGGCAGCGGACGGCCCGCGGGCGCCTTCAGCGCGGCGTCGCTGGCGAGCCGGCCGACGGCCACGGAGGCCATGCCGGCGGCCAGGACCGCGGTGACCGCGGTGGCGGTCGCTTTGACGGGGCGCACGCGTCCAGTGTCGTGGGGGTTGCGGTCACCGGCCAGCCGAAAGGCGGGGCCGGGTGAGGAGCGTGGGGGTGCGGGCGGGTCCGGCACCGCCGGCCGGGTTCGCCGCGGCGGAGCACCGCGGCGGGCGGGACGCGCCGGACCGAGCAGGCGGGCGAGACGATCGGCGAAGCGTGGGAGCGAGGGGCTGGGCGGCAAGGGGTCACCTCCGTTGGCCGTACCCCTTCAAGCGTTCCCCGGCCTCGGCCAGTTGTGCCTCGGTCAGCAGGGTCGGTGTCAGACCCGGCACACCGGACGCCGTCAGCCACAGGCGGCACATCCACTCCAGCTGGGCGGTGCGGTCGTAGGCCTGGTCGAGGCCGGCGCCGTAGGTGACCGTGCCGTGGTTCTGCAGCAGGCAGCCGGAGCGCCCGGCCAGGGCGCGGAGCATGTTCTCGGCCAGCTCGTCGGTGCCGTAGGTGGCGTAGGGCGCGACGCGGACGGGGCCGCCGAGGGCGGCGGCCATGTAGTGGACCAGCGGCAGCTCGGGCACGAGCGTGGAGACCGCCGTCGCGTGCACGGCGTGGGTGTGGACGATCGCGCGGGCGTCGGTGGTGCGGTAGACGGCGAGGTGCAGGGGTAGCTCGCTGGTCGGCACCAGGGTGCCGAGCACCTGGCGTCCGGTGAGGTCGACACCGGTGATGTCCTGCGGGGTGAGCCGGTCGTACGGCACCCCCGACGGGGTGACCAGCACGAGGTCGCCGACGCGCGCCGAGACGTTCCCCGAGGTGCCGACCACCAGTCCGTCGGCTACGGTCCGCCGCGCCGTCGCGACCAGTTCCGCCCAGACACGTTCCTGTTCCGCGTTCCGCCCCTGTTCAGCCATGCCGTGATCCTGCCAGCCGTGGCCGTCGGAAAAGGGGCGGGCTCTCACGTCCGGCCGGAAGCGCGCACCCCCGAACGGGTGGAAATCGGGTGGAATCGCCGCACATGAGGCGCGGATTCGATGATCGCCGGGCCTTGAATGGTCTGCCTTGTCCGCCGGACGACCCCTCGTCCGCCGACCCGGGGAGACACATGGCCCGTGAACGCACCCGCCTCCGTCGCCGCGCCGGTGTCCTCGTGGCGGCCACGGCGGCGCTCGCCCTCGCGGGCGCCACGCCCGCGGCGGCCGGCCCTGCGGCACTGACCGCGGCCAAGCCGCACGGACACGACGTCTCCTCCCACCAGAAACACGTCGACTGGCCGGCCACCCGGTCCAAGGGCGCACGGTTCGTCTACGTCAAGGCGACGGAGTCCACGGACTACCGCAATCCCTACTTCTCCCAGCAGTACAACGGCGCCCGCAAGGCCGGCCTGGTCCGGGGCGCGTACCACTTCGCCCGGCCGGACACGTCCTCGGGGGCCAGGCAGGCCGCGTACTTCGTGCGGCACGGCGGCGGCTGGCGGGCGGACGGCTGGACGCTGCCGCCCGCGCTCGACATCGAGTACAACCCGTACGACAAGAAGCACAAGTGCTACGGGGTCGGCAAGAAGCGGATGGTCCGCTGGATCCGGTCGTTCAGCGACGAGGTCAGGCGGAGGACCGGCCGCCGCCCGGTGATCTACACGACCGCCCAGTGGTGGAAGCTCTGCACCGGCAACAGCCGCGCGTTCTCCTCCAGCAACCCCCTGTGGATCGCCCGGCACGGCGCCGAGCGGCCGGGGAAGCTGCCGGGTGGATGGCGGTACTGGACGATCTGGCAGTACGGCGGCGAGGGCCGGCTGCCGGGTGACCAGAATCTCTTCAACGGGCCCACGAGCCGGCTGCGGACCCTCGCGCGGGGCCGGTAGCCAAGGGGCACCTGGGCCGTGAGGACCAAGCGGAACGTCATTCACCCTGTCCAGACACCGCCACGCCCGCCTCAGTTCATCTTCCGTTCACCCAGGTTGCCTACGTTCGTCCAGCCAATGACCTCGAACGATTGCCTGGGTAAATGGAAAGCTTCTCGCTGATCCTCGCGATTGTGGTGGTAACCGCACTCGCGTTTGATTTCACGAACGGTTTCCACGACACCGCGAACGCGATGGCCACCACCATCTCCACAGGCGCCCTGAAGCCGAAGATCGCGGTAACCATGTCCGCCGCCCTCAACCTGGTCGGCGCCTTCCTCTCCGTGGAGGTCGCGAACACGATCTCCAAGGGTCTCGTCGACGAGACCGGCATCCGTCCCGAGGTCATCTTCGCCGCCCTGGTCGGCGCGATCCTCTGGAACCTCGTGACCTGGCTGATGGGCCTGCCCTCCAGCTCCTCGCACGCCCTGATGGGCGGCCTGGTCGGCGCCACCGTCGCCTCCGCCGGCTTCGGTGCCGTGCACGGCGACGTGCTGGTCACCAAGGTGCTGCTCCCGGCCGTCGCCGCGCCGCTCGTGGCGGGCCTCGCGTCGATGCTGGCCACCCGCTTCTCCTACGGCATCGGCGGCAAGGCCGAGGGCGAGGCCACCCGCAAGGGCTACCGCGCCGGCCAGATCGCCTCCGCCGGCCTGGTCTCCCTCGCCCACGGCACCAACGACGCCCAGAAGACGATGGGCATCATCACCCTCGCGCTGATCGCGGGCGGCGCCATCGCCCCCGGCTCCAACCCTCCCACCTGGGTCATCCTCTCCGCCGGCCTGGCGATCGCGCTCGGCACCTACATCGGCGGCTGGCGCATCATCCGCACCATGGGCACGGGCCTGACCGAGCTGGAGCCGCGCCAGGGCTTCGCCGCCCAGACCAGCGCCGCGACCGCCATCCTGGCCTCCTCCCACCTGGGCTTCTCCCTCTCCACCACGCACGTCGTCTCCGGCTCGGTGATGGGCGCGGGCCTCGGCCGCAAGGGCGGGGTGGTCCGCTGGTCCACCGCGACCCGTATGGCCGTCGCCTGGGTGCTCACCCTCCCGGCCGCCGCGCTGGTCGGCGCGGGCGCCGAGTCCGTCACGGACCTCGGTGACTGGGGCACCGCCGTGGTCGCCGTCTTCCTGGTCGCCTCCAGCGCCGCGATCTGGAAGATCTCCCGCCGCGAGGTCGTCGACCACACCAACGTCGTCACCGGCACCGAGGAGCCGGCCGGCGTGGTGACCACCGCCATCGCCGCGGTGACCCCGCCCCCGGCGGGCACGATCACCGAGGACCTGACGGCGACGATCGCCTCCCCGGCGGCCGCCGAGCCCGCGACCCCGGCCGTCCCGCCGGCCGCCACCGTCTGACCCCCGGTCACCCCGGTTACGAAGGAAGCATCATGAAGATCGACTGGGCGGCCATCGGTTCCGTCTTCGGCGTCAGCCTCGTGTTCACGGTGGGCCTGGTGGCCCTGTTCACCCTCGGCGTGAGCGGCCTGGCCCGGCGCGAGAAGGCCGCGGCCCAGGGCGGCTCCGCCGGCCTCGCCGTCACCGGCGCCTACGTCTGCTTCGCCGCCTGCGCGGCGGCGGTGGCGTACGGCATCTACCTGATCGTGGCCAAGCCCTGACGAGCGCCTCGCCGGAAGGGCCCTGAAGCGGAAGTGCCCTGAGACGCCGTCGACCGGCCGCGGCACAGACGTGGCCCGTCGCGTCCGCGCGGCGGGTCCCTGCCGGCACCCCCGCGCCCCTTCGGGCGCCCAGGCTCCCCTCTGCCCCGAGGGGAGCCTTTTCGCGCGCCCCCAGGCCACGCGATGTGGGGATCGGCACACTCTCCCCGTGCAGGTCAACGGCAAGTTGACGGCCGTTCCGGGCGCGTGGTGGACTGCCCGGGCCATGTACGGCGGCAGCAGAGGAAGCCGGTGCGAATCCGGCGCGGTCCCGCCACTGTCACCGGGGAATGAACCCCCCGGGAGCCAGGAACTCTCGCCGCCGCATCACGTCGAACCAGGGCGCGGACACCCTGAGTGAGGACATATATCGCCATGCTCGGCTGCCGATCGAGGACACGTACCAGGCCCGCTCCTGTACCCACGGCCGGCTGAGCCGATGGGTGCCGATCGCTCCTACGCGTACGGCGCCGCCGCCGGGCTTCTCGGTGACCTGCTCCTCGGCGATCCCCGCCGCGGGCATCCGGTCGCCGCGTTCGGGCGGGTGGCGGCTGCCGTGGACCGCGCGTTGTGGCACGACCACCGCGGCTGGGGCGCCGTGCACACCGCCGTGTGCGCCGGCGGCGCCGTCGCCCTCGGCACGGTGGCCGCACGCGTCGTACGCCCCTCCCCCACCGCCTCCCTCGCCCTGACCGCCGCCGCCACCTGGGCGGTCGTCGGTGGTACCTCGCTCGCCCGCGAGGCCCGCGCGATCGGGCGTGCCCTGGAGCGCGGGGACGTCGAGGCGGCGCGGGCGCGGCTGCCCCATCTGTGCGGCCGGGACCCGCAGGCGCTGGACGCCGGCGGGATGGCCCGGGCCGTGGTCGAGTCGGTCGCCGAGAACACCTCCGACGCCGTCGTGGGCGCGCTGGTGTGGGGTGCCGTGGCCGGGGTGCCGGGACTGCTCGGGTTCCGGGCGGTCAACACCCTGGACGCGATGGTGGGGCACAAGTCCCCCCGGTACCGGCGCTACGGCTGGGCCTCCGCCCGGCTCGACGACCTGGCCGGCTGGCCCGGGGCCCGGCTGACCGCCGTACTCGCCGCCGCGGCCGGCCCCGACCCCCGCGGCGCCCTGCGCGCCTGGCAGGCCGACGCCCGCAGGCACCCGAGCCCCAACGCCGGTCCCGTCGAAGCCTCCTTCGCCGGCGCCCTCGGCGTACGCCTGGGCGGAACGCTCTCCTACGGCGGCCGGGTCGAGCACCGGCCCGTGCTCAACGGGGACACCGGCCGGGCGGTCGGGGTCACCGACATCGACCGGGCCGTACGGCTCTCCCGCCGCGTCGGCCTGCTCGCGCTCGGCACCACGGTCGCCGCGCGCCTCCTCGTCAAGCGTGTGAAGGGACGTGACAAGTGAACGGGGGTCTCCTCGTCGCCGGCACCACCTCCGACGCCGGCAAGAGCGTCGTGACGGCCGGGATCTGCCGGTGGCTGGTGCGCCAGGGTGTGAAGGTCGCGCCGTTCAAGGCGCAGAACATGTCGCTCAACTCCTTCGTCACCCGGGAGGGCGCGGAGATCGGACGGGCGCAGGCCATGCAGGCCCAGGCGTGCCGCATCGAGCCGAGCGCGCTGATGAACCCGGTGCTGCTGAAGCCGGGCGGCGAACAGAGCAGCCAGGTGGTGCTGCTGGGCAAGCCGGTGGGCGAGCTGAGCGCACGCGGCTACCACGGCGGGCGCCAGCAGAAGCTCCTCGGCACGGTCCTGGACTGCCTGGCCGAGTTGCGGGGCACGTATGACGCGGTGATCTGTGAGGGCGCCGGCAGCCCGGCCGAGATCAATCTGCGCCGGACCGACATCGTGAACATGGGGATCGCGCGGGGTGCGCGGCTGCCCGTGCTGGTGGTGGGGGACATCGACCGCGGGGGCGTCTTCGCGTCGTTCTTCGGGACCGTCGCCCTGCTCTCGCCCGAGGACCAGGAACTGGTCGCCGGCTTCCTGGTGAACAAGTTCCGGGGCGATGTCTCCCTGCTGGAGCCGGGCCTGGAGATGCTGCACGGCCTCACCGGGCGGCGCGCCTACGGCGTGCTGCCGTTCCGGCACGGGCTCGGCATCGACGAGGAGGACGGGCTGCGCGTCTCGCTGCGCGGTACGGTCCGCGAGTCCGCCGTGACCCCGCCCGTGGGTGAGGACGTGCTGCGCGTCGCCGTGTGCGCGATCCCGCTGATGTCCAACTTCACGGACGTGGACGCGCTGGCCGCCGAACCGGGTGTCGTGGTGCGGTTCGTGGACCGGCCGGAGGAACTGGCGGACGCGGACCTGGTCGTCGTCCCGGGCACCCGCGGGACCGTACGGGCGCTCGCGTGGCTGCGCGAGCGGGGCCTTGCGGACGCGTTGGTCCGAAGGGCCGCCCAGCACAGGCCGATCCTCGGTGTCTGCGGCGGCTTCCAGATCCTCGGCGAGCACATCGAGGACGAGGTCGAGTCGCGGGCCGGCGCGGTCGACGGGCTCGGCGTGCTGCCCGTGCGGGTGCGGTTCGCCCGCGAGAAGACCCTCACCCGGCCGTCCGGAGAAGCCCTCGGCGAGCGGGTCGAGGGGTACGAGATCCACCACGGGGTCGCCGAAGTGGCGGGCGGCGACGGGTTCATCTCCGATGACGAAGGACACAGCCTGGACGGCTGCCGGGTCGGCCAGACCTGGGGCACCCACTGGCACGGTTCGCTGGAGTCGGACGGCTTCCGGCGGGCCTTCCTGCGCGAGGTGGCCGCCGCCGCGGGCCGCCGCTTCGTGCCCGCGCCGGACACCTCCTTCGCCGCGCTGCGCGAGGAGCAGCTCGACCGGCTCGGCGACCTGATCGAACAGCACGCGGACACGGACGCGCTGTGGCGGCTCATCGAGTCCGGCGCGCCGCAAGGACTGCCTTTCATTCCACCGGGAGCGCCCGCATGAGCACAGTGTTGTTGTTGTCGACCGCCGACACGGATCTGCTGGCGGCCCGGGCCTCCGGTGCGGACTACCGCATCGGCAACCCGACCCGGGTGGACGTCCAGCAGGAACTGCCGGGGCTGCTCGACGGCGCGGACCTCGCCGTCGTACGGCTGCTGGGCGGCAAGCGCGCCTGGGAGGAGGGGCTGGCGGCGCTGAAGGCGTCCGGGGTCCCGGCCGTGCTGCTGGGCGGCGAGGCCGTGCCGGACGCGGAGCTGATGGCCGAGTCGTCGGTGCCGGCCGGTGTGGTCGCGGAGGCGCTGACGTACCTGGTCGAGGGCGGCCCCGCGAACCTGCTGGAGCTCTCCCGGTTCCTGTCGGACACCGTGCTGCTGACCGGCGAGGGCTTCGAGGAGCCGCGGAAGATGCCGGAGTACGGCGTCCACGGCGACCGCCCGCTCGTCGACGGCCGCCCGACCGTGGGCGTGCTCTTCTACCGGGCGCACGAACTGAGCGGCAACACCGCCTTCGTGGACACCCTGTGCGACGCGATCGAGGCGGAGGGCGCCAACGCCCTGCCGGTGTACTGCGGTTCGCTGCGCGGCGCGGACGCCGGCCTGTACGAGCTGCTGGCGAAGGCCGACGCGCTGGTCGCCACCGTGCTCGCGGCCGGCGGCACCCACGCCTCGCAGGCTTCGGCGGGCGGCGACGAGGAGTCCTGGGACATCGGCGCGCTGGCCGACCTGGACATCCCCGTCCTGCAGGGGCTGTGCCTCACCTCCTCGCGGGCCGCGTGGGCGGAGTCGGACGCCGCCCTGTCCCCCATGGACGCGGCGATGCAGGTCGCGATCCCGGAGTTCGACGGCCGGCTGATCACGGTGCCGTTCTCCTTCAAGGAGCAGGGCCCGGACGAGGTCCCGGTGTACGTCGCCGACCCGGAGCGGGCCGCGCGGGTGGCCGGGATCGCCCTGCGCCACGCCCGGCTGAAGCACATGCCGAACGCGGAGAAGCGGATCGCGCTGGTCTTCACCGCGTACCCGACCAAGCACTCCCGGGTCGGCAACGCGGTCGGTCTGGACACGCCCGCGTCGGCGGTGCGCGTCCTGGACGCCCTCAGGGACGCCGGCTACGGCCTCACCGAGTACCCCGACAACGGTGACGAGCTGATCCACCGGCTGATCGAGGCCGGCGGCCACGACGTGGAGTGGCTGACCGAGGAGCAGCTGGCGGCGGCGCCCGCGCGCGTCCCGCTGGCCGACTACCGGGCGTGGTTCGAGAAGCTCGACCCGGAGCTGCGGGACGCGATGACGCAGGCGTGGGGCGAGCCGCCGGGCAGCCTGTACACCGACGGCGAGGACATCGTGCTCGCCTCCCTGCGGTTCGGGAACGTCGTCGTGATGATCCAGCCGCCGCGCGGCTTCGGTGAGAACCCGATCGCGATCTACCACGACCCGGACATGCCGCCCTCCCACCACTACATGGCGGCCTACCGGTGGCTGGAGAACTCCTTCGGCGCGGACGCGCTCGTGCACATGGGCAAGCACGGCACGATGGAGTGGCTGCCGGGCAAGGGGCTCGGGCTGAGCGCCGGCTGCGCCCCGGACGCGGTGCTCGGCGACCTGCCGCTGATCTACCCGTTCATCGTCAACGACCCCGGTGAGGGCACCCAGGCCAAGCGGCGCGGGCACGCCGCGGTGGTCGACCACCTGGTGCCGCCGATGGCCCGCGCCGACACCTACGGCGACCTGGCCAAGCTGGAGCAGCTGCTGGACGAGTACGCGCTCGTCTCCGACCTGGACCCGGCGAAGGCCCCGGCCGTGCGCGCCCAGATCTGGACCCTGGTCAAGGCCGCCGAGCTGCACCACGACCTGCATGTGGACCAGCAGCCGGACGACGACGCGTTCGACGAGTTCGTCATGCACATCGACGGCTACCTGTGCGAGATCAAGGACGTGCAGATCCGTGACGGCCTGCACATCCTGGGTGGCGGACCGGTCGGCGAGCCGCGCGTGAACCTGGTGCTGGCCGTGCTGCGGGCGTCCCAGGTGTGGGGCGGGCAGGCCAACGCGCTGCCGGGGCTGCGCGCCTCGCTCGCGGCCCACTTCGGGCTGGACGAGAAGGAGCTGCTGGCCGAGCCAGGGGCGCCGGTGAAGGTGCCGGTGGAGCTGACGGACCTGGTGGAGGGTCCGGCGCGCACCGCGTCGGACGCGATCGACCTGCTGGAGCAGCTGTGCCGGGGGGTCGCGCAGGGCATGGAGGCCCGGGCGTGGGACCGAGCGGTCGTCCCGGCCGTCCTGCGCGGTGTTCTCGGCACCGAACTCCCCGACGGCAGGGCCGTGTTGGAGTTCGCCTGCGACGAGGTCGTACCGCGGCTCGCGCGGACCACCGACGAGATCGGGCACATCCTGCGGGCCCTGGACGGCGGTTACGTCCCGGCGGGCCCGTCCGGTTCGCCGACCCGGGGTCTGGTGAACGTCCTGCCGACCGGCCGGAACTTCTACTCCGTCGACCCCAAGGCCATTCCGTCCCGGCTGAGCTGGGAGGTCGGGCAGTCGCTGGCCGACTCCCTCGTGCAGAGGTATCTGCAGGACACCGGCGCGTACCCGCAGTCCGTCGGCCTCACGGTCTGGGGCACGTCCGCGATGCGCACCCAGGGCGACGACATCGCGGAGATCCTGGCGCTGCTCGGCTGCCGTCCGGTGTGGGACGACGCCTCGCGCCGGGTCACCGGCTTCGAGGTGGTCCCGCTGCAGGAGCTGGGCCGGCCGCGCATCGACGTCACGGTCCGCATCTCCGGGTTCTTCCGGGACGCGTTCCCGCACGTGGTCGGCTTGATCGACGACGCGGTGCGGGCCGTGGCCGAGCTGGACGAGCCGGCGGAGTCCAACTACGTGCGGGCGCACGCCGACGAGGACACGGCCGAGCACGGTGACCGGCGGCGCGCGACGGCCCGCATCTTCGGCTCGAAGCCGGGCGCGTACGGCGCCGGTCTGCTGCCGCTGATCGACGCCCGCAACTGGCGCTCCGACGCGGACCTGGCCGAGGTGTACGCCGTCTGGGGCGGCTACGCGTACGGGCGGGGGCTCGACGGGCGGGCGGCGCGCGGCGACATGGAGACCGCGTTCAAGCGGATCGCGGTGGCGGCGAAGAACGTCGACACCCGCGAGCACGACCTGGTCGACGCCGACGACTACTTCCAGTACCACGGTGGCATGGTCGCCATGGTCCGGCATCTGACCGGCGCCAACCCCGAGGCGTACGTGGGCGACTCGGCCGTACCCGACCAGGTGAGGACGCGCACGCTCGGCGAGGAGACGCACCGGGTCTTCCGGGCCCGCGTGGTCAACCCGCGCTGGATGGCGGCCATGCGCCGGCACGGCTACAAGGGCGCCTTCGAGATGGCGGCGACCGTGGACTACCTGTTCGGCTACGACGCCACGGCGGGCGTGGTGGACGACTGGATGTACGAGAAACTCAGCGCGGAGTACGTCTTCGACCCGCAGAACCGGGACTTCATGAAGAAGTCCAACCCGTGGGCGCTGCGCGGCATCACCGAGCGGCTGCTGGAGGCGGCCGACCGGGGCCTGTGGGCGGAGCCGGACGCGGACACGCTGGAGCGGCTGCGCGCCACCTACCTGGAACTGGAAGGCGACTTGGAGGGCGACGACCAGTGAGCACCCCCTTCCCCTTCACGGCCGTTGTCGGCCAGGACGACCTGCGGCTCGCGCTGCTGCTGAACGCCGTGTCCCCGGCGGTCGGCGGGGTGCTGGTGCGCGGCGAGAAGGGCACGGCCAAGTCGACGGCCGTACGGGCCCTTTCGGCGCTGCTGCCGGAGGTCGCCGTCGTGCCCGGGTGCCGGTTCTCCTGTGATCCGGCGGCACCGGACCCGTCGTGCCCCGACGGGCCGCACGAGCCGGGGCCGGGCGCCGGAAGGCCGGCGCGGATGGTCGAGCTGCCGGTCGGCGCCTCCGAGGACCGGCTGGTGGGTGCCCTGGACATCGAGCGGGCGCTCGCCGAGGGCGTGAAGGCGTTCGAGCCGGGCCTGCTGGCCGACGCACACCGGGGCATCCTGTACGTGGACGAGGTCAATCTCCTCCACGACCACCTGGTCGACCTGCTGCTGGACGCGGCGGCCATGGGTGCCTCGTACGTGGAGCGCGAGGGCGTCTCGGTACGGCACGCGGCCCGCTTCCTGCTCGTCGGCACCATGAACCCGGAAGAGGGCGAGCTGCGCCCGCAGCTGCTGGACCGGTTCGGGCTGACCGTGGAGGTCGCGGCGTCGCGGGAGCCGGACCAGCGGGTGGAGGTCGTGCGGCGCCGGCTGGCGTACGACGACGATCCGGCCGGCTTCGCCGCGCGGTGGGCCGAGGAGGAGGCCGCCGTACGGCAACGGATCGTGGCGGCACGGGAGTTGCTGCCGCAGGTGCGGCTGGGCGACGGCGCGCTGCGGCAGATCGCGGCCACCTGCGCGGCCTTCGAGGTGGACGGCATGCGCGCCGACATCGTGATGGCGCGTACGGCGACCGCGCTGGCCGCGTGGGCCGGGCGGACCGATGTGCTCGCCGAGGACGTGCGGCAGGCCGCGCTGCTCGCGCTGCCGCACCGCAGGCGCCGCAACCCGTTCGACGCGCCGGGCCTGGACGAGGACAAGCTGGACGAGACGCTGGAGCAGTTCTCCGGGGACGACGGGAGCGGCGAGGACGATCCCGGTCCGGACGGTCCCGGTGGCGGCGGCGGTCAGCCGCAGCCCGACCCCGGTCCGCAGGGGGGCGCCGACACCGCCGCGCGCCCGGAGGCCGGCGAGGGCGGGGAACCGCAGCCGTCCGGCGCGCGGGAGCAGTCGGCCGTACGGGCCGCCGAGCCGTTCCGGACCAGGGTGCTGAGCGTGCCCGGGATCGGTGAGGGGGCGGCCGGGCGGCGGTCGCGGGCGCGGACCGAGCACGGTCGCACGACCGGGGCCCGACGGCCGCGGGGCGCGCTGACCAAGCTGCACCTGGCCGCGACGGTGCAGGCGGCGGCCCCGCACCAGCGGGCGCGCGGCCGGTCCGGGCCGGGGCTGGTGATCCGCCGGGACGATCTGCGGCAGGCTGCCCGGGAGGGCCGCGAGGGCAACCTCGTGCTGTTCGTCGTGGACGCCTCCGGTTCGATGGCGGCGCGGCAGCGGATGACCGCGGTGAAGGGCGCCGTGCTGTCGCTGCTCCTGGATGCGTACCAGCGGCGGGACAAGGTGGGGCTGGTGACGTTCCGGGGGTCCGGCGCGGAGGTGGCGCTGCCGCCGACCTCGTCCGTGGACGCCGCAGCCGTACGGCTGGAGGCGCTGCCGACGGGGGGCCGTACGCCGCTGGCGGCCGGGCTGCTCAGGGCGCACGAGGTGCTGCGCGTGGAGCGGCTGCGCGATCCCGCGCGGCGGGCGCTGGTCGTGCTGGTGACGGACGGGCGGGCCACCGGGGGCCCGGAGCCGGTCGCGCTGGCCGGGCGTGCGGCGCGGCTGTTCGCGGCCGAGCAGGTCGCCTCGGTGGTCGTGGACTGCGAGTCGGGGCCGGTGCGGCTCGGGCTCGCCGGGCAGCTCGCGGGTGAGCTGGGCGGTACGGCGGTGACGCTCGACGAGTTGCGGGCGGACTCGATCGCCGGGCTGGTGAAGGACGTACAGAGGAGGGCCGCGTAATGCCGCAGGGACAGCCGAGTGTCGTGCCGGACGACGGTCTGACGACCCGGCAGCGCCGGAACCGGCCGCTGGTCGTGGTGCACACGGGCGTCGGCAAGGGCAAGTCCACCGCCGCGTTCGGGCTCGCGCTGCGCGCCTGGAACCAGGGGTGGCCGATCGGGGTGTTCCAGTTCGTCAAGTCGGCGAAGTGGAAGGTCGGCGAGGAGAACGCCCTGCGGGTGCTCGGCGCCTCCGGCGAGGGCGGGACCGTCGACTGGCACAAGATGGGCGAGGGCTGGTCGTGGGTCCAGCGGGACATCCAGGGTGACAACGCGACCAACGAGGAGAAGGCCCGGGAGGGCTGGGAGCAGGTCAAGCGGGACCTGGCCGCCGAGACGTACCGGCTGTACGTGCTGGACGAGTTCGCCTACCCGATGCACTGGGGATGGGTGGACACGGACGAGGTCGTGGACGTGCTGCGGAACCGTCCCGGTACCCAGCATGTGGTGATCACCGGACGCAACGCCCCCGAGAAGCTGGTGGACTTCGCCGACCTCGTGACCGACATGTCCAAGGTCAAGCACCCCATGGACGCGGGCCAGAAGGGCCAGAAGGGCATCGAGTGGTGACATCGTCGGTGCCCCGGCTGGTCATCGCCGCGCCCTCCTCGGGCAGCGGCAAGACCACCGTCGCCACGGGGCTGATGGCCGCGTTCGCCGCGCGGGGGCTCGCCGTGTCCCCGCACAAGGTCGGGCCGGACTACATCGACCCCGGGTACCACGCGCTCGCGACCGGGCGGGTGGGGCGCAACCTGGACGCGTACCTGTGCGGTCCTGAGCTGGTCGCTCCGCTGTTCCTGCACGGGGCGCGGGGGTGCGACATCGCCGTCGTCGAGGGCGTGATGGGGCTGTACGACGGGGCGGCGGGCGAGGGCGAACTGGCGTCCACCGCTCATGTCGCCAAGCT
Source organism: Streptomyces durhamensis (assembly GCF_000725475.1). NCBI lineage: Bacteria > Bacillati > Actinomycetota > Actinomycetes > Kitasatosporales > Streptomycetaceae > Streptomyces > Streptomyces durhamensis. Next base: position 16,537 of record NZ_JNXR01000012.1, read on the forward strand.
GCTGCGGGCGCCGGTGGTGCTGGTGGTCGACGCGTCGTCGCAGTCGCGGTCGGTGGCGGCGCTGGTGCACGGGTTCGCCTCCTGGGATCCCCAGGTGCGGGTCGGGGGCGTCATCCTGAACAAGGTGGGGTCCGAGCGGCACGAGTCGCTGCTGCGGGAGGCGCTGGACGCCTCCGGGGTGCCGGTGCTGGGGGTGCTGCGGCGGGCCGCCCAGGTGGACACGCCCTCCCGGCACCTGGGGCTGGTGCCGGTCGCCGAGCGGCGCTCCGCCGCGGTCGACGCCGTCGGGGCGATGGCCGCGCAGGTGGCTCAGGGGTGCGACCTCGGCGCGCTGGAAGCCCTCGCCCGCAGTGCGGGCGCCCTCCCGGGGGACTCCGCCCCCTGGACCCCTCCGGCACCCTCGGCCGGGAAGCGCGCGCCCGTGGTCGCCGTCGCCGGTGGGTCCGCCTTCACCTTCTCCTACGCCGAACACACCGAACTGCTCACCGCCGCCGGTGCCGAGGTGGTCACCTTCGATCCGCTGCGCGACGAGCAACTGCCCGAAGGGACGGCCGGCTTGGTCGTCGGCGGCGGGTTCCCCGAGGTCTATGCCGGTGAGCTGTCCGCCAACGAACGCCTCCGCAAGGCGGTCGCCGGGCTGGCCCTGAGCGGCGCCCCGGTGGCGGCCGAATGCGCCGGGCTGCTCTACCTCTGCCGGGAGCTGGACGGGCGGCCGATGTGCGGGGTGCTCGACGCCACCGCCCGCATGACGGAACGGCTGACCCTGGGCTACCGGGATGCGGTGGCCGTCGGAGACAGTTCGCTGGCCGCCGCCGGGACCCGGATGCGCGGGCACGAGTTCCATCGCACCGTCGTCGAGCCCGGCGCCGGTGCGGCTCCCGCCTGGGGTGTGCGGACCCCTGCCCGGCGGGTCGAAGGTTTCGTACAGCAGGGCGTGCACGCGAGTTATCTGCACACGCACTGGGCCTCCGAGCCCGGTGTGGCCCGTCGGTTCGTGGAGAGGTGCCGGACGTCATGAGCAGCAGGCTGGTCGGGGTCGGGGTCGGACCCGGTGATCCGGAGCTGGTGACCGTCAAGGGGGTCAACGCGCTGCGGGCCGCCGATGTCGTCGTCGTACCGGTGATGGCCGCACCTGATGGAAGGGACGCGGGCGAGCAGGGGCGGGCCGAGGCGACGGTGCTGCACTACGTGCCCGCCGCGAAGGTCGTCCGGGTGGTGTTCGCGCTGAACGAGCGGACCGACCGGGCGCGCCGGGAGGCCACCTGGGACGCGGCGGGCGAGCGGGTCGCCGAGCTCCTTCGGGCGCACGGGTCCGTCGCCTTCGCCACCATCGGTGACCCGAACGTGTACTCCACGTTCACGTACCTCGCGCAGACGATCGTGGAGCTGGTGCCGGGCGTGGCCGTGGAGACCGTGCCCGGGATCACGGCCATGCAGGATCTGGCGGCGCGCTCCGGTGCCGTGCTGACCGAGGGCACCGAGCCGCTGACCCTGGTACCGGTCACCGCCGGGTCCGCCGTGCTCAAGGAGGCGCTGGCCGGGCCGGGGACGGTCGTCGCGTACAAGTTCGGGCGGCAGGCCGCCGAGGTCGCCGAGGCGCTGCGGGAGACCGGGCGGCTCGGGGACGCCGTGTGGGGGTCGGCGCTGGGGCTGCCGGAGGAGTCGGTGCGGCCGGCCGGTGAGCTGGACGGGACGCCGTTGCCGTATCTGTCGACGCTGATCGCGCCGCCGCGGCGGGACGGCGGACGGGGCGGGAAGCTGTGAGCACCCGTCGTACCGCCGCGCGGTCAGCCGCCGGAGAGGCCGACCACCAGCCAGATGAAGGCCGCGCCGGCCACCGTGCACAGCAGGGTGGAGCGCGCCGGGTGCTCGTGGTGGGCCTCGGGCAGGATCTCGGCGGCGGCCAGGTACAGCAGGACGCCGCCGAAGAGGCCCAGATAGCCGCCGAGCACCGCTTCGGGGATGTGGAAGAAGACCGTCGACACGGCGCCCAGCAGGGGTGCGCAGGCGTCGGCCACCAGCATCGCGATCGCGCGGCGGCGGGCGTTGCCGTACAGGCTCGTGATGGTGAAGGTGTTGAAGCCGTCGGCGAAGTCGTGCGCGATCACGGCGAGCGCGACGGCCGTGCCCATGCCGCTGCCCACCTGGAAGGCGGCGCCGATCGCCACGCCGTCCATGGCGCTGTGCCCCACCATCGCGCCGGCCGCCGTCAGGCCCACCTCGGGCGCCCGGTGGTTGTGTCCCTCGGCGCCGCCGTGCGCGGCCTGCCGGGCGGCCAGTGTGCGCTCCACCAGATGGGCCAGCAGGAATCCGGCCACGAACAGCAGCAGGGCGGCGGGCACGCCGAAGACCTCGCGGTGCGCCGCGTGCAGCGCCTCCGGCAGCAGGTCCAGGCCGACCACGCCCAGCATCAGACCGCCGGCCAGTCCGAGGACGAGATGCCGACGGTCGGTCACGCGCTGTGCCGTCCAGCCGCCGGCCAGCGTCATCAGGAACGCGCCGAGCGCGACGAAGACCGCCATAGGGCCTTGCTATCCGATGGAGGTGCCTTCGCGCACATCCGGCACCGATCGCACCACCGCAGACCCTGACATTTCACCGATTCCGACTTGAGTTTTCAGCCACTGCGGCCACCGCAGTCACAGCGGTTTTCCGCAGTCCCCGCAGTCCCCGCAGTCCCGCAGTCCCGCAGTCCCGCAGTCCCCGCAGTCTCCGCAGTTCCCGTACGAGAGGACCCTCCCATGGCCGATGCCCCCACCGGCAAGGTGACGTTCGTCGGTGCCGGCCCCGGCGCCGCCGATCTGCTGACGTTCCGTGCCGCGCGCGCGATCGCACAGGCGGACGTGGTGATCTGGGCGGCGAGCCTGGTCCAGGCCGAGGTCCTGGAGCACGCGCGCACGGACGCGGAGGTCCTGGACTCGGCGGCCATGTCCCTGGAGGACGTCGTCGCCGTCTACCGGCGCGCCCACGCGGAGGGCCTGCGGGTGGCCCGGATCCACTCCGGCGACCCGGCGCTGTGGGGCGGCACGCAGGAGCAGCTGGACCGGTGCGCGCAGATCGGGATCGCCACGGAGGTCGTACCGGGCGTCTCGTCGTTCTCCGCCGTCGCCGCGCTCGCGCAGCGTGAGCTGACCATCCCCGAGGTCGCCCAGTCCGTCGTCCTCACCCGGCTGGGCGGCGGCAAGACGCCGATGCCGCCCGGCGAGGAGGTACGCGAGTTCGCCCGGCACGGCACGACCATGGCGGTCTTCCTGTCGGCGGCGCGCAGCGGACAGCTGGTGCGCGAGCTGCTGGAGGGCGGCTATCCGACCGACACCCCGGTGCTCGTCGCCTACCAGGCGACCTGGCCGGAGGAGCTGATCGTGCGCTGCACGGTCGGCACGCTGGAGGAGACGGTCAAGGAGCACAAGCTCTGGAAGCACACGCTGTTCCTGGTCGGACCGGCGCTGGACGCGCACGGCACCCGCTCGCACCTGTACCACCCGGGGCACTTCCACGGGTACCGGAAGGCCGACCCGGAGGCCCGGCGGGCGCTGCGCGAGCAGAGGACGAACAGTTGATCACGGTCGTCGGCACGGGGACCGGCGCCCCGGTCGACGAGGACGTCCTCGCGGGCGCCGCGCTGGTGGTCGGCGGGCGCCGCCACCTGGACGCGGTACGGCTGCCCGACACCGCCGAGCGGGTCGTGCTGGGGCCGCTGGCACCGGCGCTGGACGTCGTGGAGCGGTATCTGGAGAAGGGGAGCCGGGTCGTCGTGCTGGCCTCCGGCGACCCGGGGTTCTTCGGGATCGTGCGGGTGCTGGCCGAGCGGTTCGGGCCGCGGCGGCTGGATGTGCGGCCCGGGGTCTCGTCGGTCGCCGCCGCCTTCGCACGGGCGGGGCTGCCGTGGGACGACGCCGTGGTGGTCAGCGCGCACGGCCGGGAGCTTCGTACGGCGGTCAACGTGTGCCGGGCGCGGCCGAAGGTGGCGGTGCTGACGGGACCGGGCGCGGGGCCGGCGGAACTGGGGGCGGCGCTGCTGCACGACCCGCGGGTGCCGGGGGGCGCGGCCGCCGTGCCGGTGGCCGCGCCCGCGCCGGGCTCCCCCCGGACGGAGATCGCCTCGGCGCCCGTATCCGGCGGGCGGGTGCTCGTCGTCGCCTCCGCCCTCGGCTCCGCGGACGAACGGGTCGAGCGGGTCACGCCCGCCGAGGCCGCCGCCCGGGACTGGGGCCCGGACGTCAGCGTGGTGCTGTGCCTCGACGAGACACGCGCGCTCGGCGGGGTGCGTACGGTCGCCGGGGCGCCGGCCGGGCCCGCCGGATGGGCCCTGGACGAGGGCGAGTTCACCCACCGCGACTCGATGATCACCAAGTTCGAGGTGCGGGCGCTCGCCCTGGCGCGGCTCGGGCCCCGGCTCGGCGATCTGGTCTGGGACGTCGGCGCGGGTTCCGGCTCCGTGGCCGTGGAGTGCGCGCGGCTCGGTGCCGCCGTCACCGCCGTCGAGAAGGCTTCGGACGGTGTGGCGCGGATCCGCGCCAACGCCGCCGCGCACGGCGTCGACGTGCGGGTCGTGCACGGGACGGCACCCACCGCGCTGTCCGGCCTGGACGACCCCGACGCCGTGTTCGTCGGCGGCGGCGGGCGTGAGCTGCCCGGCATCGTCGCCGCGTGCGCCCGCCGCGCCCGGCGGACGGTCGTGGTGGCCATGGCCGCGCTGGACCGCGTGCCGGCCGCCCGGGAGGCGCTCACCGATGCCGGGTTCACCTGCGACGGGGTGCTGCTGCAGTCCTCGCGCCTGGCGCCGCTGCCCGGGGACGTGACCCGGCTCGCGGCGACCAATCCCGTGTTTCTGCTGTGGGGCGTCAGACCCCCGGCGACTAGCGAAGGAGTTACCGAGTGATCGGCCTGATTTCCGCCACCGCGGCGGGGGCGGCGGCGCGGGACCGGCTGGCCGCGGCCTGGCCGGACCGCACGCGGGTGTACGAGGGTCCCGTCGGGGAGGCGGTACGGGCCGCGTTCGCGCAGTGCGAGCAGCTGGTGTGCTTCCTGGCGACGGGCGCGGTGGTACGGCTGCTCGCGCCGCTGCTCGGCGACAAGGCGGCCGACCCGGGTGTGGTGTGCGTGGACGAGGGCGCCCGGTTCGCGGTGTCGCTGGTCGGCGGCCACGGCGGCGGTGCCAACGAACTCGCCCGTGCGATCGGCGAGGTGCTGGGGGCGGAGCCGGTGGTGACGACCGCGACGGACTCCGTCGGACTGGCGGGCCTGGACACGCTCGGGCTGCCGTACGAGGGATCGGTCGCCCTGGTCTCCCGGGCCCTGCTGGACGGTGAGGCGGTCGCGCTGGAGGCGGAGGTGCCGTGGCCGCTGCCGCCGCTGCCGACCTCGGCGCAGGGGCCGTACACGATCCGGCTCACCGACCGGGACGTCCGGGCCGGGGAGCGCGAGGTGCTGCTCAGGCCGCCGTCCCTGGTGGTGGGGGTCGGCGCGTCCCGGGGCGCGCCGGCCGAGGAGGTGCTCGCACTGGTCGAGGCGGCGCTGGCGCAGGCCGGCCTCTCGGTGCGGTCCGTGGCCGAACTCGCCACGGTGGACGCCAAGGCGGAGGAGCCGGGCCTGCTGGCCGCCGCCGAACGGCTCGGGGTGCCCCTGGTGACCTACTCCGCCGAGGAGCTGGCTGCGGTGGAGGTGCCCAACCCGTCGGACGCGCCGCTCGCGGCCGTCGGCACGCCGTCGGTGGCGGAGGCCGCCGCGCTGGTGCGCGGGGGTGAACTGCTGGTCCCGAAGCGGAAGTCCGAGCGCGCCGACGGACAGCCCGCGATGGCGACCTGCGCGGTCGTACGACGCCCGGGGCGCGGCCGGCTCGCCGTGGTGGGGCTCGGACCGGGCGCCCGGGACCTGCTCACCCCGCGCGCGGCGGCCGAGCTGCGCCGGGCGTCGGTGCTGGTCGGGCTGGACCAGTACGTGGACCAGATCCGGGACCTGCTGCGGCCGGGGACCCGGGTGCTGGAGTCGGGGCTCGGCGCCGAGGAGGAGCGGGCCCGTACGGCGGTCGCGGAGGCCCGCAAGGGACATGCCGTGGCGCTGATCGGCAGCGGGGACGCGGGCGTGTACGCCATGGCGTCCCCGGCGCTCGCCGAGGCGTCGGACGACATCGAGGTGGCCGGAGTGCCCGGGGTGACGGCCGCGCTGGCCGCCGGGGCGGTCCTGGGCGCGCCGCTGGGCCACGACCACGTGTCCATCAGCCTGTCCGACCTGCACACGCCGTGGGAGGTCATCGAGCGGCGGGTGCGGGCCGCGGCCGAGGCGGACATCGTCGTGACCTTCTACAACCCGCGTTCCCGGGGCCGCGACTGGCAGCTGCCCAAGGCGCTCGCGATCCTCGCCGGGCACCGGGAGCCGGCGACACCGGTGGGTGTCGTACGGAACGCCTCGCGGCCGGACGAGTCGAGCCGGGTGACCACGCTCGCCGCACTCGACCCGGCGACGGTCGACATGATGACGGTCGTGACCGTCGGCAACACCGCGACCCGGATCATCGCGGGCCGCATGGTGACCCCGCGCGGCTACCGCTGGCAGGAGGAGCCGAAGTGAACCCTGTGGCCCGTGTGGTCCATCCCATCGAGGAGGAGTCCTACCGGCGGCTGCGCGCCCGCCTGGACACCTCGCACTTCCCGCCGCTGACCCGGGCGGTGGTGGAGCGGGTCATCCACTCCGCCGCCGACCTGGAGTACGCGACCGACCTCGTCACGGCCGAGGACGACCTGGTGAAGGCGCACGCGGCGCTGCACGCCGGGGCACCGGTCGTCGTGGACGTGGAGATGGTCGGGGCCGGCATCACGCGCCGTGAGACCGTGTGCCGGCTGGGGGACGCCACGGCCGGCCCCGGACGGACCCGTTCGGCGCACGGCATCCGGCTCGCCTACGAACAGGTGGGGCCCGGTGCCCTCTGGGTGATCGGCAACGCCCCGACCGCGCTGGAGGAGCTGCTGACCCTGGATGCCTCCCCCGCGCTCGTCATCGGCCTGCCCGTCGGTTTCGTCGGAGCGGTCGAGTCCAAGGCCGCGTTGCGCGAGAGCGGGCTGCCCGCCGTGAGCAACGTGTCCGAGAAGGGCGGCTCGGCGGTCGCCTCCGCCGCGCTCAACGCCCTGCTGTACCACCCCGTTTCATCTGAGGAGATCTCGTGACCACCCCGCCCGCCCTGCTCATCGCCGGACACGGCACCCGAGACGACGCCGGAGCCGATGCGTTCCGCGACTTCGTCCGGGAGCTGGGCCGCCGCCACCCCGGGCTGCCCGTCGCGGGCGGCTTCATCGAGCTGTCCCCGCCGCCGCTGGGCGAGGCCGTCACCGAGCTGGTCGAGCAGGGCGTACGCAGGTTCGCCGCCGTGCCGCTGATGCTGGTGTCCGCCGGGCACGCCAAGGGCGACATCCCGGCCGCGCTGGCCCGCGAGAAGGAACGCCACCCGGGCATCGCGTACACCTACGGCCGCCCGCTCGGTCCGCACCCGGCCCTGCTGAGCGTGCTGGAGCGGCGGCTGGACGAGGTGCTGGGCGACACGGACCGCGCGGAGGTGACCGTGCTGCTGGTCGGGCGTGGCTCGACCGACCCCGATGCCAACGCCGAGGTGTTCAAGGCGGCCCGGCTGCTGTGGGAGGGCCGCGGGTACGCGGGGGTCGAGACGGCGTTCGTGTCGCTGGCGGCGCCGGACGTGCCGAGCGGCCTGGACCGGTGCACCCGGCTGGGGGCGCGGCGGATCGTCGTCCTCCCCTACTTCCTCTTCACCGGCATCCTGCCGGACCGGGTGCGCCGGCAGACCGAGGAGTGGGCGGCCGCGAACCCCGGGGCCGACGTACGCTCGGCGGACGTCATCGGGCCCGAGCCGGAGCTGCTGGACCTGGTGATGGAGCGGTACGAGGAGGCCGTCAAGGGCGATCTGCGCATGAACTGCGACTCGTGCGTGTACCGGATCGCGCTGCCGGGCTTCGAGGACAAGGTGGGGCTGCCGCAGCAGCCGCACTTCCACCCGGACGACGACGACCACCACCACGGGCACGGGCATCACCCGCACGGCGGGCACGCGCACAGCCATGCGCACTGACGACACCGGCGGGTCCGGGCACGATCTGCGGCACCACGGGGACGCCGAAGTGCGCGACGACGGGGCCGCGTTGGCCGACCTCGCGGTCAACGTCCGGGCGGACACGCCCCCGCCGTGGCTGCGGGAGGAGATCGCCGCCTCGCTGTCGTCGCTCGCCGCGTATCCGGACGGGCGGGCGGCGCGGGCGGCGGTGGCGGCGCGGCACGGGCTGCCGGTGGAACGGGTGCTGCTGACGGCCGGTGCGGCGGAGGCGTTCGTGCTGCTGGCGCGGGCGCTGAAGATCCGGCGCCCGGTCGTGGTGCATCCGCAGTTCACCGAGCCGGAGGCGGCGCTGCGGGACGCGGGTCACACCGTGGACCGGGTGCTGCTGCGGGAGGAGGACGGGTTCCGGCTGGATCCGGCGGCGGTGCCGGAGGAGGCCGACCTGGTCGTGATCGGGAATCCGACCAACCCCACCTCCGTACTGCATCCCGCGGACGCTGTCGTCCGGCTCGCCCGGCCCGGGCGGGTGCTGGTGGTCGACGAGGCGTTCATGGACGCGGTGCCGGGCGAGCGGGAGGCGCTGGCCGGGCGGACGGACGTGCCGGGTCTCGTGGTGCTGCGGAGCCTGACCAAGACCTGGGGGCTGGCCGGGCTGCGGATCGGGTACGTGCTGGCACCATCGGAGATCATCGCCGAGCTGGAGCGGGCCCAGCCGTTGTGGCCCGTGTCCACGCCGGCCCTCGCCGCGGCGCGGGCGTGTGTGGCGCCCCGGGCCCTGGCCGAGGCGGGGCATGCGGCGCATCGCATCGCGGCGGACCGGGCCCACCTGGTGGCGGGGCTGTCCGGGTTCGCCTCGCGGGGCGTGCGGGTGGTGGACCCCGCTCAGGGGCCCTTCGTGCTGGTCCGTATGCCCCGAGCCGTGGCCGTACGGCGTCGGCTGCGCGACCTCGGCTATGCGGTGCGACGGGGCGACACGTTTCCCGGGCTCGGTGCGGAGTGGGTGCGTGTGGCTGTGCGGGACCGGGCCACGGTGAACGGATTCCTGGAGGCGCTGTCGGCTGCCCTGCCGTGACAGCCTCACGAGGGAGGCACACGACGAGTTGCCGGGCGGCCGTCGCGGCGGCCGGCGTCTCGCGGGTGAGGCGGAGTCCGTGCCCCGTGGGGTGGTTCAGCCGGAGCACCCCGCGTCGCGGCACCACATGGCGGTTCAGGCGGCGGGTGAACTCCGGCCCGGCGACGGGGGCCCGGCGTGACGGCCGAGCGGGGGCGGCGGGGGGACCGGCGCCGCCGCACCGCCGCTCTCCGGGGCGTCAGCCCCTGCGGCGGCGGGCCACCGTCACCGCTCCCCCGCCGACCAGCACCAGCGCCAGCGCGCCGCCGGCGAGGTACGGGGTGGCGGAGCTGCCGCCGGTCTGCGCGAGGCCGGACTTCGCCACGCCTCCCTGGGGCTTCACGTCGGAGGCGGTGTCGGCCTTCGCGGGGGCGCCCTGCGGCTTGGCGCCCGCGGCCGGGTCGTGACTCGGCACCGGGTGCGGGGCCGTCGGGGACTCGCAGGTCGCCCTGGCCAGCGTGACCGTGCCCTCGACGTCGGCCACGTTGAGCTTCAAGGGGTTGACGGAGACCTTGAGTTCGAGGGCGGTGGCGGCGGCCGTACGGGTCGTGGTGCGCCGCTGGGCGAGGTCGAGGCGGACCTCTCCGACACCGGGCACCTTCACCTCGGTCGAACCGCCGGCGGTGAGCGTGACACGCTTGCCGAGGACGGTGACGGCGCCCAGGACGTTCGCCGAGGCGGCCGGCGCCCGGCCGGCCTCACAGGTCGCCTTGGCGGTGACCGTGCCCACCTCGATCAGGGACAGCAGGGGCAGGCCGGGGACGTGCAGCCGGGCGTCGACGAGCCGGACCGAGCCCTCGGCGCGCCGCGCGGTCACGGTGGCCCTCGCCGAGGCGACGTCGGCGCCGAGGACCGTGAACGGCCTGCCGCCGGCCACGCCGTCGAGCCGCGCCGACAGCGCGGTCCGGTCGGCGCTCCGCGGCGCCTGGACCTCGTTGAGGGAGACCGCGAGCGGGACGTCGACGGTCTTGTCGAGCAGGGACACGTCGAGCCCGGTGCGCAGGACGACGGCGGAGGCGCGACCGCGGTCGGCGGTCGCGTGCGCGGGGCCCGCGCCCAGGACCGCGGGCCCCGCGGCGAGGGCGGTGACCGTCGCGACGGCGGCGAGACGGCGTGCGGGCATGCGGAAGTCGTTGCTGTTCAAGGTGGTGGGACCCCCAGAGGAAACAGGCTTGGGACCCGTCAACCTTGTACGTCCTGTGGGTGAACGGTCAGCGATCCAGGGCCACTTCACCCGAACGTGGATATGCCGTACTCCCCTTCGAATCACCGGGCACGGGCGTTCCCTTACTGCACGATCCGGCCGTTCAGCACCACCCGGCGCGGTGCCGCGAGCACCCGTACGTCCGCCCGCGGATCGCCCGCGTACACCACCAGGTCGGCCGGCGCGCCCTCCTCCAGTCCGGGGCGGCCGAGCCAGGCGCGGGCGCCCCAGCTGGTCGCGGACAGCGCCTCGACCGGCGGGATGCCCGCGGTGACCAGCTCGGCGACCTCCTCCGCGACCAGGCCGTGGGCCAGCGAGCCGCCCGCGTCGGTGCCGACGTACACCGGGATCCCGGCGTCGTAGGCGCCGCGAACGGTGTCGTAGCGCCGCTCGTGCAGCCGCCGCATGTGGGCGGACCAGCGGGGGAACCGGGTGTCGCCGCCGGCCGCGAGCCGCGGGAAGGTGGCGATGTTGACGAGGGTCGGGACGATCGCGACACCGCGCTCGGCGAACAGCGGGATCAGGTCCTCGGTCAGGCCGGTCGCGTGCTCGATGCAGTCGATGCCCGCCTCGACCAGGTCGCGCAGGGAGCTCTCGGCGAAGCAGTGCGCGGTGACGCGGGCACCGAGCCGGTGGGCCTCGGCGATGGCCGCCCGGGCCGCCTCACGCGGCCAGCAGGGAGCGAGGTCGCCGAGGTCGCGGTCGATCCAGTCGCCGACCAGCTTGACCCAGCCGTCGCCGCGCCGGGCCTCCTGGGCGACGTACGCGACGAGGTCGTCGGGCTCGATCTCCCAGGCGTAGTTGCGGATGTAGCGGCGGGTGCGGGCGATGTGCCGGCCGGCCCGGATGATCTTCGGCAGGTCCTCACGGTCGTCGATCCAGCGGGTGTCGGAGGGCGAGCCTGCGTCCCGGATCAGCAGGGTGCCCGTCTCGCGGTCGGTGAGCGCCTGCTTCTCGGCGGTGTCCGCGTCGACCGGGCCCTCGGCGCCGAGGCCGACATGGCAGTGCGCGTCGACCAGGCCGGGCAGCGCCCAGCCCTCGACGGTCCGCACGTCGCGGGCGCCGGCGGGGCGGTCGTACGACACCCGGCCGCCGACCACCCACAGCTCGTCGCGGACGTCCTCGGGGCCCACGAGGACCCGCCCCTTCACGTGCAGCACGGCGCCATCGCTCATGCACGCACCCTAACGACCTAGGGCCGGTCCTTCCCCACCTGGTCGGAGGTCTCCTCCTCGACCTGGGCCATCGCCGGGTCGAGGAGCCGGGAGAGGAAGTGGCGGGTGCGCTCGTGCTGCGGGTCGCCGATGACCTGGTCGGGGCTGCCGTCCTCGACGATCAGGCCGCCGTCCATGAAGACGACCCGGTCGGCGACCTCGCGGGCGAAGGTCATCTCGTGGGTGACGACCATCATCGTCATGCCCTCGGTGGCGAGCATGCGCATGACGGCGAGGACATCACCGACCAGCTCGGGGTCGAGTGCCGAGGTCGGCTCGTCGAAGAGCATGACCTCCGGGCCCATCGCCAGCGCCCGGGCGATGGCCACGCGCTGCTGCTGGCCGCCGGAGAGGGAGGCCGGGTAGGCGTCGGCCTTCTCGGCCAGGCCCACCCGGGCGAGGTTCTCGGCGGCGATCCGCGCGGCGGTCTCCCTGTCCCGCTTCAGAACCCTGCGCTGCGGCAGCGTGAGGTTCTCGGTGACGCTCAGGTGCGGGAAGAGGTTGAACTGCTGGAAGACCATGCCGATCCGGCGGCGTACGGCGTCGATGTCGACGTCCGGGTCGGTGAGTTCGGTGCCGCCGACGAAGACCTGGCCCCCGGTCGGCTCCTCCAGCAGGTTCACACAGCGCAGCAGCGTGGACTTGCCGGAGCCGGAGGGGCCGATGACGCAGACGACCTCGCCCTGGCCGATCTCCAGGTCGATGCCGCGCAGGACGTGGTTGTCGCCGAAGGACTTGTGCAGGTCCTGGACGCGGATCTCGGGGCGGGTCACCGGATCTCCCTGAGGGCCTTGGACTCCATACGGCGCACGACGAGGCTGAGCGGGATCGTGATCAGCAGGTAGCACAGGCCCGCCACCAGGATCGGGGTGGAGTTGGCGGTCGTGCTGGCCAGGTCGTTGCCGAACTTGGACAGTTCGCGCTGCTCCAGGGTGACACCGAGGAACAGCACCAGCGAGGAGTCCTTGAAGAGCAGGACGAGTTCGTTGGTCAGCGGCGGCAGGATGATCCGGAAGGCCTGCGGCAGGATGATGGAGACCATGGCCCGCGCGGGCGAGAAGCCGAGCGAACGGGCCGCCTCCATCTGCCCCTTGGGCACGGCCTGGATGCCCGCGCGGATCGTCTCGGCCATGTAGGCGGCGGAGACCAGTCCGAGCGCGACGGCGACCTTGCCGTAGATGCCGCCCGGGTACTGGACGCTCGGGAAGGCCAGGGGCACACCGGTGCCGACGAAGATGAAGATCAGCAGTGCGGGCAGGCCGCGGAAGATCTCGATGTAGACACCGGCGAGCCAGCGGTACGGCCCCACGGACGACAGGCGCATCAGGGCGATGACCATGCCGAGGACCAGGCCCACGACGAACCCGGAGAGCGTGTACAGCACGGTGTTCTTCAGGGCCACCGTGATGATGTCCGGGAACAGCCGCTCGGCGATCTCGGGCTGCGCGAACTGGTTCTGCAGCCGGCCCCAGTCCGCGGTGACCGCGAACGCGATCACCGCGGCGACGAAGAGGGCGTACTGCGCCCCGCGGGAGAGCCGGCGCTTCTGGCGGAGTGTCAGTCCGGACTTCCTGGGCTGGATACGTGTGTCCGTGTCGGCCATGGGGTCAGGAGGCGGACGGGGCCGGGGAGGCGACGGAGGCGTTGTACGGGCCGATCCACTTCTCGTAGATCTTCTTGTACGTGCCGTCGGCCTTGGCGTCCTTCAGGGCCTTGTTGACGGCGTCGAGCAGGGCCTTGTTGCCCTTCTTGACCGTGAAGCCGTACTGCTCGCCCGTCTTGAGGTTGTCGACGACCTTGAAGGCGTCCGCGTTGGCCTTGTCCTTCAGCCAGCCCTGGACCACCGGGTAGTCGATGACGACGGCCTGGACCTGGCCGGTGCGCAGGCCGTTGAGGACCGCGTCGGAGGAGGCGAAGGAGACCGGGTCGAAGCCCTTGCTCCGGGCGTAGTCCTCGCCGGTGGTCTGCGCCTGGGCACCCAGCTTCTTGCCCTTGGCCTTCACGTCGGCGAGGGAGGTGATGCCGGCGCTCTTGTTCACGAGCACGGCCTGGGTGGCCTCGAAGTACGGGTCGGAGAAGTCGACGTTCTTCTTGCGCTCGGCGGTGATCGTCATGCCGGCGGCGGCGAGGTCGCACTGGCCGGAGTTCAGGAAGGCGCCGGTCTTGAAGTTCTCGAAGGGGGTGTCGAGGATCTGCTGCTTGACGCCGAGGTTCTTGGCGACGAGGTCGATGAGGGAGACGTCGAAGCCCTGCACCTTGCCGTTGATCTCCGACTGGAACGGCGGGTACGGCAGGTGGGTGCAGGTGGTCAGCTGGCCGGCCTTGACGACGTGGACCCCCTTGACGGTGGCGCCGCCGTTCCCCCCGCCGGACGACGAGGAGCAGCCGGCCACGACGAGGACCAGCCCGGCGGTCGCGGTGGTGGCGGCCAGGAGGCGGGTCCGGCGACCGAGGAGCGTTTTCATGGGGGATCTCCCTGTGGGGGAACTGAGGGTTCCGATTATAAGGAAGAGTTTGAGTCTCTCAAATCAAACCGATGGTTTCTCAGCCGCTGGACCTAAGATCAAGGGAGTCCCGACGTCCGCGAACGAAGAGAGCACCGCCGTGAGCCACCCCTTCCTCGATCTGCCCCCGCTGAGTGCCGAGCGCTTCGCCGCCATCGAGGACGCCGTCGCCCGGCTGCTGGACACCCGGCAGGACGTGCTGATCACGCAGGGGGAGGCACTGCTGCCGCTGGAGGGCGCGATCCGCGCGGCGGCCGGCCCGGGCACGGTGGCGCTGAACGTGATCACCGGGCCGTACGGGCAGACGTTCGGGAATTGGCTCCGCGACTGCGGCGCGACGGTGTACGACCTCCGCGTCCCCTTCCACACGGCCGTCACCGCCGAGCAGGTCCGGGAGGCGTTCGCCGCGCACCCGGAGATCGACTTCGTCTCGCTGGTGCACGCGGAGGCGGCGACCGGCAACACCAACCCGGTCGCGGAGATCGGCGAGGTGGTGCGCGAGCAGGGGGCGCTGTTCTACCTGGACGCGGTCGCCTCCGTGGGCGCGGAGCCGGTGCTGCCGGACGCATGGGGCGTGGACCTGTGTGTGATCGGCGCACAGAAGGCGATGGGCGGTCCGGCGGGCGTGTCGGCGATCTCGGTGAGCGAGCGGGCCTGGGCGCGGATGGCGGCGAACCCGAACGCGCCGCGCCGCTCCTATCTGTCCCTGCTGGACTGGAAGGACCGCTGGACCGACGCCGGCCGCACGGTGCTGCCGCACGCCCCGGCCCAGCTGGAGATGCTGGCGCTTCAGGCGTGCCTGGAGCGGATCGAGTCCGCGGGACTGGACGCGGTGATGGCCCGGCACCGCAGCGCCGCGCTGGCCGCGCGGGCCGGTGCGGTCCGCTTGGGCGGGGGTCTTGAGCCGTATGTGCACGAGGAGAAGGACGCGGCGCCGGTGGCCACGACGCTGCGGGTGCCGTCGGACGTGGTGGCGTCGGAGGTGGTGGCCCGGGCGCTGGCGAGTGATCCCACGCTGCCGCTGGCCGCGGGGGGAGGCGCGTTGGCCAAGGAGATGATCCGGGTCAACCACTACGGGGCGGACGCTTCCCCTCAGACCGTGGAGCGGTGCCTGGCGGCGCTCGGAGCGGCACTCCCGGTGCGGGACTAGACGCGGGACCGGACACAGGACTGGGCGCGGGACCGGACGCCGGGGGCTCTTCGCCCGCCGGGCCCCCGTTTCCCGCCCGGCCACCCGACTCGGCGGCCGGAAGAATGCCGTCCCGCCTCGCTCGCCGGCGCGGATGTCCGTGGCCCGTGCCACCCTTCCCTCATGACGACGCCATCGACGCCCCGGAGCCCCGGCACACCCGAAGCGCCCCTCACCCTCCCGGACGGGCGGCCCGTCCCCCCGATGACCGGATCCGAGCGCGCCATGCTGGAGGGCTGGCTGGACTTCCACCGGGGCACACTGGAGCTGAAGTGCCGGGGGCTGGACGACCGGCAGGCGCGGCTCACGCCGGCGGAGCCGTCGTCGCTGACACTGCTCGGGCTCGTCCAGCACCTCGCCGAGGTCGAACGGAACTGGTTCCAGCGGGTGCTGGGCGGACTGGACGTGCCGCCGGTGTTCGAGGAGGCGACCGGGTACGCCCTCGATCCGCAGCGGGGGCTGCGGGACGCACTGGCCGTGTGGCGGCAGGAGATCGCGCGCGGCCGGGAACTGCTCGCCGGACGGGCCCTGGAGGAAACCGGCCGGATCGTCGACGAGCCGATGGCCGGTGCCGAGGTGAGCGTGCGCTGGGTGCTGATCCATCTCATCGAGGAGTACGCCCGGCACAACGGACATGCCGACATTCTGCGTGAACGAATCGACGGCAACACCGGGGCCTGAATTCAATTTAGCTTCACAATTCCCGCCTATTCTCCAGGTGACAGCTTCCCGTCCTCTTCTGCCCGCTTTTTGCAAGGCTAAACAGCGAAGTTTCCTGGCGGTTTTCTGGCGGTTTACGCACTGTGACATACTCCACAGCGCGATACCTTTGTCCTGATTTGACGTGGGTTAATTCGGGCATTTCGCCAAGGCTCCTGTGTGGCACAGCGAAGACGGCCGTGCATTTCCTAATTCGCCTCGCTAAATTCGTGCCGCATGACTGCCGCACCCGCAGACCTACTCATCGACCGACCGGCGATGACCGACGGAGCCGCGCTCTGGCGTCTCGCCAAGGACTCGAAAACCCTCGACCTGAACTCCTCGTACAGCTATCTGCTGTGGTGCCGGGACTTCGCCGGCACCTCGGCGGTGGCGCGTGGTGCGGACGGGGAGCCGGTCGGTTTCGTCACCGGCTACATGCGGCCTGAGCACCCCCGCACCCTGCTCGTCTGGCAGGTGGCCGTCGACTCCGCGTACCGGGGTCACGGCATCGCCGCCCGGCTGCTGGACGGGCTGACCGCACGGCTCGCCACCGAGCGCGGCATCACCGGCGTGGAGACGACCATCACCCCGGGCAACACCGCGTCCGAACGGCTGTTCACCTCGTTCGCCGCCCGGCACGGCGCACACCTGGAGCGTGAGGTGCTGTTCGCCGCCGAGCTGTTCCCGGACGGCCCGCACGACCCCGAAGTGCTCTACCGCATCGGCCCGCTGACCGACTTCACCGCCCACTGAGGAGCGATTCACCGTGACCATCACCCAGCCCGACCTCAGCGTCTTCGAGACCCTCGAGTCCGAGGTGCGCAGCTACTGCCGCGGCTGGCCCACCGTCTTCGACCGCGCGCAGGGCAGCCGGATGTACGACGAGGACGGTCATGCGTACCTCGACTTCTTCGCCGGTGCCGGGTCACTCAACTACGGCCACAACAATCCCGTACTGAAACGGGCGTTGATCGACTATCTGTCCCGGGACGGGGTGACCCACGGCCTGGACATGTCGACCACGGCCAAGCGGTCCTTCCTGCAGACCTTCCAGGATCTGGTGCTGCGCCCGCGGGACCTGCCGTACAAGGTGATGTTCCCGGGGCCGACGGGCACCAACGCCGTCGAGTCGGCGCTGAAGCTGGCCCGGAAGGTGAAGGGGCGCGAGGCGATCGTGTCGTTCACCAACGCCTTCCACGGGATGTCCCTGGGCTCGCTCGCCGTCACCGGGAACGCCTTCAAGCGGGCCGGCGCCGGAATCCCGCTGGTGCACGGCACGCCGATGCCGTTCGACAACTACTTCGACGGCACGGTCCCGGACTTCCTGTGGTTCGAGCGGCTGCTGGAGGACCAGGGGTCCGGCCTCAACAAGCCCGCCGCCGTGATCGTGGAGACCGTGCAGGGCGAGGGCGGCATCAACGTCGCCCGGCCCGAATGGCTGCGCGCGCTCAAGGAGTTGTGCGAGCGGCAGGACATGCTGCTGATCGTCGACGACATCCAGATGGGCTGCGGCCGTACCGGCGCCTTCTTCTCCTTCGAGGAGGCGGGCATCACCCCGGACATCGTCACGGTCTCCAAGTCCATCAGCGGCTACGGGCTGCCGATGTCGCTGTGCCTTTTCAAGCCCGAGCTGGACGTCTGGGAGCCCGGCGAGCACAACGGCACCTTCCGTGGCAACAACCCCGCGTTCGTCACGGCGACGGCCGCGCTGGAGACGTACTGGACCGACGGCTCGGCCATGGAGAAGCAGACCCGCTCCCGTGGCGAGCAGGTCGAGCAGGCGCTGATCTCCATCACCGAGGAGAACCTCGCCGACGTCAGCGAGTACCGCGGGCGCGGGCTGGTGTGGGGCCTGGAGTTCCGTGAGAAGGAGCGGGCCTCGCGGATCGCCCGGCGCGCCTTCGAGCTGGGACTGCTGATCGAGACGTCCGGCCCGGAGGGCGAGGTCGTCAAGCTGCTGCCCGCGCTCACCATCACCCCCGACGAGCTGGACGAGGGCCTGAGCGTCCTCGCCCGCGCCGTCCGGGAAACCGTCTGAACCGTATTGCCGACCAGGAGGAAGAGCACCACCGTGATCGTCCGATCGTTCAAGGACATCGAGAACACCGACCGGCACGTCAAGGCGAAGTCCGGCACCTGGGAGAGCAAGCGGATCGTCCTCGCCAAGGAGCGGGTCGGCTTCTCCCTGCACGAGACCGTCCTGTACGCCGGGACCGAGACGTCGATGTGGTACGCCAACCACATCGAGGCCGTCGTCTGCACCCGGGGCGAGGCCGAACTCACCGACCACGAGGCCGGGAAGACGTACACGATCACGCCCGGCACCATGTACCTCCTCGACGGGCACGAGCGGCACACGCTGCGCGTCAAGGAGGACTTCCACTGCATCTGTGTGTTCAACCCGCCGGTGACCGGACGGGAGGACCACGACGAGAACGGCGTCTACCCGCTGCTCACCGAGCCCGAGGAGGTGTGAGAAACCATGACCACTGCCCCCGTGAAGGATCTCTACCCGACCCGCGGCACCACCGAGGTGACCGTGCCGCGCCAGGACCCGGTCGTCTGGGGCTCCCCGGACACACCGGGCCCGATCCCGGCGGCCGACCTGCACGCGTACGAGCGTGACGGCTTCCTCGCCGTCGACCAGCTGATCACCCCGGACGAGGTCGAGGTCTACCGGCGTGAGCTGGACCGGCTGGTCACCGACCCGGCGATCCGCGCCGACGAGCGCTCCATCGTGGAGCCGAAGTCGAAGGAGATCCGCTCGGTCTTCGAGGTGCACCGGATCAGCGAGCTGTTCGCGAACCTGGTGCGCGATCCGCGGGTCGTCGGCCGCGCCCGGCAGATCCTCGGCTCGGACGTGTACGTCCACCAGTCCCGGATCAACGTCAAGCCCGGCTTCGGCGCGAGCGGCTTCTACTGGCACTCGGACTTCGAGACCTGGCACGCCGAGGACGGCCTGCCGAACATGCGCACCGTGTCAGTCTCGATCGCGCTGACCGAGAACCACGACACCAACGGCGGCCTGATGATCATGCCGGGCTCGCACCGGACGTTCCTGGGGTGCGCCGGGGCCACGCCCGAGGACAACTACAAGAAGTCCCTGCAGATGCAGGACGCGGGCACCCCGTCCGACGAGGCGCTGACCGCGCTGGCGGGCGAGCACGGCATCCGGCTGTTCACCGGCAGGGCCGGCTCGGCGACCTGGTTCGACTGCAACTGCATGCACGGCTCCGGCGACAACATCACGCCGTTCCCGCGCAGCAACGTCTTCATCGTGTTCAACAGCGTGGAGAACACCGCCGTGGAGCCCTTCGCGGCACCGGTGCGCAGGCCTGAGTTCATCGGCGCGCGCGACTTCACCCCGGTGTCATGACCTGGGTGAAGTGACCCCCGAGCACCGGGCCGGGGCCTCCTCGTGTGGGACGGGAGGTCCCGGCCCGGTCATGTCAGCCGGCGAGCACGTCCAGCAGCCGGTCCACGTCGGCCGGCGTGTTGTACAGGTGGAACGAGGCCCGCAGACTGCCCGCACGGTCGGACACCTCGATACCGGCCCGGCTCAACTCCGGCTGGCGAGAGCCCAGTCCGGGGACGGAGACGATCGCCGAGGCGGGGGCGGGCAGGGGCTCGTGGCCGAGCGAGGCGAGCCCGGTACGGAACCGCTCGGCCAGTGCCAGGTCGTGCGCCTGCACGGCGGCCACGCCCAGCTCCTCGATCAGGGCGAGCGAGTGGCGCACCCCGGTGTGGGTGAACAGCGCGGGGCTCACGTCGAACCGGCGCGCGGAGTGGGCGAGTTCGGTCACCGGGCCGTAGCAGCTGTTCCACGGCTCCTCGGCCGCGACCCAGCCCGCCAGCAGCGGGGACAGCCCGCCGAAGTCCTCGGGGACGACGAGGAAGGCCACCCCGTGCGGGCCGAGCAGCCACTTGAAGGTCGTCGTCACGGTGAAGTCGTCGGCGCCGGCCTCCATCGGCAGCCAGCCGGCCGCCTGCGAGTAGTCGACATAGGTGCGCGCACCGTGCGCACGGGCGGCCTCGCGCAGGGCGGGCAGGTCGGCGACCCGGCCGTCGGCGGACTGGGCGGCGCTGACCGCGACCAGGGCGGTGTCCGGGCGGACCGACTCGGCGAGCCGCTCCAGCGGGACCGCCCGCATCTTGAGGTCCCCGCGCACATGGAACGGGTTCAGCACGGAGGTGAAGTCGTCCTCGGCGGTGAGCACTTCGGCGCCCGCGGGCAGCGCGGCGGCGATCAGTCCGCTCTGGGCGGCGACGGACGGACCGGACGCGACCCGGGTCACCGGCACGCCGGCCAGCCGGGCGAACGTGGCCCGGGCGACCTCGACGTCGTCGAAGAGCGGATCCAGCGGCCGGCCCTCGGCCCGGATCGCCACCGCCTCGTGCAGTGCGGCTACCGTACGGGCCGGGAGCAGGCCGCTGCTCGCGGTGTTCAGGTAGGTGTTCCTGGGGGTGAACTCGGCGCGGACGAGGCTGTCGAACGACTCCGTGGTCTCCATGGGTCCACTCTGCGGCCCCGTGAAGTCCCCGTCCATTGCGCATTTTTACGTGGATCCCCTTAGGAGCTGTTATAGGTCCGCCCTGACCTGCGGTTTCAGCCCTGCTGCGGTACCGCGCACCCGTCCGGACCGCAGGCCGCCCCGTCCCCTTGGTCCCCCTGCCCGACCAGCTTCAGCGGGGAACGTTCCCCCCAGGCCTGGGTCAGCGCCTGGGTGAAGACCTCGGCGGGCTGGGCTCCGGAGACGCCGTACGCGCGGTCCAGGACGAAGAACGGCACGCCGGTCGCGCCGAGCTCGGCGGCCTCCCGCTCGTCGGCGCGGACCTCGTCGGCGTAGGCCTGCGGGTCGCCGAGCACCCGGCGGACGGCCTCGGCGTCCAGTCCCGCCTCCACGGCCAGCTCCACCAGGCGTTCGTCACCCTCGGTGAAGACGGAGCGTTCCTCGGCGAAGTTCGCCCGGTACAGGATCTGGATCAGCGCGTCCTGCCGGCCCTGCTCCTTGGCGAAGTGCAGCAGCCGGTGCATGTCGAAGGTGTTGCCGTGGTCCCGGTCCCGGGTGCGGTAGTCCAGGCCCTCGGCGGCGGCCTGGGCGCCCAGGTTGTCCTCGCCGGCCTGGGCCTGTGCCTCGCTCATGCCGTACTTCCTGGTGAGCATGGTGATCACCGGCTGCACGTCGCCCTTGGCGCGGCCCGGGTCCAGCTCGAAGGAGCGGTGCACCACCTCGACGTCGTCACGGTGCGGGAAGGCTGCCAGCGCCTTCTCGAAGCGGGCCTTGCCCACGTAGCACCAGGGGCAGGCGATGTCGCTCCAGATCTCGACGCGCATGCTTCGGCTCTCTCCAGGTCGTACGACTGCGGGGGCTCTCCCCGCCTAGTACGTGAACGTTCAAGCAGGCCGTTTCATTCCCGCGGTGGCACGGCGAGGCGCAGGAAGAGGTGGTGGTCCCCCTCGGCGGGTGGGTTGTCGGGGTCCGGGACCCAGCCCTGGCGGGCGTAGAAGGCCTGGGCGCGGGCGTTGTCCACGTGCACGTCGAGGACGGCCGTGCGCCGGGTGTCGGCACGCCACTGCTCCACGCAGGCCGCGTGCAGGGCGGTGCCGATTCCGGCGCGCCAGTGGTCGGGGTCGACGTGGAACTGGAAGAGCTTGACCGCGTCGGCGGGTGCGCCGTCCGGGGTGCGGAAGGAGGCGATGCCGACGATCCGGCCGTGCTCGACGGCGCACAGCACATGGCCGTCGGGGCGCTCGATGGAGCCGCGCCAGGCCTCGGCCCAGTCCACGTCGCCCTGCGGGAGCCCGTCCGGGTAGTACGTCGAGCGGGCCCGGACGTGCAGATCGGCGATGACTTCGGTTTCGGCGGGCAGGGCGGTGCGGATCACCAGGGCGCCGGTCATGCGTTCACTGATCATGCAACGGAGGACGTGACGACACCGGGACCGGTTCCCTCGCGGTCCGCGGGCCGCACGGGCGCGTGCCGGCTGAACTGGGCGCGGTAGGTGCTCGGAGTGAGGCCGGTGCGGCGGACCAGGTGGGCGCGCAGCGAGTCGGCGGTGCCCAGGCCGCAGGCCGCGGCCACCTGGTCCATGGGCAGGGTGGTGGTCTCCAGCAGTTCCCTGGCCCGCTCGATGCGCTGGTGCAGCAGCCACTGGAGCGGGCTGACCCCGCTCTCCGCGTGGAAGCGCCGGGTGAGGGTGCGTACCGAGACCCCGGCGTGCCGTGCCAGGTCGGTGAGGGTGAGCGGCTTGTCGAGGTTGCGCATGGCCCAGCCGCGGGTGTCGGCGCAGACGGTGCCCCGCTCGGGCGGCAGCGGGGTGTGGGTGAACTGGGTCTGGCCGCCGGGGCGGACCGGGGCGACCAGGGCGAGGCGGGCCACCTCGTTGGCGACGGCGGCGCCGTAGTCGGTGCGGATGAGGTGCAGGCACAGGTCGATGCCGGCGGCGTAGCCGGAGGAGGTGAGGAACTGGCCGTCCTGGGCGTAGAGGACGTCGCCCTGGACCTCCACGCCGGGGTGCCGGCGGCGCAGTTCGTCGGCGTGCGCCCAGTAGGTGGTGGCCTTGCGGCCGTCCAGCAGACCGGCCTCGGCGAGCGAGAAGGCGCCGGTGCACAGGGCGGCGATGCGTACCCCCGCCTCGGCGGACTCCCGCAGTGCCCGCAGCACCCGCGGATCCGGCGAGAACGGCTTGCCGGTGCCCGCCACGATCACCGTGTCCGCCTTCCGCAGCGCCTCCAGCCCGTGCGGGACGTGCAGGTCGAGGCTGCCGGTGGTGGGCACCGGGCCGGGGTCGGGCGCGCAGATCACCACCTCGTAGCCGGGCCGCCCGTCGACCTCGACCTTGTCGAACAGCAGCTCGGGGATGGCGAGGTTGAACATCGACACGGGCGGGGACGCGACGACCGCGACGCGCAGCATGGCCAGAACCTCCGGGTGCGTGGCATTCAGGCCACTACTGTAGGCCGCACGAGATCAGCAGCATGGAGGCATGCCGACAGACCAGCCCCGCACCGAACCCCAACTCGCCGTACTGACAGGCGAGTTGCCCAAAGGTCCCGCACCCGCCCGCACCCTCGCGGCCGCCATGCTCGGCTCCGCGCTCATCACCCTCGACGCCACCGTGGTGACCGTGGCCCTCCCGGCGATCGGTTCGTCCCTCGGCGGCGGGATGGCCGGGCTGCAGTGGGTGGTGGACGCCTACACCCTGGCCCTCGCCGCCCTGATGCTGTCCACGGGCGCCTTCTCCGACCGGGCCGGGGCGAGCCGGGCGTACGCCCTCGGCGTCACCGTCTTCACCCTCGCCTCGGCGGCCTGCGGGCTGGCACCGAACCTCCCCGCGCTGATCGGGGCACGGGCGGTGCAGGGCCTGGCGGCGGCCGCGGTGCTGCCCGCGTCGCTGGCGCTGGTACGACAGGCCTACGCCGATCGGGCACGGCGGGCCCGCGCGGTGGCCACCTGGGCGGTCGGCGGCTCGACGGCGCTGGCGCTCGGCCCGGTCGCGGGCGGGGCGCTGACCACGGCCTGGGGCTGGCGGGGGATCTTCTTCGTCAACCTGCCGCTCGGCGTCGCGGCTCTGGTCCTGCTGCTGCGCGCGCCCCGTTCGGAGCGCAGGCCCGCCCCCCTGGACCTGCCAGGCCAGGTGATGGCCGTACTCGCCCTGACGGCGGTGACGTTCGCGGTCATCGAGGGCGGTACGACGGGCCTCGTGGCCTTCGCCGTCGCGGTCGCCGCCGTCGCCCTGTTCGTCCGGATCGAGTCCCGCCAGGCGCATCCGGTGGTGCCGCCCGGGCTGTTCCGCGACCGGGCGGTGCGGGTGGCGGTCGCCGCGGGCTCCGCGTGCAGCGTCGCGTTCTACGGGATGATCTTCCTCTTCTCGCTCTTCTTCCAGCAGGTGCAGCAACGCTCCGCGCTCTGCGCCGGCCTGCTGTTCCTGCCGATGACCGGGCTGATCGCGGTGACGAACATGGCCTCCGGAAAGCTGGCGGGACGCTACGGGCCCCGCCTGCCGCTGCTGCTGGGCCAGGCGCTCGCGGTCCTGGGCCTGCTGGCGCTGTTCACCATCGACGCCCACACGCCCACGGTCGCGGTGGCCGTCCTCCTCGTCCCGACGGGCCTCGGGGTCGCGCTGGCCGTCCCGACCCTGACCGTCGTCATGCTGGACGCCGTGCCGGCCGAGCGGGCGGGCCTCGCGGCCGGTGTGCTCAACTCGGCACGGCAGGTGTCCGGCGGGCTGGGGATCGCGGTGTTCGGAGCGCTGACCTCCGGGGGGTTCGCCACGGGGCTGCGGCCGAGCCTGGCCGTGGCGGCGGCCCTGCTCTCCGTGACCTTCCTGCTCAGCTGCCGTCTCGCAGGTCGGCCGGCCAGGAGGTCCTGAACGCGAGGTGGTCGTAGGTGACCACGCACCCCTCCCCCATCGGCGACTGGGCCATGAAGCCGACCAGCGCGGCGCCCGTCTCCTTCTCGTCGCCCAGCGTGAACAGCCGCACGAAGGTCCACCGCTCGCCGTCCCGGGAGGCGTGGAAGGCGAAGGTCCGCCCGGTCCTGCTGACCCGCAGCCACACCGAACTCCCCTCCACCGTGAAGGAGTTGGCGTCGTCGGAGTGTCCCCGGGTGACCACCGTGCAGACGGTGGGCAGGTCCGGGGAGTACTCCAGGCACAGCTTGGCCCAGGCCCGCTCGCCGACGTGGACGTAGAGGACGCCCGCGTCGAAGGCGGCCCGGAACCCCACGGTGACCCGTGCGATCAACTGGAAGTCACCCTCGGGCGCGCCCAGCAGCCGGGGTGCGTCCGAGGCGGGGTCGAGCGCCTCCCCGGTGGGCGTGACGAACCGGTCCTGCCGGGGCCCGGCCCATCCGGTCAGCACGCCGTCCTCGTGGGTCCAGTGCCCGTCGGGTCCGTATGTGCGGAGCGGGAAAGGGAGTTCGGGAAGTTCCACGTCCATCACCCAAGTGTCGCAGGGCTGTGATCTACCGCTCCAGAACCCCGTTGAACCGCCGGGGAAGTCCCAGTGGATTCCCGTCGCGAAGCTCCTTCGGCAACAGCGCCGACGGCGCGTTCTGATAGGCCACCGGCCGCAGCCACCGCTCGATGGCCGTACCGCCCACGGAGGTGGACGTGGAGGTCGTCGCGGGGTAGGGCCCTCCGTGCTGCTGGGCCGGAGCCACGGCGACACCGGTGGGCCACGCGTTCACCACCACGCGCCCCGCCAACGGGGTCAGCTCGGCGAGCAGTTCCGGGCCCCGGCCTTCGCCGGCCGCCTCCTGCGAGGACAGCTGGACCGTCGCCGTGAGATTGCCAGGCAACCGCGACAGCACAGCGGCGGCCTCCCCCTCGGAGGAATAGCGCGCCACCACGGTGACCGGCCCGAAGCACTCCTCCAGCAGCAGGTCGTAAGCCCCCTCCTCGGCCAGCCGCTGCGCCGGCACCGTGAGGAACCCGGCGCTGACCCTGTGCTCGCCGCCGGCGCCCGGCGTGACCGGCGACTCCACACCCTCCAGCGCGGCCCGCTCGCGCACCCCGGCGACGAAGTTGTCCCGCATGCGGTGGTCGAGCAGCACCCCCGCGGCGGTGTCGCCGACGGCCTCGGTCAGGGCCTTCACAAGCTGGTCGCCCCCGGCCCCGGACGGCACCAGCACCAGACCGGGCTTCACACAGAACTGCCCGACGCCGAGCGTCATGGACCCGGCCAGCCCGACGCCGATCGCCTCCCCGCGCTCGGCGGCGGCGGCCTCGGTCACCAGGACCGGGTTCAAGGACCCCAGCTCACCGTGGAACGGAATCGGCACCGGACGGGCGGCCGCCGCGTCGAACAGGGCCCGACCGCCCCGGACCGACCCGGTGAAGCCGGCCGCGGCGACCAGGGGGTGCCTGATCAGCTCGACGCCCGCCTCGAAGCCGTGCACGAGGCCGACGACGCCCTCGGGGACGCCGTGCTCGGCGGCGGCCCGGCGCAGCACCTCGGCGACCAGCTCGGACAGGGCCGGATGGTCGGGGTGCGCCTTGACGACGACCGGGCAGCCCGCGGCCAGCGCGCTCGCGGTGTCGCCGCCCGCGACGGAGAAGGCGAAGGGGAAGTTGGAGGCGGAGTAGACGGCGACGACACCGAGCGGGACCTTGTAGCGGCGCAGGTCCGGGATGGGCGGGGTGGCGGTGTCGTCCGGGTGGTTGATGACGACGTCGAGAAAGGCGCCCTCGTCGACGATGTCGGCGAAGGCCCGCAACTGGTAGCTGGTGCGGGCGAGTTCGCCGGTCAGCCGGACCGGGCCGAGGGCGGTCTCGGCGTCGGCGGTCGCGATCAGGCCCTCGCCCGCCGCGTCCAGGCCCGCCGCGGCCGAACGCAGGAAGGCGGCGCGCACCGTACGGTCGGCGAGGGCGCCGCGCGCGGCGTGGGCCGCCCTGACCGCCTCGTCCACCTCGTGGGCCGTGGCCTCCGCCGCAACCTGTTCACGCTGCTTCCCGGTGCGCGGGTCGACACTCCAGACTGGTGCTGCTGCCACCGCGGGTCCCTCCAGTAAGGCCGCAATATCCAAGGGCGTACCAGGGTCAACCATCAGCGGCGTTCGATATACTGAACACCGTCTCTGATGATGAATATGCTGCTCGGAGACTATTTCCCGGCGATTGAAGGGGTCAAGGGCGATGTCGGCTGGCGAGACAGGCGGGGCCCAGGTCAAGTCCGCGGTGCGGACCGTCGAATTGCTCGAGTACTTCGCCGGCCGGCCCGGCATGCACTCCCTCGCGGCCGTCCAGGAGGCGGTCGGGTACCCCAAGTCCAGCCTGTACATGCTGCTGCGCACGCTCGTGGAGCTGGGCTGGGTGGAGACGGACGCGACGGGCACGCGGTACGGCATCGGGGTGCGGGCGCTGCTCGTCGGCACGTCGTACATCGACGGCGACGAGGTGGTGGCCGCCGCCCGGCCGACCCTGGACCGGCTGTCCGACGACACCACCGAGACCATCCACCTGGCCCGGCTCGACGGCACCAACGTCGTCTACCTGGCCACCCGCCAGTCCCAGCACTACCTGCGGCCCTTCACCCGCGTCGGGCGCCGGCTGCCCGCCCACTCCACCTCCCTCGGCAAGGCGATCCTCGCCACGTACACCGACGAGCAGGTGCGCAAGCTGCTGCCGGAGACCCTGCCCGCGCTCACCGAGCACACCCTCACCGACCGGGAGAAGCTCATCGAGGAGCTGCACCAGGTCCGTGAGCAGGGCTTCGCGGTCGACCGCGAGGAGAACACCCTGGGCCTGCGCTGCTTCGGCGTGGCGATCCCCTACCGCACCCCGGCCCGGGACGCGATCAGCTGCTCGGTGCCGGTGGCCCGGCTGACTCCCGCCCACGAACAGATGATCAAGGACGCGCTGTTCGACGCGCGCGACCGGCTGACCCTGGCGACGCGCAGGCTCTGAACGTGACCGGTCGCGGGCCCGGCGCCCGGGCCGTCGTAGGCTCGGGCCCCATGGAGATCGCGCTGCGGACCGTCGAGGACGGTGACCTGCCGCTGTTCTACCGGCACATGACCGACCCGGAGGCCGTCCGGATGGCCGCGTTCGGCCCGGAGGACCCGTACGACCGGGAGGCCTTCGCGGCCTACTGGCGACGGGTGCGCAACTGCTCCCACGTGCTGCGCACGGTCCTGGCCGACGGCGAGGTGGCCGGTAACGCGGCCGTCTACGGCATGGCCGGCGAGCGTGAGGTGACGTACTGGATCGACCGTGCCTACTGGGGCCGGGGCGTGGCGACGGCCGCGCTGCGGCAGCTGCTCGCCCTGGTCGCCGAACGGCCGCTGTACGCGCGGGCGGCGGCCGACAACGCCGCGTCGCTGCGGGTGCTGGGCAAGTGCGGCTTCCGCGAGACGGCCCGGGCCCG
Organism: Streptomyces durhamensis; assembly: GCF_000725475.1. Classification (NCBI taxonomy): domain Bacteria; kingdom Bacillati; phylum Actinomycetota; class Actinomycetes; order Kitasatosporales; family Streptomycetaceae; genus Streptomyces; species Streptomyces durhamensis. Next base: position 44,389 of record NZ_JNXR01000012.1, read on the forward strand.
CGGGTACGCGAACGGCCGGGGGCAGGAGATCGACGAGGTCGTGCTCATCCTGGAGGGCTGAAGCCCTCCCCCGTGCGGCGGAGACGGATCATCGGGCCGCAGGAGGCGAACCGGGCGCGCGGCCGGGAACGTCGAGGCATGACGCTTTCCCCTGCCACTGTCCCCGCCCGTACGCCGGTGCTGCGCCGATCGCTCCGGTTCGCCGCGATCGGCGCCTGCCTGCCGTACCTGTCCCTGAAGGTCGCCTGGATCGCCGGGAGTCACCTCGGCATCCCGGACGGCAGTCCGCTGCTGCGGCACCGGCTCACCCTGGCGCTCGCCAACGGCCTCACCGTACTGATGGACGCGTCCGTCGTCGTGCTGGCGCTGCTGCTGACCCGGCCCTGGGGCCGGCGGGTGCCCGCCTGGCTGCTGGCGGTGCCGATGTGGCTGGCCGTGGGACTGCTCGCGCCCATCATGGTGGGATTCCCGCTGCAGCTCGCCGTGCACGGCGGCCACGGCGGAGGCGGCGGCACGGCGGACCGGCCCTTCCTCGCCGACTGGGTCTTCGGGGTGGTGTACGGCGGCTTCATCGTGCAGGGGCTGGCGCTGGGCGCGCTGTTCGCCGGGTACGCCCGCGAGCGCTGGGGACATCTGTGGCGGGGGCGGGTGCGGGAGTTGCCGGCCGCAGGTGCGGCGCGGGCACAGCGGCTGACGGTCGTGACGGCGGCGCTCGTGGCGCTGGTGCCGGGCGCGGTGCGGCTGCTGCGGGCCTTCGGCGTCGCGGCACCGGACGGGAGTGGCGACCGGTCCCTGCAGTGCGCCTACCTCCTCTTCCTCGCCGCGGCCGTCACCGGTGCCTGGCAGCTCGCCCTGCGCCGGGGCGGCACGCTGCCGGTGGCCGTGCCGCTCGCGCTGGCCTGGACCGGTTCCGGGGCCGTGGCCTGCTGGGGCGGCTGGATGTCGCTGGCCGCGTGGGTGACGGGCGACAGGCCCACACCGCCGACCGTCCTGACCTACGCTGGGCAGGTGATCACCGGCTTCCTCGTGGCGAGCGTCATCGCCCGCTTCCTCACGGACCGGCCCGGCAAGGCCTCGCGGTGACCAGGGCGTTGGGGCTGCTCTTCGGCGGGCGGGCGCGGCGCCGCTGGATCCATCTGATCCTGGGCGGCGCGCTCGCCATGCCGTACGTCCTCGTCGGCTCCCTGATCGTCGGGCCGCTCACCGGCGTGGACGACGTGTTCCGTTCCCTTCCGCTGCAACTGGGGTCGTTCGCCGTCGGGTTGCCGATCGCCTCGGTCACCTCGCTGTTCCCGCTGACCCGGCCGCTGGAGTCGGCCACCGTGCGGGCCCTGTGCGGGGTCGACGCGGACGCCCTGGCCGCCGGCCCGGCCCGCACCGCGGCCGAACGGGCGCGCACGGCGGCCTGGTTCACGCTGCACCTCGGACTCGGCGGGATCATCTCCGGGATGTCGCTGGCCCTGCCGCCGTTCGCGGTGGTGCTGATCGCGCTGCCCGCGTTCGCCGGCCTGCGCGACACCCGGCTGGGCCTGCCCGAAGCCCTCGACCACGGCTGGGTGTTGGCCCTGTCCCCGGTCGCGGGCCTGGCCGCACTGTGCGCGCTCGCCGCGTGCGCGGCCGGCTGCGGCGCCCTGCTGGCCCGCTGGGCACCCGCGCTGCTCGGGCCCACCCCGCGGGACCGGCTGGCCGCCGCCGAGGCCCGCGCCGCCGACCTCGCCGTGCGCAACCGGCTCGCCCGCGAGCTGCACGACTCCGTCGGCCACGCCCTGAGCGCCGTCACCCTCCAGGCGGGCGCGGCCCGCCGGCTCCTCGACACCGACCCGGAGTTCGTCCGCGAGGCACTCGCCGCCATCGAGGAGACCACCCGGCGCACCGTCGGGGAACTCGACGCCGTGCTCGGCGTGTTGCGGGACGGGGACGCGCCGGGCACCGCGCCCGCGCCGACCCTCGCGAGCGACCTGGACGGGCTGCTGCGCCGGACCAGGGCCGGCGGGCAGGCCGTGACCGCCACCGTCGGCCTCGACCCCGCCGCGCTGCCGGCGCTGGTCTCCCGGGAGGCGTACCGGATCGTGCAGGAGGGCCTGAGCAACGCCCTGAAACACGCCGGCGCACCGGTCGCCGTGCACATCTCCGCCCCCGGCGGCCATCTGGAGATCACCGTCGAGAACCCCCTGGGCGCGGCCACGGCTCCCCGCCCGGGCGGCGGGCACGGTCTGCGGGGCATCGCCGACCGGGTGCGGCTGCTGGGCGGCACGGCGCAGGCGGGGCCCTCGGCAGACATCTGGCGCCTGTCCGTACGGCTGCCGCTGACCACGCCCGCCACGGCGGCCGACGAGCCGCCGCGACCGCTTCCGGAAGGAACCGCATGACCCAGTCCCCGATCCGGATCGTCCTCGCCGACGACGAGCGCATGGTACGCACCGCCCTGCGCGCCATCCTCTCCGCCGAGCCGGGCCTGGAGGTGGCCGGCGAGGCGACCACCGGCGCCGAGGCCGTGTCGGTGGTCCGGGAACTGCGGCCGGACGTCGTGCTCATGGACGTCCGGATGCCCGAGGTCGACGGCATCCGGGCCACCGAGCAGATCGTCGGCTCCATGACACAGCCGCCCCGGATCGTCGTCGTGACCACCTTCGAGAACGACGCGTACGTGTACGACGCCCTGCGCGCCGGTGCCTCCGGTTTCCTGCTGAAGCGGTCCGACGCGGACGCCCTGGTGCAGGCGGTACGGCTGGTCGCGCGCACCGACACCCTGCTGTTCCCGTCGGCCCTGCGGTCCCTCGCGGCCCAGCACGCGCGCAGCCCCGCTCCGGCCGCGCCCTGGGTGAGCAGGCTCACCGGACGCGAGCGCGATGTGCTGCGGCACATGTCCGACGGGCTGACCAACGCCGAGATCGCCCGGCGGCTGGACGTGGGCCCCGCCACCGTGAAGTCGCACGTCGCGGCGGTCCTCGCGAAGACCGGCGCCCGCGACCGCACCCAGGCGGTGATCGCCGCGTACGAGGCCGGTTTCCTGAGCGGACGATGAGAAATCGGGGCGTACGGGAACGATCGGCCCCGTCCCGATCGTCTTCGAAGCGGGATGAACAAGACGATCAGGCGAGCGTCCGTCTTCGCTCTGCTGCTCGTGCTCGCTCTGCTGGTCAGGGCGACCTGGGTGCAGTTCTACGACGGCAAGGCCCTCGCGGACGACAACGACAACCGGCGGAACGCAATCCAGACGTACTCGCGGCCGCTCGGGAACATCATCGTGGCCGGGAACGCGATCACCGGCTCGGCGCGGACGAAAGGCGGCGACCTCGCGTACAAGCGGACGTACACGGACGGCAGGCTCTACGCCGCCGTGACGGGCTACGCCTCGCAGGCCTTTGCCCCCACCCAGCTGGAGGGCATCTACAAGGACCTGCTGAACGGCACGGACAACCAGTTGAAGACCGTGCTGGACACGCTGACCGGCGAGCGCTCCGACCCGGGCGACGTGCTCACCACGATCGACCCGGCCGTGCAGAAGGCGGCGTACCGCGCGCTCGGCGGCAACAAGGGCGCGGCCGTCGCGATCGACCCGAAGACCGGCAGGATCCTCGCGGCGGTGTCCACACCGTCGTACGACCCGTCCTCGCTCACCGACGCCAACACGGCCGGGGTGGCCTGGAAGACGCTGAACGCGGACAAGGACAAGCCGCTCACCAACCGGGCGCTGCGCCAGCCGCTGCCGCCGGGCTCGACGTTCAAGCTGGTGGTGGCGGCGGCCGCGCTGGAGGACGGGCTGTACAAGAACGTGGACGACCCGACCGACAGCCCGGACCCCTACACCCCGCCGGGCACGACGCACGTCCTGGTGAACGAGAACAAGTCGGCGCCGTGCAGGAACGCCTCCATCCGCGTCGCCCTGCAGTACTCCTGCAACAACGTCTTCGGTCATATGGCCGTCCAGCTCGGCCAGGACAAGGTGAAGGCCATGGCCGAGAAGTTCGGCTTCAACGACGACAAGCTCGACGTGCCGGTGCGGGCCTACGCCAGCGTGTACCCCTCCGGCATGGACAAGGCGCAGACCGCGCTGTCCGGGATCGGCCAGTTCGACGTCACCGCGACCCCGCTGCAGATGGCCATGGTGTCCGCGGCCATAGCCAACGGCGGCAAGCTGGTCTCGCCGCACATGGTGTCGCAGATCACCGACAGCGGCGGCGGGGTCCTGCGGAACTACGACGACGGCGCGGACAGCCGGCAGATCGTGAGCTCCGCCACCGCCGGCCAGCTCCAGTCGGCGATGGAGACGGTGGTCAAGGAGGGGACGGGCACGAACGCGCTGATCGACGGCGCCACCGTCGGCGGCAAGACCGGCACCGCCCAGCACGGCGAGAACAACAGCAAGACGCCGTACGCCTGGTTCACGTCGTTCGGCAAGTCCGACGGCGGCGGCAAGGAGGTGGCCGTCGCGGTGATGGTGGAGCAGTCGGACGCGGCACGGTCGGAGGTCAGCGGCAACGGGCTGGCGGCGCCGGTGGCCAAGGCGATGATGCAGGCGGCGCTGAAGTGAGCAGCCGTCACTTCACCCCGAGGAGCTGCTCCACCGGGTCGATCGCGAAGTACACCACGAACAGCGCCGACACGCCCCACAGCAGCCAGTTGACCTCCTTCGCCTTGCCCAGCACCGTCTTGACGACGACGTAGGACAGGAAACCCGCCCCGATCCCGTCGGTGATGGAGTAGGTGAACGGCATCGCGACGATGGTGAGGAACGCCGGGACGGCGATCTCGTACCGGTCCCAGTCGATGTGCTTGACGTGGGTCATCATCAGGAAGCCCACCGCGATCAGCGCGGGCGCCGCCGCCTGGAGCGGGACGATGGTGAGCAGCGGGGCGAGGAAGAGGGCGAGCCCGAACAGGCCGCCGGTGACCAGGTTGGCGAGGCCGGTGCGGGCGCCCTCGCCGACACCGGCCGCGGACTCGATGTAGGCGGTGTTGGAGGAGGCGGAGCCGAGACCGCCGACGGCCGCGGCGGCGCCGTCGATGAACAGCACGCGGCCGATGCCGGGCACCTGCCCCTTCTCGTCGAGCAGCCCGGCCTCCGCGCTGATGCCGACGATGGTGCCCATGGCGTCGAAGAAGTCGGACAGGACCAGGGTGAAGACCAGCAGGACGGCGGTGAGGACCCCGGCCCTGGCGAAGCCGCCGAACAGGCTGAAGTGACCGATCAGCCCGAAGTCCGGGGCGGCGACGATCCTGTCGGGCACCTTGGGCGTGGTCAGGCCCCAGTTCCCGACGTCGGCCACGGCGTTGACGACGATCGCGACGACGGTCATCGTCACGATGCTGATGAGGATCGCGCCCTTCACCTTCCGGGCGAGCAGCGCGATGGTCAGCAGCACGCCGAGACAGAAGACGAGCACGGGCCAGCCGGTCAGCCGGCCGACCGCACCGAGCTGGACCGGCACGGTGGTGTGGGCGGCATCCGGGATACGGCTGACGAACCCGGCGTCGACGAAGCCGATGAACGCGATGAACAGGCCGATGCCGACGCCGATGGCCTGCTTCAGCTGCTGCGGGATCGCGTTCATGATGGCTTCCCGCAGCCCGGTGAGGACCAGGAGGCAGATGACGAGGCCTTCCAGGACCACCAGGCCCATCGCGTCGGCCCAGCTCATCAGGGGCGCCAGCTGGAAGGCGACGACGGCGTTGAGGCCGAGGCCGGCGGCGATGGCGAGCGGGAGGTTGCCGCCGAGGCCCATGGTGACCGTCATCACGCAGGCCACCAGCGCGGTGGCGGTGACGAGTTGGCCGGTGTCGAGGGAGTGACCGAACCTGTCCTTGGCGCTGCCCAGGATGATCGGATTCAGGACGAGGATGTAGGCCATGGTGAAGAACGTGGCGAAGCCGCCGCGTATCTCGCGCCCGACCGTGGAGCCCCGCTCGGAGATCCTGAAGTACCGGTCCACTGACATGGTCCCACTCCTCGTCACCTGGTGATCCGTGTGCGGATGATGGCTGGATTGTTCCCTCGGCACAGCCGGTTCAGGTTTTCTCCGTGTTACGGAATCCGGTTCGGCGCACCGCACGACGTTCGAAGCTCCGTACGAATCGCTGGTACGGTCCTCGATCTCGTTTCCCTGCCCCGGCACTTTCGGCCGCCCAGGCCGCGGCCATCGGCGAGAAGAGCCCCGCGCTGCACGCCGGCCCCCGCCACGGCACGGTGCTGCCGGTGGCGGGGGCCGAGTACGAGCGGCTGCCGGCCGCCTGCCCGGAAGGGCTCAGCTGACGAAGTACGTCGGGTTCGGCAGCTTGTACGTGCGGTCGGCGTAGCCGCCGTCGAGGTCCGAGTACTGGTCGCCGAAGTTGGCGATGACCTCGTAGCCGAGGTCGTCCTCGATGTGCTCACGGGTGCCGGACTTGTACTGCACGGTCGTGCAGTTCCAGGCGCCCGGGGTGGCGCAGTCGCTCAGGTAGGCCGGCGGGTTGGCCTTGTCCTTGAGGAACATGTGGTCGGTGTCGAGGTTCACATCGGCGCCGATCTTCTTCAGGTTGGCGACCGCGGCGGTGCGCTGCGCCTCGCTGAGACCGGAGTTGTAGAAGACCTCCACGCCCTTGGACTGCGCGTACCGGACCAGCTCCGGGCTGCCGAAGACCGCCGGACGGTCGGCGCGGTTCACGTAGTCGTTCCACGTGGTGGGGTTGTACGTGTAGTTGTAGCGCTTCTCGTAGTCCAGGCTGAGCAGCAGCGTGTCGTCGATGTCGAAGACGACGGCCGGCTTCTCGCCGTAACGGTGCGCCTTGCGGGCCGCCTTGTCGATGTAGCGCTTCGCGTCGGCGTCGAGCTGCGCCAGGTCCTTGGCGTAGGGGCTGTCCGGCGACGCCTGGTAGACGCCGTTGCTGTCGGCGGTGGTGCCGTAGTAGGTGTCGATGTCCTTCACCAACTGCCCGATGTTGTAGGGCTCGTGGGTGGAGTTCGCCGTCGACTGACCGGCGGTGGCCGCGCCCGCGCCGTAGAGCGCGACGCCGGCGAGAGCACAGGCGGCACCGGCGGCGACGACTCTGTGGGACTTCCGCATGGATTCTCCGGATCTGGTGGATGAGAGTGATGTACCAGGTCAGAGATTGTCTACGCGCATAACACCCGTGCTGCGAGGGCTGTTACCCGATCGATACGCTTTTCTCGCCGCAGGGCGCCGCGCACTCGGCGGCCGGCATCGGAGAGGATCCCGGGCATGAGATTCGTCGACGTCCACTGGCAGGACCACGGGTTCTTTCTCGACCCCCGCGCCTACCTGGCCGAACTGCCCCGTCTGCGGGGTGTTCTCCCGCCGGGCGCCTGGGCGTTCGCCTCGGATCCGGGGCACTACGACATCCCCGGCGCGGTCCGCTGTGTGAAGGACCTGGAGCTGGCCGGGATCCGTCCCGCGACCGACAAGAGCGGGCGGCTGGTGCTGGAGTTCGCGCCGAACCGGTTCAAGCACGAGGTGGGGCTGCGCATCAGCTACTCGGGCGTGCGGCACTTCTCCGTCGAGTACCACCACGCGATCGACTGGATGCGGGTCGACACCGTGCTGCTCGACGAGATCCTGCCGGCCGGCGAACGCGACGAGGACGGTGCCGAGGGCGGCGGCTGTGTGCACGAGATCGCGCTCACCGACGCCTCGATCACCGTCCGCTGCCAGGACCTCCGGGCCGAGTGGGGCCACACCGGCTGAGTCCGTTCATCGTCGCGCGATCGCTGTTCGAGATCTCGGCCATGGAGGGCTGCGGGTCGAGGGTGATGCCGGGGGTGATTCAGCCCGCGTAGGGGTCCGGGACCTGACCCGGCCGGGCCAGGAACTCGAAGTCGCAGCCGGTGTCGGCCTGGGTGATGTGCCCGTTGTAGAGGACGCCGTAGCCGCGCTCGTACCGCGCGGGCGGCGGGGTCCACGCGACCCGCCTGCGCTCCAGCTCCTCCGCGTCCACGTGGAGACGCAGGCTGCGGTTCCCGACGTCCAGGGTGATGAGGTCCCCGGTGCGCACGAGCGCCAGCGGGCCGCCGACGTACGACTCCGGGGCCACGTGCAGCACACAGGTGCCGTAACTCGTGCCGCTCATCCGGGCGTCGGAGATCCGGACCATGTCCCGTACGCCCTGCTTGAGCAGGTGGTCCGGGATGGGGAGCATGCCGTACTCGGGCATGCCGGGGCCGCCCTTGGGTCCGGCGCCCCGCAGCACCAGCACGCTGTCGGCCGTGATGCCGAGGGCCGGGTCGTCGATGGTGCGCTGCATGGTCCTGTAGTCGTCGAAGACCACGGCCGGGCCGGTGTGTTCCAGCAGGCGGGGCTCGGCGGCGATGTGCTTGATGACCGCACCGTCCGGGCACAGGTTGCCGCGCAGGACCGCGACGCCGCCCTCGCTCGCGACCGGGTTGTCGCGGGGGCGGATGACGTCGTCGTCGTGCACCCGGGCGCCGCTGAGCTGCTCGCGCAGGGTGTCGTGCGAGACCGTCGGCCGGTCCAGGTGGAGCAGGTCGGTGATCCGGGACAGGAAGCCGGGCAGGCCGCCCGCGAAGTGGAAGTCCTCCATCAGGTACTTCCGGCCGCCGGGGCGGACGTCGGCGAGGACGGGCACGGTCCGGGCGATGCGGTCGAAGTCGTCCAGGGTGAGCCGCACGCCGGCGCGGCCCGCCATGGCGATCAGATGGATCACGGCGTTGGTGGAGCCGCCGAGGCCGAGCACGGTGGTGACGGCGTCCTCGAAGGCCTCGCGGGTGAGGATCCGCGAGAGCCTCCGGTCGTCGCGCACCAGTTCCACGGCTGTCATCCCGGCCTTGGCGGCCATCCGGTCGTGCCCGGAGTCGACGGCGGGAATGCTCGACGCGCCCGGCACGGTCACGCCCAGCGCCTCGGCGGCGGCGGTCAGCGTGGACGCCGTACCCATGGTCATGCAGTGTCCCGGGGAGCGTGCGAGCCCGCTCTCCAGCTCGGCCATCTCGCAGTCGCCGATGAGACCGGCCCGCTTGTGGTCCCAGTACTTCCACATGTCCGTGCCGGATCCGAGCACCTCGCCCCGCCAGTGCCCCGGCAGCATCGGCCCGGCGGGTACGAAGACGGCCGGCAGATCGGCGCTGGCCGCACCCATCAGCAGCGCGGGCGTGGACTTGTCGCACCCGCCCATCAGCACGGCGCCGTCGACCGGATAGGACCGCAGCAGTTCCTCGGTCTCCATCGCCAGCAGGTTCCGGTAGAGCATCGGCGTCGGCTTCTGGAAGGTCTCGCTCAGTGTCGAGACCGGGAACTCCAGCGGGAACCCGCCGGCCTGCCACACCCCCCGCTTCACCGCCTGGGCGCGGTCCCGCAGGTGCGCATGGCACGGGTTGATGTCGGACCAGGTGTTGAGCACGGCGATCACGGGCTTGCCCAGATGCTCCTCGGGGAGATACCCGAGCTGCCGGGTCCGCGCGCGATGGCTGAACGCCCGCAGCCCCTCGCTCCCGAACCACCGGTGGCTTCTCAGCTCCTTCACAGGGACCACCCGGCGGCGATGGCGGCGACCTCGGCGCGCTCGTCCTCGGGCAGGGGCCTGCTCGGCGGGCGGACGTCGCGGCGGCACAGGCCGAGCGCGGCGAGGGCCTCCTTGACGACGGTGACGTTGTCGGCGGAGCCGTGGGCGGCGCGCAGTTCCTCGAAGCGGCGGATCTGCTCCCAGATCTTCATGGCGGCCGGGTGGTCGCCCGACCGAAGCGCTTCGATCATGTTCAGCGAAACGGCGGGGGCGACGTTCACGAGCCCGGAGGTGAAGCCGGTGGCACCCGCCGAGAAGTAGGAGGGCGCGTACGGCTCGGCGAGACCGGCGACCCAGACGAAACGGTCGAGGCCCGCGTCACGCGCGAAGCCCGCGAACCGGGCGGCGTCCGGCACGGCGTACTTCACGCCGATGACGTTCGGGCAGTGGTCGGCCAGTTCGGCGAGCCGGGCGCCGGGCAGCCGGTCGTTGCGGATGTAGGGCACCACGCCCAGCTCGGGCACGGACTCGGCGATGGCGCGGTGGTAGTCGACCCAGCCGGCCGCCGAGACGTAGGGGTGGACGGGCTGGTGCACCATCACCATCCCGGCGCCGAGGTCACGGGCGTGCCGGGCGGCGACGACGGCGGTGGGCAGGTCGTGCCCTACGCCGACGAGGACCACCGCACGCCCGCCGGCCTCCGCCACGGTCGACTCGGCGACCAGACGGCGCTCTTCGGGGGTGAGGGCGTAGAACTCGCCGGTGTTCCCGTTGGGGGTGAGGGTGCGGATCCCGCCGTCGGGCAGGCGACGCAGCAGGGCCCGGTGGGTGTCCTGGTCGACGGAGCCGTCCTCGGCGAAGGGGGTCACCGGGATGGCCACCACGTCGGCCAGGGCCGCCCGTTGGGTCTCGAACGTCACGCTGCTCATCGTTGACCTTCCGCTGGGCCGGGCCCGGGGAAGGCCCGCCCTACGAACGACGCGATGTGGGCGTGCAGGGCGCGCGCGGCACCGTCCGCGTCGCCGTCCAGCGCGAGCCGCAGGATCTCCCGGTGCTCGGCGGCCTCCCGTTCCCAGGACGGGTCGGCCGCCCAGGCCACGGCCGAGACGAGGGCGGCCTGGTCGCGGATCTCGTCCAGCATCCGGCCGAGCAGCGGATTGCCGCACGGCAGGTAGAGGGCGCGGTGGAACTCCCGGTTCGCCAGGGAGCGTTCGGCGGTGTCGGTGGCGTCGTCGGCCCGGGTCAGCGCCTCGCGCGCGGCGTCGAACAAGGCGCCTCGCCCGACGGCCCTGCTCAGCGCCTCCGGCTCCAGCAGCAGCCGCACGTCGTAGACCTCGCGCGCCATGTCCGCGTCCACCATGCGCACCGTGACGCCCTTGTACTGGCTCATCACGACGAGACCGGTCCCGGCGAGCGTCTTCAGCGCCTCCCGCACCGGAGTCTTCGACACCCCGAACTGCGCGGCCAGCTCCGTCTCGACCAGGGCCTGCCCGGGCGTCAACCGTCCGGTCAGGATGCGGTGCTTGATCGCGTCCAGTACGTACTGCGTGCGGGACGGGATCGGGGTGGGCACAGACGTCATGCGGCCCTCTCGGATCTCACGTATCGCGTCTCATATATGACGTACGAAGTACGACGCGATGAAGGTAGGAGGGGGCCCGTGTTTCGTCAATGCTTCTGACAAAAGACGGCCGGGGCCGGCGCCCGGGGCTTCTCAGAGGGTGTGGACGTCGCCCTCGACGGCGGTCCGGGTGGGCCGGCCGGAGAACGAGGCGGCCCGGGCGGTGGCCGCCTCACGGGTGAGCGTGGGTCCGACGTGGGTGACGAGCAGTTCCCGCACCCGCGCCGCGTGGGCGATCCGCCCCGCGTCCTCGGGCGTCAGATGCACCTGCTGCCGGTGTTCGCCTTCGTGATGCGCGTCGATGTCCGCCTCGCACAGGAACAGGTCCGCGCGGGCGGCGAGTTCGGTGAGCGCGGCACACGGCCCGCTGTCCCCGGAGTACGCGAGCACGCTCCCCTGGCACTCGGCGCGCAGCCCGTAGGCCTCGGTGTCGTGGGCGACGGCGCGGGCGGTGAGGCGCAGGTTCCAGTGCCGTACGTCATGGCCGTCGTACAGGGCCCGGAAGTCGAAGACGCCCTTCAGGAAGTCGACGTCCGGCCGCCCGAAGAAGCCCGCGAGCCGCCGGGCGCAGTCCTGCGGGGCGTAGAGCGGGATGGGCGCGGGCGGAGTCACCCCGCCGAACGCGAAGGCGTAGGCGGCCGCGAGCAGATCGGCGCTGTGGTCGGCGTGCAGATGGGAGATCCAGATCGCCGTGAGCCGCGCGGGATCCGTGTGCCGCTGCAACGCGGCGAACGTACCGGGACCCGCGTCCACCCACACCGAGGCACCCCCTCCGGACAGCAGGTACCCGGAGCAGGGCCGGTCGGGTCCGGGGTGCGGAGAGGCGGTGCCGAGGACGGTGAGGGTGGGCGGCATGGAAGGGAGCGTACGACGCCTCGCACCACGCTCCCGCGCGTTTCACCCACTGGAACCGGAATGACGCGTCCGGGGCCGGCCCGGGACGCACGCTCCCGGTCAGGTCTCCATCACGACGTCGCAGTCGGGGCAGACCAGGGACGCGTACTCGGCCGGGTACCACGGGCCCCCGGTACGCTCGGCAGACGTGCCGCGGGCCGTCTCCATGGCGAAGGTGTCCTTGCCGCAGAGTGTCCGCGGGCCGGCCGCCTCGGCCTGGCCCGGGGCGGTGGGCGCCGCGTGCACCCGGCGGGGGAGCCGTTTCGCGCCGGGCGGGCCGTGCGCGGCCATCGGCTTGTCGAGCTCGTACACGACGACGATCCCGCTCATGTCTCCACCGTAGGCCTCGCGTGTGCGGGCCGTGGGGATCGCGGCGGCGTGCGGCGGCCGCGTTCACCCGCTGGCAGCACTCGGGAGGGTGAGTTCACGGCCGCGGTAGAAGCCTTCCCGTTCCTCGACGACGTACGGGGCCATGGCCGCCCTCCGCTGCGCCTCGGCCTCGGAGCCCCGCCACGCGTCACACGCCTCCCGGGACTCCCAGAGCGAGACGCCGGTGATCTCCTGTCCGTCCTCGGACCAGTACGCATAGGCCCGGTGCAGGCCGTCCGGGGCGGGGGCCGGGCGCCATGCCCGCTCGAACTCCTCCCGTGTGCCGGGCTGAAGGCGGCGCGTCGTCACCCACACGTGGTGCTCCCGCATTGCGGCTCCCTCCGTACCTGTTCCGCTGCCCCCTCTCAGGTTCACCGTAGCCGCGCCACGCCGCTTCCGCCGCCCGGCGGCCCAGGCCCCCGGCGCCGGCGGGATCAGGGGGAGAGGCCCTCAGGGCCGCCACCCCGGCTCCCGTCCGCTCAGGCCCACCGCCCGGTCCAGCAGGGGCGCCTCGGGCGGGACCGGGACGACCGGGCCGAAGATGCCGTCACCGCGGTCCGGGTCCGCGGCGGCCGCCAGCAGGAAGCCGTGGACCGAGTCCAGGGCCGCCGGGTCGGGGGCATAGGGCCGGCCGGTGGCGCGGGCCAGGTCCCAGCCGTGGATGACCAGCTCGTCGGCGACGACGGCGCCGGCGACCTCGCCCGGCAGGTCCACCCCGCCCGCGCGGGTCATACCGGTCCAGGCGGCCGGGTCGCGCCAGGCGTCGGCGAGTTCGTCCAGGGCCTTGGGCAGGTCCGCGCGCCAGCCGGGTGCGATGTCCGGGACGAACGCGTCCGGGCTGGTGTCGGTCGTCGCGCCGAGGTCCTTGCGGGCCGCGTCGCGGAAGGCCACGGAGAGCATGTGGAGATGGCCCAGCAGCTGCCGCACCGCGTACTCGGGGCACGGTGTGGGGGCGGACAGCTGCTCGTCGGTCACGGACTCGGCGAGCCGCGCCACGATCCGGGCCTGCGGGCCGAGGTCGACGATGGTCATGCCGTACTCCTTCAGGGTCGCGCTTCCGGTACACAGGGGTGACCGGCCGGCGGACGGAAACTCATCGGTGCGGGGCGGGTGCGCCCTCGCCGTCCGCGGCGACGGCGCCCTCCGGAAGGGGCCCCGACCCCGGAGACAGGGCACCTTACCGATTCGCGCCCACCCCCCTTAGTCCCACGATGACCAGGCATGACGACTTCCTGGAAGCTGCTTCGCGTGCTGCGGGACCGCAACGCGGGGCTGTACCTCACGGGCCTGTCGGTGTCCGCCTTCGGCACCTCCTCGCTGTCACTGGCGGCGGGGGTGTGGGTCAGGGACCTGACCGGATCCGACGCCCTGCCCGCCCTGTGCGTGCTCGCCGCGTGGGCGCCCACGCTCGCCGGCCCTGCGCTGGGCACGATCGCGGACCGCGTGCGCCGGGTGCCCCTGCTCATCGCCCTGAACCTGACGCTGGCCGCCGCCCTCCCGGCCCTCCTCGCCGTCCGCTCGGCCGACGGCCTGTGGCTGCTGTTCACCGTCCTGTTCCTCTACGGAACCGTCGGCGTCGTCGCCGAGGCCGCCGAGTCGGCCCTGGTCACCGCCGTCGTCGCCGCGGACCTCCGCGGCGACTTCAACGGTCTGCGGATGAGCGTGACGGAGGGCATGAAACTCGTCGCCCCGCTGACCGGGGCGGGCCTGTACGCGGCCTTCGGCGGTCCTGCCGTGGCCTGTCTGGACTCGGCGACCTTCGTGCTCGCCGGCGGACTGTGCGCCCTGCTGGGGGTGCGCGAGGAGCGGCCCGTCCGGTCCGGCGGCGGCTGGCGGCAGGAGACCGCGGAGGGCGTCCGGCACCTGTGGGGACACCCGGGGCTGCGCCCGCTGGTCCGGGCGGGCGGTACGACGATGCTCCTCGCCTCGCTGAGCAGCACGACGGTGTACGCCGTCGTGGACCGGCTCGGCCACTCCCCCGCCTACACGGGCGTGCTCTACGCCGTCCAGGGCGCCGGATCGGTGACGGCCGGCCTCGTCTCGGGATCCGCGCTGCGCCGGCTCGGCGCCCGCCGGTTCGGTGCGGCGGGCATCGCGCTGACGGCGCTCGCGGTGGCCGCGCGTGCGGTGCCGTCGGACGCGGTGGCCCTCGCGTCCAGCGCGGCGATCGGACTCGGCCTGCCCTGTGTGCTCGTCGCGGCGTTCACCGCCGTCCAGCAGCAGACGCCCGGCCCGCTGCTCGGCCGGGCGACGGCCACCGCCAACACCCTGGTGTTCACGCCGAACGTCATCGGACTCGGCGCCGGCGCCGGTCTGCTCGCGATCGCCTCCCCCGGGCTGCTGCTGCCGCTGTACGGCCTCGCGCTGCTCGGGACGGCGGCCTCGCTGGTTCAGCGCGCGGACAGCCCCGCGCGCACCGCGGCGAGGTCCGAGTCGGACGCCAACCCGGCGTGATACAGGCGCAGTTCCGTCGCGCCCCGCGCCCGCGCGCGTGCCGCGTCCGCCGCGAGCGTGCCGGGGCTGCCGCCCATCCCCGAGACGACGGTGAGGTTGGCGGCCAGCACCGTCCGCTCCCCGGCCCGTTCGGCGAACGGCGCCAGCAGGGCCGTACCGCCCGCGCAGGGCACCACCACGCCGTCGGCGGCGGCCAGGACACGGGCGGGGTCGGTGCCGGCGTCGGCACCGCAGTGGTAGGAGACCGGATCGGCGTGCAGCAGGACCTGGAAGCCGGCCGGTGCGGCGGCCCGTACGGCGGCCACGGCCGCCTCCTGGAGGGTGCCGGCGACCTCGTCGCGCCACGCGCGCGTGCGGGCCGCCGTCTCCTCGCCGAGCAGCTTCGCGACCGTGGGCCAGCCCTCGTCGTCCGCCACGCCCCGCCACAGCGGCTCCAGCGCGGCCCGCACCGAACCGGCCAACTCCTCGGGGTCCAGGCCCTGTTCGCCGTACCCGGCGCGGCAGGAGGGACAGAAGCACAGGGACATCAGGTACTGCCCGGCCTCCCCCAGCCCCACCCCGGAGATCTTGTCGTGGGCGTGCAGGTGCCGCAGCCCGTACCAGCCGAGGGACTCCAGCTCGGTGCCGTGCGCCCCGGGGCGCACGGCGGCCTCGGCGGCCAGGTCGACCAGGTACGCGCGCGTGGCGGGCTGGGCGATGCAGGGTGCCCAGGGGTAGTGGTCGCCGTAGGCGTTGACGACCGAGGTGTCCGGGTGTTCGGCGCCGAGCCGGGAGTTGTGGGCGAGGACGACCCAGGTGTGCACCTCCAGGCCCGCCGCGTGCAGGGCCGCCGCCGCCTCGCCGTAGGCGTCACCCGGGGCCCAGCGGCCGGCGGGGTAGGGCCTGAGGCCACGTCCCGCCCAGCGTTCGCCGGCCGGGTAGAGGACGGCCGCGTACTCGGCGGTGACGATGCGGTGGCGGGGGTGGCGGGGGGTCAGGGCGCGGGTGGAGTGGTAGGCGGCGGCGAGGGTCACCTGCTCGACGCCGAGCCCGGCGATGCGCGCCGGGGCCGCGGGGTCCCCGTTGACGTCCCAGGGGTAGACGAACGCCGAGGCCTTCACGCGCCCTCCTCCAGCAGTTCGTATCCCCGCTCGATCAGCTGGGCGAGTTGTTTGACGTGCTCCTCCGCCGGCTCGTGCAGCGGGGGCCGGACCTCGCCGACGTCCAGGCCGCGCAGCCGGACGCCCGCCTTGACGAGTGAGACGGCGTAGCCCCGGCCCTGGGCGCGCAGTTCCACGAAGGGGCGGTAGAAGCCGTCCAGCAGGCGGTGGACGGTCGCCGTGTCGCCCGAGGCCAGGGCCCGGTGGAAGGCGAGGGCGATCTCGGGAGCGAAGCAGAAGACCGCCGAGGAGTACAGGGTGACACCGAGGGCGCGGTAGGCCGGCTGGGTCTGCTCGGCGGTGGGCAGGCCGTTGAAGTACAGGAAGTCACCGGGAGCCTCGGTGCGTACGGCACTGATGATCCGCTGCATCAGGTCGAGGTCGCCGAGGCCGTCCTTGAGACCGGTGATCCCCTCGGTGCGGGCGAGTTCCACCACCGTCCGCGGCGTGAAGACGGCGTTGTCGCGCTGGTAGACGATCACGGGCAGGGCGGTGGCCGCGGCGACCTCCCGGTAGTGCCGCAGCAGGCCCTCCTGTCCGGCGAGGACGAGGTAGGGCGGCATCGCGAGGAGGCCGTCGGCGCCCGCCGCCTCGGCGAGACGCGCGTAGCGCACGGCGAGGGCGGTGCCGTAGCCGGTGCCGGCGACGACCGGCACGCGTCCGCCGGCCGCCTCCACCGCCGCCCGGACGCAGGCCTCGGACTCCTCCGGCAGCAGCGCGTGGAACTCCCCGGTGCCACAGCAGGCGAACACGGCCGCGGCGCCGGCCTCGACACCCCGGCGCACATGGGTGCGGTAGGCGTCGAGATCGAGTGAGCCGTCCGGGCCGAAGGCGGTGACGGGGAAGAACAGCGGCCCGCGCGGATCGCCGAGCCGTGCGGTGAGAGGTGCTGGCGTCACGGGCTCTCCCTTGCGACACGCCGGTGCATGTTTCTGATCCACGTCTACATCTCTGAACGTAACCACGCTAGGGGGGCCACTCGCGGCAGGTCAAGCGGGCGAACCCGCGACACCGAGGCGAATTGGCGCACATCAAGGGACACTTGACGGTGCATGGCGAAGCTCCCTAGCGTGTCCACGCATGTGAATACGGTCCACAAGGAGAATCACGGATGCCCGCTCCCCGCACCGTTCTGCTCACCGGCGCCGCCGGCGGGCTCGGCACCCTCATGCGGTCCCTGCTGCCGGAGTACGGCTACACGCTGCGCCTGTTCGACATGCGCCCGGTCGAGGGCGAGCCGGACGCGATCACCGCCGACCTCGCCGACACACAGGCGCTGCGCGAGGCCGTGCGGGGCGTGGACGCGGTCCTCCACCTCGCGGGCATCTCCCTGGAAGCCCCCTTCGAGAAGATCGTGAAGTCCAACATCGAGGGCACCTACCACCTCTACGAGGCCGCACGCCGCGAAGGCGTGCCCCGGATCGTCTTCGCCTCCTCCAACCACGCGGTCGGGTTCACCCCCGCCCCGCGCGCGGGCGAGCCGCCCATCCCCGTCGACACCCCGCACCGCCCGGACACCTTCTACGGCCTGTCCAAGTCCTTCGGCGAGGACCTCGCCCAGCTCTACTGGGACAGGCACGGCATGGAGACCGTGTCCGTGCGCATCGGCTCCTGCTTCCCGGAACCGACGAGCGTGCGCATGCTCTCGGTGTGGATGAGCCCGGCCGACGGCGCCCGCCTCTTCCACGCGGCACTGACCGCCGAGCACGTCGGCCACAGCGTGGTCTACGGCTCCTCCGCCAACACCCGGCTGTGGTGGGACCTGAGCACCGCGCGGGCGCTCGGCTACGAGCCGCGGGACGACTCCGAGCCGTACGCCGAGAAGCTGATCGCCGAGCAGGGCGAGCTGGACCCCGAGAACCCGGCGCACGGCCACCTCGGCGGGCACTTCGTGAACGACCCGCCCATCTGGCCGTACTGACCCCGAAGCGGAGCCCCCGCCGGCGGGCCGGCGGGGCTCCCTGGCACGCCTTCCACGAGGGTGTGGGCGGCGGAAAACGAACCCTCACACACGCGGGCGGGCACCGAACGGGCCCGCCCGCGCCGCATCCGGGCATCCGAGGCGCCCGCTCCCACCCCGGCCCGCACGGCCCCGCAGGTCCGCGGCGCCCCGCAAACGGGCACACACGGGCAGGATCGGATCCCCAGCAGACCTGGTCAGCGCCGCACACCCGCTGTAGAACTTTGCCGCAGGGCCCGAACGGGCAGCACGCGGGTCAGCCGCGGGGCGCGGCGCCGGCCGAGGCGCCCCTGAGGCGAACGAGCCACGGGACACAGCGGGAAGGCGGGTGACGACATGAGCACCAGGACGGCGGAGGAACGCCGGCGCGAGATCGTGCTGGCCGCGCGTGCGACCGGCTCGGTCGACGTCACCGCGCTGGCCGCGGCGCTGGGCGTGGCCAAGGAGACCATCCGGCGCGATCTGCGCACCCTGGAGGACCACGGTCTGGTTCGTCGCACCCACGGCGGCGCCTGTCCGGTGGAGAGCGCCGGCTTCGAGACGACACTCGCCTTCCGCGCCACCAGCCACGTGCCCGAGAAGCGCCGGATCGCGACCGCCGCGGCCGAGCTGCTCGGGGACGCGGAGACGGTCTTCGTGGACGAGGGCTTCACCCCGCAGCTCATCGCCGAGGCCCTGCCGGCCGACCGGCCGCTGACCGTGGTCACCGCGTCCCTGCCGGTCGCGGGCGCCCTGGCGGAGGCCGAGCAGATCTCGGTGCTGCTGCTCGGCGGCCGGGTGCGGGCCGGCACACTGGCGACCGTCGACCACTGGACGACGAAGATGCTCGCCGGCTTCGTCCTCGACCTCGCCTACATCGGCGCCAACGGCATCTCCCGCGAGCACGGCCTGACCACCCCCGACCCGGCGGTCAGCGAGGTCAAGGCACAGGCCATGCGGGCCGCGCGCCGAGCCGTCTTCGCGGGCGTGCACACCAAGTTCGGCGCGGTCAGCTTCTGCAGGTTCGCCGAGGTCGGCGCCCTGGAGGCGATCGTGACGAGCACCCAGCTGCCGGCCGCCGAAGCCCACCGCTACTCCCTGCTGGGCCCCCAGGTCATCCGGGTCTGACAACTCCACCTCTCCCCCTCCCCACCCCCCTCACGAAAGCTCGCACCCACTCCCCCAGGGGGTGTTCCACACCTCCGAACGCCCCTTATATCCCTAAATCTCCAGGAGCGATCCATGCGTATCCCGAGCCGACGGAGGCCGCGAGCCACGCTCGCCATGGCCGCCGCAGGGACGCTGCTCGCCCCGCTGCTGTCCGGCTGCTGGGCCGGTGCGGGCGGGACCGGTTCCGGCGGCGACTCCATCAACGTGCTGATGGTCAACAACCCCCAGATGACCGAGTTGCAGAAGCTGACCGCCGCGCACTTCACGAAGGAGACCGGCATCAAGGTCAACTTCACCGTCCTGCCCGAGAACGACGTCCGGGACAAGATCAGCCAGGACTTCGCCAACCAGGCCGGCCAGTACGACGTGGCCACCCTGTCCAACTACGAGATACCGATCTACGCCCGCAACGGCTGGCTGCACGAGATGAACACGTACGTGGCGAAGGACCCGGCGTACGACGAACAGGACGTCCTGAAGCCGATGCGCCAGTCCCTCACCGGCGTCGACGGCAGGCTCTACGGGCAGCCCTTCTACGGCGAGTCGTCCTTCCTGATGTACCGCAAGGACGTGTTCGCCGCGAAGGGGCTGACCATGCCGGCCCACCCCACCTGGCAGCAGATCGCCGGCCTGGCCGCGCGGGTGGACGGCGCGCGACCCGGCATGAAGGGCGTCTGCCTGCGCGGGCTGCCGGGCTGGGGCGAGCTGATGGCCCCGCTGACGACGGTCGTGAACACCTTCGGCGGCACCTGGTTCGACAAGGGCTGGAAGGCCCGCCTGGACTCCCCGGAGTTCGAGAAGGCGACAAAGTTCTATGTCGACCTCGTCCGCGCCCACGGCGAGTCAGGCGCCGCGCAGTCCGGGTTCGCCGAGTGCCTGAACGACATGACCCAGGGCAAGGTCGCCATGTGGTACGACGCCACCTCCGCGGCCGGCCTCCTGGAGGCGGCGAACTCCCCGGTCAAGGGCAAGCTCGGCTACGCCCCCGCGCCCGTGGTGAAGACCGGCTCCTCCGGCTGGCTCTACACCTGGGCCTGGGGCATCCAGAAGGCATCCCGCAACCCCGACAAGGCCTGGAAGTTCGTCTCCTGGGCGTCCGGAAAGGGATACGAGCAGCTGGTCGGCAGGACCAGCGGCTGGTCGAACGTCCCCGCGGGCAAGCGGGCGTCGACGTACACGAACGCGGACTACCGCACGTCGGCGGCGGCCTTCCAGGAGATGACCCGGCAGGCCATCGAGGGCGCCCGCCCGAACGACCCCGGTGTGCAGCCGCGGCCCGCGCCCGGCATCCAGTTCGTCGGCATCCCCGAGTTCACCGACCTCGGCACCAAGGTCTCCCAGGAGATCAGCGCGGCCATCGCCGGACGCCAGTCCGTCGCCTCGGCCCTGAAGACATCGCAGGCGCTCGCCGAGAAGATCTCCAAGGAGTACGAGGGACGATGACAGCGACGACCACGGCCCCGTACGCGGCCGCACCGGTGAGGACGTCGAAGCAGCCCTCGGCCAGGCTGCGCGCCTGGGCCACCCGGGCCCCGCTGCTGCCGGCCCTCGTCTTCATGATCGCCGTGACCCAGCTGCCGTTCGTGGCCACGCTGGTGATCTCCTTCTTCGACTGGAACGCCCTCTACCCCAAGGCCCGGCACTTCACCGGCCTCGACAACTACCACCAGGTGCTGACCGACGCCGACCTGCGCCACTCGGTGTGGACGACCGTGCTGCTCACGGTGGCGGTGGTGCTGGCCAGCCTGGTGCTCGGACTGGCGCTGGCGCTGCTGCTGGACCGCAGGTTCCGTGGCCGGGGCGTCGTCCGCACCCTGCTCATCGCGCCGTTCCTGGTGGTGCCGGTGGCCGCGGCGCTGCTCTGGAAGCATGTGCTCTACAACCCCGAATACGGTCTGCTCAATGGGCTGTTGCACTATGTGGGCGGCCCACAGCCCGACTGGATCTCGCACACCCCGCTGCTCGCGGTCGAGGCCTCCCTGGTATGGCAGTGGACGCCGTTCATGATGCTGATCCTGCTCGCCGGGCTGCAGAGCCGGGACCAGCAGCAGATCGAGGCCGCGCGGGTCGACGGCGCGAGCGACTGGCAGATCTTCCGCCATCTGACCCTGCCCCACCTGCGCCGCTATCTGGAGCTGGGCGCCCTGCTGGGCTCGATCTACATCGTGCAGAACTTCGACGCGGTCTTCACGATCACCTCAGGCGGACTGGGGACCGCGAACCTGCCCTACACCGTCTACCAGAGCTTCTACCAGGCCCATGAGAACGGCCTCGCCTCGGCCGCCGGCGTCCTGGTCGTCATCGGCTCGATCGTCATCGCGACCTTCGCCCTGCGCGTGGTGTCGTCCCTGTTCCGCGAGGAGGTGTCCCGCGCATGACCGCCGTACGCAGAAACGGCCTCGGCCTCCTGGCCTGGCTCACCGGGATCGTGTTCTTCCTGCCCATCGCATGGATGGCCCTGACGTCCTTCCACTCCGAGGCGGACGCGGCGACCAACCCGCCGTCCTTCGCGGCGTCGCTGACGCTCGACGGCTACCGCGAGTTCTTCGGCAGCGGCGGCGGGCCCAGCCCGTGGCCCGCGCTGGTCAACTCCACGGTGGCGTCGGTCGTCTCCACCCTCTGCGTCCTCCTGCTGGCCCTTCCGGCGGCGTACGCGCTGTCCATCCGGCCGGTGAAGAAGTGGACGGACGTGCTCTTCTTCTTCCTGTCCACGAAGATGCTGCCGGCCGTGGCGGGCCTGCTGCCGATCTACCTGTTCGCCAGGAACGCCGGGATGCTCGACAACATCTGGCTCCTGGTCGTCCTCTACACCTCCATGAACCTGCCGATCGCGGTGTGGATGATGCAGTCCTTCCTCGCCGAGGTCCCGGTCGCCGTCATCGAGGCGGCCCGAGTGGACGGCGCCCGCCTGCCGACGATCCTCGCCCGCGTGGTCGCCCCCATCGCCCTGCCCGGGATCGCGGCGACGGCCCTGATCTGCTTCATCTTCAGCTGGAACGAGCTGCTGTTCGCCCGGGTCCTCACGGGCGTGGTCGCCGAGACCGCCCCCGTCTTCCTGACCGGCTTCATCACCAGCCAGGGCCTGTTCCTGGCCAAGGTGTGCGCCGCGTCGCTCGTCATCTCCCTGCCGGTGCTCGCCGCGGGGTTCGCCGCCCAGGACAAGCTGGTCCAGGGCCTGTCGTTGGGAGCCGTGAAATGAAGGCCGCCGTCATCGAGTCCGTGGGCCGCGCCGTCGTCACCGAGGTCCCCGACCCGGCACCGGGACCGCGCGAGGTCGTCGTGGAAGTGGCCGCCTGCGGCCTGTGCGGCACCGATCTGCACATCCTCCAGGGCGAGTTCGCGCCCAAGCTGCCGATCGTCCCCGGGCACGAGTTCGCGGGCGAGGTGGTCGCAGTCGGCGGCCAGGTCACCGAGGTCGCGATCGGCGACAGGGTGGCCGTGGACCCCTCGCTGTACTGCTACGAGTGCCGCCACTGCCGTACCGGCCACAACAACCTCTGCGAGCGGTGGGCCGCGATCGGCGTGACCACGGCGGGCGGCGCCGCCCAGTACGCCGTGGCGCCGGTGGCGAACTGCGTGAAACTGCCCGAACACGTGCGCACCGAGGACGCGGCGCTGGTGGAGCCCCTGTCGTGCGCGGTGCGCGGCTACGACGTGCTGCGGTCCCGCCTCGGCGCCCACGTCCTGATCTACGGCTCCGGCACCATGGGCCTGATGATGCTGGAGCTGGCCAAGCGGACGGGCGCGGCGAGCGTGGACATGGTCGACGTGAACCCCGCGCGCCTGGAGACGGCCCGGCAGCTGGGGGTGTCCGCCGCGGCGGCGCGTGCGGACGAGCTGGACCGGCCGCAGGGCTGGGACGTGGTCGTGGACGCGACCGGGAACGCGGCGGCGATCCAGGACGGCCTGGACCGGGTGGCGAAGGCGGGCACGTTCCTGCAGTTCGGGGTGGCCGACTACGCGACCCGGGTGACGATCGACCCGTACCGGATCTACAACCAGGAGATCACGATCACCGGTTCGATGGCCGTCCTGCACAGCTTCGAGCGTGCGGCCGAGCTGTTCGCCAACGGGGTGCTGGATCCGCGGGTGTTCATCAGCGACCGGATCCCGCTGGAGCGGTACCCGCAGGCACTGGAGCAGTTCGCGGCGGGGATCGGACGGAAGATCGTGGTGGTGCCGTAGGCCGTTCGACGGGTTCTGGCTGGTAAGGGAACGGTAAAGCGGTGTCGTTCGTTCACCCGGCATGACAGCTATGACCCCTGGCTCGAACATCCCTCTGTCAGCCGCCCGCGTCACGGTGGACGTGGCCGCACCGGTGCGGCTCGACGTGTCGGGCCTGCTGCTCACCGCCGACGGCAAGGTGCGCTCGGACGACGACTTCATCTTCTACAACCAGCCGACGGGCTCCGGCGTGACCTACGCCTCCGGCGGCGGTGCGGCCCCGGACGCGATCACGGTCGACACCGCGGCCGTCCCGCCGGACATCGAGAAGATCGTGGTCACGGCCAGCCCGGACGCGGCCGGCCAGACCTTCCAGGGCATCGAGCCGACGGCCACGGTCCGCGACGCGGACGGCGGCGCGGTACTGGCCACGTTCACCCCGCCGCAGCTCGGCGCGGAGACGGCGCTGGTCGTCATGGAGATCTACCGGCGGGGCGGCGTCTGGAAGGCCCGCGCCGTCGGCCAGGGGTACGCCGACGGACTGGCCGGCATCGCGACCGACTTCGGAGTGACGGTGGAGGAGCCCACGGCTCCGCCGCAGCCGGCGGCTCCCCCGGCACCCGCCGTACAGACACCGGCCACCCCGCCCGCACCCGGTGGGCAGCCCCCGGTCACCCCGCCCCCGCCGGCCGTGCAGCCCCCGCTCACCCCGCCCGCGCCGCATGTGGCCGCGGCCCCGGCCGCCCCCGCTCCCGGCGCCGGGAAGATCAACCTCGACAAGGGCCGGGTCAGCCTGCGGAAGAACCAGACCGTGTCCCTGATGAAGGGCGGCCGTCCGCTGCTCTCCCAGGTCAAGATGGGACTCGGCTGGGAGCCGGCGTTCGGGGGTGCTGACATCGACCTGGACGCCTCGGTCATCGTCTACGGCCCGCAGCGCAACCACATCGACAGCTGCTACTTCGGCAAGCTGACGGTCCTGAACGGCGCGATCCGGCACTCCGGGGACAACCTCACCGGTGAGGGCTCCGGCGACGACGAGGTGATCACGGTCGACCTGGGCCGCCTCTCGCAGGAGGTCACCGGTCTGGTCTTCACGGTCAACTCCTTCTCCGGCCAGAAGTTCACCGACGTCGCCAAGGCCTACTGCCGCCTGCTGGACGCCACCACCGGCGAGGAACTGGTCCGCTTCGACCTCACCCACGCCGAGCCCCAGACCGGCGTGATGATGGCCAAGCTCATCCGCCAGTTCTCCGGCGAGTGGGACATGACGGCACTGGGCGACTTCGTGAAGGCCCGGACGGTGCGGAACATGGTGGAGCCGGGAGCGAGGGCTCTGTAGTCCTCCGGCGGCGGGCGCGTGGGACCGGTGGCGCAGTGCCCCGCGCCCCCTGGGCACAGGGCACCGCACAAGCGGCCCGCGCGCTACGGCCGCAGGCCATCCACCAGCAGCGTCAGATACCGCCGGATCTCCCGCCCCTGCCCGTCGGCCAGTTCCAACGCGGTGGCCACCCCGTGCACCAGCCGCAGCAACTCGATCGGCTCGAGGTCGGCCCGGACGCTGCCCTCCGCCTGCGCGGCCCGCACCAGCGGGCCCACCGCGCCCTGCACCACAGACCCGCACGCCGTCAGCGCCGCCGCGTCGCCGACCGTGACCGCCTTGCCCAGCAGCGCCCTCATCCCGCGCACCTGAAGCGTCGCGACGCACAACTCGTGCAGCCACTCCATCAGCGCCGCGCCCGGCGGCAGCTCCCGGGCCAGCTCGTCGGCCCGCGTCCCCAGCGCCTCGATCCGGTCCACGTAGGCGGCCTCCAGCAGCTTCTGCCGGGTCGGAAAGTGCCGGTAGAGCGTGCCCGAGCCGACGCCCGCCCGCTTGGCGATGTCGTCGAGCGACGCGTTCTCCCCATGCTCGGCGAAGGCCTCCGCCGCCACCTTCAGCAAGCGCTCGTAATTGCGCCGAGCGTCCGCACGCATGGGCCTCACCTGCGGCATCCCGTCACTCCCCGCTTGTCGCCGTCCGCGTCCTCACCAGCGCCGACAGGACGGTCGGCGCCGACACCCGAGTCTGCACCAGCGGGCCGGTCGAGGGCACCTCCGCCGCGAAGCGCTCGCCGGCGCCGGTCAGTGCCGGTCCGGTGGCTCGTACCCGCCGGTGGCCGGGTCCGGTCCGAGGTGCCGGTGTACGGCGCCGGTGCCCAGACCGATGGTGGCCCGCGTCCGCATGGGGCCGTCGCCGCGGCGGGAAAGCACCTCGATCTCGGCCACACGCGCCCGCAGCACGCCGAGCCGGGCGGCACAGTCGGCCGCGAGGACGCGCGGGACACGGGTGCGGCCCAGCGAGAGATGCGGGGTGAAGCGAGGGAAGCGCTCCGTGCAGGAGGGGAAGGGCTCCGCCAGCGCGCGCTGGAGCCGTGTCCAGGGGGCGAGGCCGGCCGCCGCGGGGTCGAGCCACACGGTGGCGTAGGACCGGTGACGGAAGGCGTGGACTCCGCTGAGCCGGATGTCGAAGGCCTCGCACCCGGCGGCCGCCGCGGCCAGCAGCTGGAACGCCACCGGGAAGTCCTCCTCCGGTACGAAGCCGAAGACCAGGTTCACATGGGGTGGCCAGCGGCGGATCTGCGGGTCGTGCACGGCGCGGATGCGCTGGACGGCGGGCCAGAGTTCGGCCGGGGGAAGCCACGCCACGGCGGTCCGGGGCGTGGGGGCCGATTCGAGGCGGCCGAAGGCCTCGGCCGGACCGGGCGTCGAGGGGCGGGGCACACCGCCATCATGGCCCCGCCCGCCGACGGCCGCCGGGCACAGGTCATTCGGCCGACGTCACCATGGAGGCCCAGGCGCCCGAGAAGCGCTCGACTCCGCGCCCGTGCTTGTGGCTGTGCCCGCGCTCGTGGTGCTTGTGGCTGGGCTTCGCCCCGTGCTGCTTGTGCTCGTGCTTCACCGCCGAGGGCTCGTGGTCGGGCTTCGCCGCCGCAGGCTTCTGGCCAGGCTTCGACGCGGAAGGCTTGTGATCGGGCTTAGACGCGGAAGGCTTCTTACCGGGCTTCGGCGCCACAGGCTTCTTGGCAGGCTTCGACGCCGAGGGCTTCTTGCCGGGCTTGGACACCGAAGGCTTGTCATCGCGCTGCGGCCCCGGACTCCGATGACCCTGCTCCGTCGGCTGCTTCTGCTCGTCCTCGGTCGACTCCTCGGCCGGCGAAGTCGCAGGCGAGTCCGACTGCGAGTCGGCCTGGGAGTCCGACTGCGGGTCCGCCTGGGAATCCGACTGGGAATCCGACTGCGGGTCCGCCTGGGAGTTGGACTGCGAGTCCGACTGCGGGTCCGCCTGGGAGTTGGACTGGGAGTTGGTCTGGGAGGTGGACTGCGAGTCCGACTGCGTATCGGACTGCGTGTCCGACTGCGGTCGGCCGGGCGGGGCGCCCCACGTGACCACGGCGGTGGCCTGCGCGGAAGCCGCCGCCGAGGCCACCACGGAGACCTGGTACGGACCGTCGTCGTCATCGGCGAAGCCGGTGCCGGCGCCAAGGGCGGACAGTCCCGTGACCACGGCGGCCACCAGCGCTGCGCGCTGAAATGTACGCATGATTGACCCTTTCTCACCTGAGCGCACTTGCTCACTTATCGACTACTCAGCGTGAGAAATATAGGCACAGAACGTAGTAATTCGTGATCTAAGATGGAAGGCCGTGTCGACCGCGAAGCGGGCAGCGCTGGACCGGCGCCCGGACTAGAACAGCGCGCTGTAGGCGTTCAGCGCCGGCTGGCCGCCGAGATGGGCGTAGAGGACGGTGGAATCCCTGGCGATCTCGCCGCGCTCGACGAGGTCGATGAGCCCGGCCATGGACTTTCCCTCGTACACCGGGTCGGTGACCATGCCCTCCGTCCGCGCGGCCAGCCGCATCGCCTCCAGGGTGGACTCGTCGGGGATGCCGTACGTGCCCGCGTGGTACCGCGCGTCCAGTTCGACATCCGCTTCCGTCAGCTCTTCCTCGGCTCCGATGAGTTCGCCGGTGGCGCGGGCGATCCGGGTGATCTGCTCATGGGTGGCGGCGGGTTCGGCGGACGCGTCGATGCCGATCACGCGCCGCCGCCGGCCGCCGGCCTCTTCGAGCGCCCGGAACCCCGCGACCATGCCCGCCTGCGTGGACCCGGTCACCGAGCACACGACCACCGTGTCGAAGAAGACGCCCGACTGCCGTTCCTGTGCCGCGACCTCGTACGCCCAGCGGGCGAAGCCGAGGCCGCCGAGCCGGTGGTCGGAGGCGCCCGCGGGGATGGCGTACGGCCTGCCGCCCGCCGCCTCGACGTCCCGCAACGCCTGCTCCCAGCTCTCCTTGAAGTCGATCCCGAACCCCGCCCGCACCAGCCGCACCTCGGCCCCGGCGAGCCGGCTGATCAGGATGTTGCCGACCTTGTCGTACACGGCGTCCGGCCACTCGACCCAACTCTCCTGCACCAGCACGCACCTGAGTCCCACGCGGGCGGCGACGGCCGCGACCTGGCGGGTGTGGTTGGACTGCACCCCGCCGATCGACACCAGCGTGTCGCAGCCCTGGGCGAGTGCGTCGGCGACCAGGTACTCCAGCTTGCGGGTCTTGTTCCCGCCGTAGGCGATCCCGGAGTTGCAGTCCTCCCGCTTGGCCCAGAGACGGGCACCCCCGAGGCGCGCGGTCAGGCGCTCAAGGGGGTGCACCGGGGACGGGCCGAAGAGGAGGGGGTAACGGTCGTAGGACTCCAGCGACGTGGAACGGGACACGGTGCCTCCAGGGTCAGTCGGGGTCGGCCAGGGCGGTGAGCGTGCGCCAGATCTCCTCCGTGACCCGGACCGCCGCGTCCACGTCACCGGCGGCGCAGGCCTCGATCAGCCGCTCGTGCAGTCCGGCCGAGCGGCACGAGCCGCCCTCGCCGAAGCGCCGCCGCTCCAGGCGGCGGATGAGCGGGGTGTAGCGGGCGACGGTGGCGGCGGCGGCGCGGTTGCCCGCCGCCCGGACCAGCACGTCGTGCAGGTCGTCGTCGGCGCGCAGGGCCTCGTCCACGTCACCGGCGCGCACGGCGGCGACGAACCGGCCGTTGGCCGCGCGCATCTCCTCCAGGTCCTCCGGCCGCAGCCGGGGTACGGCGACCCGGGTGACCAGCTCGTGCAGGGCGCCCACGACGGCCGCCGCGTCCCGTACGTCGGCGGCGACGAGCGGGGTGACCCGGGTGTAGCTCTGCGGCTTGCTCTCCAGCAGTCCCTCGTCCACGAGCCGGGAGAAGGCCTCGCGCACCGGCGCCCGGGACAGTCCCAGCTGCTCGGCGAGATCGGCGTCGCGCACCACGGCGCCGGGCTCGATCTCCCCGGCCACGATGGCGTCACGGATCACGGCGTAGGCGCGGTCCCGCAGGAGGGTGCGGGAAACGGGTCGCAGGGCCTGCATGCACTGAAATGTTAGATATCAGCTCGTCGCCGGGCAAGGGTGTGGCCCGCACCCCCCGTACGAGTGCGGGCCACGATCAGGGCCCGGCCCGTCCCCGGGCCGGGTAGGAACCGGGTGCCGCTCAGGCCTGCCACGGCCAGCGGGTGTCACGGGCCGCTTCGAGCAGGGGCACCATCCGGAAGGCCGCGTCCGAGAGGCCGCCGAACGTGTGCCGGTTGCCCGTGCCCGACGGTCCGTGGCCCGCCCGGTAGCCCTCCAGGTTCCAGGTGTAGACGGGCACGTGGGCCGGGATCTGGGCGGTCGGGTCGCCGTGCCGGTTCGGGGCGTACTGCTCGTCGGTGACGATCAGCACCCGGTCGTGCTTCGCGTAGTGCCGGCGCACCGCGTCGGTGGTGTCCGTGCCGCCCAGGTTGCCGAAGCGCTCCAGGATCCTCAGCACCGACTCGCCCCGGCGGAACGGCACCTTGTTGCTGGTCGTACCGAACTCGACGAGGTCGGCGTCGGCCGCCCGCAGCGCGAGCGCGGTGCCGAAGATCGCCGCCGCGTCGGCCCGGGTGAGCTCCGAACGGTCACGCGAGGGCGACCAGAACATCGAGCCCGACCGGTCGACCAGCACCAGCGTGCGGCCCGGCAGCGCGGGCACGTTGGACAGCGAGTGGCCGAGCGCCTGCTCCAGCGGGTACGACCAGCGCAGCGACGGCGCGTGCCGGTGGGCGGCGAGGTAGCGGAACGGGAACTGCCGCGAACGCGCCACCTGCTCCGGGTCGCTGATGCGCGCGGCGACCCGGGCCGCCACCTCGTCGGACACACCGGCCTCGTCGAAGTTGCGCAGGTTGCGGACCAGCGCCATCGCGCCCATGGAGGGGATCACGGCCTCCCAGGCCGCCCTGTCCATCGGTCCCTGGAGCCAGCCGGCCAGCGCCTCCCAGGTGAGGCCGGCCGCCGCGAGCCGCGCGGCGCCCCCGGGTGAGGTGACGACCGCCCGCCGCTCGGCGACGGGCAGCGCCATCAGCTCGCGGTGCGCGGTGAGCACCTGCAGGGACGCGGGCGGCACGGCGGTGTCCGGGTTGTGCCGGCGGTCGAGGGCGTACCGGAACAGCTCGCCCTGCCACGGCTTGTCCGGGTCCGGTGCCGCGTGCACCAGGTTGAGGATGTCGCCGAAGCGGTAGCCCTTGGACGCCGTGTCGTACTTCAGCAGCGACTTGGCGTGGTAGAGCCGTCGTACGGCGTCGGCGACCCCGCGCTTGACGGGCTTGGGGACGGCGCGGCCGTACGTCGACGTCCAGTACGCGAGCAGCTCGCCGGGCTCGTCGGGGCGCTGCAGCACCGCGTCCACGACCTGCCGGTTCGACGGGCCGTCGGTCGCGCCCGCCGCCAGACGCGCGTGCACGTACTCGGCGGCGCCCACGAGCGAGGCGGTCCGCAGGTGCCCCTCGCCACGCAGCCAGCCGAGCAGTCCGGCCGTCCAGTTGGGGTCGGTGACGGCGAGGTCGCGCACGAGTCGGGTGAACCGGTCGTCGCGGTCGGCGCCGGACTCGTAGAAGGTGTTCTGGGCGAAGTGGGAGACGGCGAGCAGGAACAGCTCCGAGCGCGGATCGCGCTCCTGGCCCCGGCCGCCCTCGTAGGTCCGCAGGATCCGGCCCGTCGAGGTCACCGCCGACTTCGGCTGCGCCCTGGTGGTCCGTGTGTTGAATCGCGCCATGGTGAATTCCCCCGAATTCTTTTCGCTTTCGGAGGGAGGCGCAACAAAAAGAGGGTGTCCGAGGTCGGAATCGACTGCGGTTGCTGTAACTGGCGCGTCTTCCGTTCCGCCACACCGACCCTGAGTCGATGACGGGATTCGAACCCGCACGGGTTTCCCCACCAGCCCCCGAAGTATCCGCTGCCTGCGCACCGGGCACCCACCATGAGCTGCGCCTCCCCGAGATCACATGCTTCGCACCGGGAGGTGCATGAAGTTGTGGTGTCCAGAGATCGAGGTCGGCGGAACCGACGTAGGTGCTCTAACCCCTGAGCTACACCGGCCGGTTGTACCGGTGGCGGGACTCGAACCCGCGGCCGCCCCATTATGAGTGGAAGTAGGTCCTGCCTTCGCACCTGGACGTGCATCACTGTAGGAGGACGGCCGCGAGTGGGGCGAACGAATTAATCGGCGTGCGGAGTTCAGCCGCGCTTCTGCCGCTTCCAGGGCCCGGTGACGGCGAGCATGACGCCGGGCGTCTGGATGTTCGCGAACAGGGTCCTGCCGTCGGGCGAGAAGGTGACGCCGGTGAACTCGCTGTATTCCGGGGCGTCCTCGGTGCCGATGTTGAGTTCGTTGCGGGCGATGGGGTAGGTGCGGCCGCTCTCGGTGGCGCCGAACAGGTGCTGCACGCCTTCGCCGTCCTCGGCGATGACGAGGCCGCCGTACGGGGAGACGGTGATGTTGTCCGGGCCGTCGAAGGCGCCGTCGGCGGCCGGGTCAGGGTTCACGCCGAACAGCACCTTCAGGGTGAGGGTGCGACGCCCCGGGTCGTAGAACCACACCTGGCCGTCGTGCTGGACCGGGCTCTCCGCGCGGGCGAAGGAGGAGACGATGTAGGCGCCGCCGTCGCCCCACCACATGCCCTCCAGCTTGCGGGCGCGGGTGACCTGGCCGTCGGTGAACTGCTTGCGGATGGAGACCTGCCGGGCGTCGCGGTCGGGGACGTCCACCCAGTCGACACCGAAGACGGTGCCTGTCCTGGTGGCGCGGGACAGGTCGTCCACGAACCTGCCGCCGGAGTCGAAGCACTTGAAGGCCTGGAGGCTGCCCGCGTCGTCGGCGAGGGTGCGCAGCCTGCCGTGGCCGTGGCGGAAGCCCTCCGGCGGGGTCCAGCGGTAGAGCAGGCCGTTGGGTCCGGACGCGTCCTCGGTGAGGTAGAGGTGGCCGCGCCGGGGATCGACGACGACGGCCTCGTGGGCGAAGCGGCCGAGGGCCTTGACGGGCTTCGGGTCGCGGTTGGCCCGACGGTCCTCGGGGTCGACCTCGAAGACATAGCCGTGGTCCTTGGTGAAACCGTTCTTGCCGGCCTTGTCCTCGGTCTCCTCGCAGGTGAGCCAGGTCCCCCACGGGGTGCTGCCGCCCGCGCAGTTGGTGGCGGTGCCGGCGATGCCCACCCACTCGGCGACCTCGCCGCCGCGGCGGACCTCGACGACGGTGCAGCCGCCGGCCGCGGCCGGGTCGTAGACGAGGCCCTCGGTGAGCGGCACCGGGTGCGGCCACTGGGCGCGGGCGCCGGCCAGTTCGTGGTTGTTGACGAGGAGCGTGGTGCCGCGGGGGCCCTCGAAGGCGGCGGTGCCGTCGTGGTTGGAGGGTGTGAACTCGCCGGACTCCAGCGTGGTCCTGCCGCTGTAGGTGACGATCTCGTACGTGAAGCCCGCGGGCAGGGCCAGGATGCCGGCCGGGTCGGGGTGCAACGGGCCGTAGCCGACGCCGTGGTGGCCGCCGTGCGCCGGCTGCGCCTCGTCGCTGTCGATGTCCGTCGCGGCGAGGGCGTTCGGCGCGGTGGCCAGTGCGCCGACACTGCCCGCCAGGGCGACCCCGGCACCGGTGATCGCGGAGGTTCTGGCGAAGTCCCTGCGGGTGAGCGACATGTGTGTCTCCTGAGACGGTGGGAGTGCCGTGGAGGGTGGCGGACCTCGGTTCGGCGCACACGTTCCCGCCCACTTCTGAACGGCAGTTGAACAACGCCCTACTTCGGCGGCCCGTGTTCAAGAAACCGTATGCACCGCCCCATGGGAAGCCCAAGCACCGGCCATCCGTGATGTCCCGCCCACCGCAGCGGCGCACCCGGGACCCGCCCACCCCGAAGGCAGCGGGAAGGCACCGGCCCGGACGCACCGCGGCCCGGCACCCCCACCGACTCACCCACCGCGGCCCGGCACCCCCACCGAGCGCCGCGACCACACCTCGACGCGCCCCCGCACTCCCGTCGGCTCACCCGCCGTACCGCGACCGCGCCTCCCCGCTGCCCTGCACCCCAGCAACTCACCCGCCGCGCCGCAACCACACCCCGACACGACCCAGCACCCCCGTCAACTCACCCACCGCGCCGCGACCACACCCCGACGCGCCCCTGCACCCCGATCAACTCACCCGCCGTACCGCGACCCACCCCTCGACGCGCCCTCGCACCCCCGTCGCCTCACCCGCCCTGCTGCGACCGCGCCTTGAACGCGGCCTTCCGCGCCTCTTTCGCCACCTTCTTGTCCGGGTGCAGCCGCCCCATCGCCTCCAGCACATCAGCGGTGGCCGGGTGTTCGACCCGCCAGGCCGCGGAGAAGAACCCGCCGTGCTGCGCCGCCAGCCCCTCCACCAGTGCCTGCAGCTCCTCGGAGTTGCCCTCGGCGGCCAGCTGCGCGGCGACCGTGTCGATGGTCAGCCAGAACACCATCGCCTCGGACGGCGCCGGGACCCCCGCGGCCCCCCGTTCGCTCAGCCACACCCGGGCCAGACCGCCCAGCTCGGGATCGTCCAGCACCTCCCGCAGCGCCGGCTCCGCCTCCGCCCCCACCAGGGTCAGCGCCTGCTGACAGCGCAGCCTGCGCAGCGGCGCGCCGGCGTCGGCACCACGGGCCGCTGCCAGCAACTCCCTTGCCGCGGCCAGGGCTTCCCGCCGCGCCAGCCACCGCTCGGTCTCGGCGCGGGCGGCCGCCTGCCCGTACCCCGCCGTCCCGTCGAGCAGCGCGTCCGCGCCCTTGTCGGCGAGTTCACCGACGGCCGGCGCCTGGAACCCGGCCTCCAGCAGCCGCGCCCGCAGCCCGTACACACCGAGCGGGGTGAGCCGGACCATGCCGTAGCGGGAGACGTCGGTGTCGTCCACCGGCGCGGCGGGCTCCTCGTCGGCGTCGGCCATGAGGGCCTCGTCGACCGGCTGGTACTCCACGAGCCCGACCGGTTCGAGGGCGCGGAACTGGTCGTCGAGCCGCATCATCGCGTCGGAGACCTGCTCCAGGACGTCGTTGGTGGGCTCGCCCATGTCGTCGGGGACCAGCATCGAGGCGGCCAGGGCGGGCAGTGGAACCGGACCCTCGCCGGGGCCGTCCTCACTCACCGTCAGCAGATAGAGATTGCCGAGGACGCCGTCGAGGAAGTCCGCCTCGGACTCCGGGTCCCAGTCGAGTGACGAGAAATCGATCTCGCCGCCCTCGTCCAGGGCGTCGACCAGGTCGTCCAGATCGGGGACGCTCGCGTCGGCGACGACGGTCTCCAGTGCGGCGAGCCACACGGCGAGCACATCGGCCGGGGAACCCGCGGTGAGCAGTTGCAGCTCCTCGCCGGCCCGGACGGTCCCGGCCTCCTCGTCCACGATCTCGACCAGCCCGGCGTCCAGGGCGACCCGCCAGGCCTCACTGGCGTACGCGGCGGCGTCGTCGCCGCTCAGTCCGAGCAGTTCGGCGGCGGCCGGAAGCTGGTCCTCGGCCAGTCCGCCGCCGGCGTCCACGCGGGTGTCGGGTCCGGCCCAGCGGGCGAGGCGGGCGGCACGGGAGAGCAACGGCGTGGACAGCGCGGCCCGCGCCAGCTCCGCTTCGGGGTGCAGCCGTACGGGCGGCAGGGGGGAGCTGTCTGACATCGGCTGGTTCTCCTCGGACCGTGAAACGGGCTCAGCCGCTCAGCCTAGACGGATTTCCACCCATGCCGCCCGGTTCATCTCCCCGTCAGCCGTCGTACATGGCCGAAACCTTGACAACTCCCGGCGCCAGGCAGGAGATTGACGCGCGTAGAAGTTGGGGGGACAACTGTTCACTCGGCTCTATGCGTGTCACGGAGGGCTACGACCCCCACACGCTCCCGTTCCACCCTCGTCCCGGCGTTCACGTATGTCCCCGGAGGGAACCCTTGCCGAGCAGGTCTTCCGCGCGCCTCGCCGCGCTCACCGTCGCCGCCGTCTGCAGCGCCGCTTCCGCCGTCGTCCTCACCTCGCCCGCGCACGCCGACTCGGTGCGCATCCACGACATCCAGGGCACGACCCGGATATCCCCGTTCGCCGGGCAGAAGGTGACGGACGTGCCCGGCATCGTCACGGCCACGCGCACGTACGGCTCCTCCAAAGGCTTCTGGATCCAGGACCCGAACCCGGACGACGACCCGGCCACCAGTGAGGGCGTCTTCGTCTTCACCGGCTCCACGCCGAAGGTCGCCGCCGGCGACTCGGTGACGGTGACCGGAACGGTCTCCGAGTTCGTCCCGGGTGGCGCCTCCTCGGGCAACCAGTCGGTGACGGAGATCACCAAGCCGACGGTCACCACCGTCTCCACCGGCAACCCGGTCCCGGCGCCGGTCGTGATCGACGAGAACTCCGTGCCGGACGAGTACGCCCCCGGGGGCGACACCGCGGCGAACGGCTCCGTCAACGGCCTGGCCCTGGACCCGTCGACGTACGCCCTGGACTACTACGAGTCCCTTGAGGGCATGAACGTCCAGGTCGCCGACACCCGCGTGGTCACCGCGACCGACCCGTACAGCGAGCTGTGGGTCACCGTGAAGCCGTGGGAGCACCGCAACCGCCGCGGCGGCACGGTCTACGGCTCCTACGACTCGCAGAACACCGGCCGGCTGCAGATCCAGTCGCTGGGCGCGACCGCCGACTTCCCGAAGGCGAACGTCGGCGACACCCTGGAGGGCACCACCACCGGCCCGCTGGACTTCAACCAGTTCGGCGGCTACACGCTGGTCGCGAGCAAGCTCGGCACGCTCGAGAGCGGCGGCCTGGAGCGCGAGACGACGCGCAAGCAGTCGAGCCGCGAGCTGGCGGTCGCGACCTACAACGTCGAGAACCTCGACCCGTCGGACGCCACCTTCGACAAGCACGCCGCCGCGATCGTGAACAACCTCCAGTCGCCGGACATCGTGTCCCTGGAGGAGATCCAGGACGACAACGGCGCCAAGGACGACGGCACGGTCGACGCGAGCCAGACCGTGAACAAGCTGATCGACGCGATCGTCGCGGCGGGCGGCCCGAAGTACGACTGGCGCTCGATCAACCCGGTCAACGACCAGGACGGCGGCGAGCCGGGCGGCAACATCCGCCAGGTGCTCCTGTTCAACCCCGAGCGGGTGTCCTTCGTGGACCGCGCGGGCGGCGACTCCACCACGGCGGTCGGCGTCACGAAGGTGCACGGCAAGGCCGAGCTGACGGCCTCCCCGGGCCGGATCGACCCGGCGAACGCGGCCTGGGCCAACAGCCGCAAGCCGCTGGCCGGCGAGTTCGTCTTCCGCGGCAAGACCGTGTTCGTGATCGCCAACCACCTCAACTCCAAGGGCGGCGACCAGGGCCTGACGTCCCAGTACCAGCCGCCGGTGCGCAGCTCGGAGATCCAGCGCCACGCCCAGGCGACCGAGGTGAACGCGTTCGTCAAGAGCATCCTGGACGTCCAGAAGAACGCGGACGTCATCACGCTCGGCGACATGAACGACTTCGAGTTCTCCGAGACCGCGAAGATCCTGGAGGGTGACGGCGAACTGTGGTCGGCGATCAAGTCGCTGCCCAGGAGCGAGCGTTACACCTACGACTACCAGGGCAACCAGCAGGTCCTGGACCAGATCCTGATCAGCCCGGCGATCCGGCGCGGCTGCGACTTCGACTACGACAGCGTGCACGTCAACTCGGAGTTCAACGACCAGATCAGCGACCACGACCCGCAGGTGCTGCGCTTCCGCCCGTGACCGGGGCGCTCAGGACCGGCTGAACACGCCGTTCAGCCAGCCCTGCCAGGCACTCTCGTTCACCTGGGCATCGGCGTCCGGCGCGAAGTCGTGCACGCTGATGCCCAGCGGGGCGCCCCAGTGACCGCGGCCGAAGAAGCGGATGAGGGCGCTGTCGGTGCGCAGCCCGATGAAGTACGGGTTCCGGTAGTCGACCACGGCGTCCAGGGTCCGCCCGCCGGGTCCCCGGACGCTCGCCTTCGTCCCGGCGGCCGCGTCGTCCGCCAGCCCGAGGGCGTGCCCGACGGCGGCGAGCGCCCCCGCCGTCGCCGAGCTCGCGGGCCCGTCGAGCTGGGCGAAGGTGACCGGGCGGGGCGCGAAGTGCGTGAGGTACTCGCACAGGGTGTGCAGATAGAAGTTGGTGTGCTTGCTCGCACCGTCGTACTGGTTGTTCCAGTCGTCCGTAAAAATGCCGCTGTGGACGTAGCGGACCCAGGCCCGGCGGCCCTCCTCGCGCGGCTCGATGGTGTAGTCCAGCTGGTTGACCGACTGGACCGGGAAGCCGACGTCCTCGCTGCGGTTGGTGTAGCGGTGGGGCGGATCCCAGGCGGTGACCGTCGACCCGAAGGGCCCCCGGCCGCCTTCGCGGGGCTCCGGCGGGTCCATCGGCCACAGATACCCACCGGTACCGGTGGTGACGGCCTCCCAGACCTCCTCCGGAGGGACGTCGACCTCGAACTCGCGGACGATCTCGAATTCCTTGGACATGGCGGAGCTCCTGCTCACTGATCCGGTGCGGGGGTGGGCTGGTCCTTGACCGTGGGGTGGAGGGCGACGACGATCCGGTGGTCGCGGCCGTCCTCGACATCCGGGGCGTCGTACTTGCGGATCAGCGCGCTCACGCCCGCCGTCAGCTCCTGCACGAAGGCCGCCCGGTCGGCGGCGGAGGCGAAGCGGACCTGGCCGTCCAGGGCGTAGGTCGCCAGTCGCTTGCGGGCCTTGGCCGCGCCGGAGATCAGCGCGCCGACGTCCCGCACCAGGCGGGCGCCGAGCGCGAGCAGCCAGCGCGCGGACAGCTGGTCGCGGAAGCGGTCCGGGTCCGGCTGTACGGCGGGCAGGGCGGCGGGCGAGATGACGTACGAAGCGGCGGTGGCGCGCATCAGCCGCTCGGTGACGTTGCCCTTGCGGCGCTCTCCGGCCAGCTCGACCAGGCCGTGCCGCTCCAGCGCCTTGAGGTGGTAGTTCACCTTCTGCCTGGGCAGTCCGACCTTGCCGGCCAGCATCGCCGCCGAGGCGGGTTCGGCGGCCAGCTCGGCGAGCAGCCGGGCCCGCACGGGGTCCAGCGACACGGCCGCCGCCTCGGGGTCCTCGATCACGGTCACGTCCAGCATGCGTCCACCCTCCCACCGAAAACTTTTTTTGTCCAGACAGACAAAGTAATCGGTGAGAGGGTGGTCCCGAAGCCGCCTTCAGTGGTGACGCATCCGGCGCCAGGCGATGCCGGCCGTCACCGCGGCCGCGCCCAGCACACCCACGGCGAGGATCGGCCCCGGGTGACGCATACCCCGGCGCACCGCACCGCGCAGCGGCTGCGGAACGGCTTCCTCCACGGCGTGCCCCACACGCCCGGCCCGCCCCTGGACCACATGCCCGGCCTGCGCGGCCCGCCCCTGCACCGCGTGCCCAGCCTGCGCGGCCCGCCCCTGCACCGCGTGCCCGGCCTTGGCGGCCCGCCCCTGCATGTCGTGTCCGGCCTGCGCGGCGCTCACCCGCAGCTGTACGGTCATGGCGCCGGCCTTGTCCTTCAGGTCGGCGGCCCGCACCCGGGCCCGCTCGGCGACATCCGCCTTACCCACCAACTGGGCGACGGTGTGCCCGAGTTGGTGTCGTGCCTGCTCGATCTGCTGCCGCAGCTCGTCGGGCCCCTTGGCGCCCGAGCCGTGCGGGATCCTGTGCCTCATCGGTGTGCCCTTTCCCTGATCACGTCGACGTCCGCGCCACGCCCCCGAGGCCGCACACGGCGGGAGGGGACGCGGCGGGTGGTGTCCGCCCGCAGCGGCCGGCGAAAACGCCGGGTGCCCCGGGGAAGACAGTGCGCCGGACCGAGGACGGACACCACCCGGCGCGGCGCCGACTCACAAACCACCGTAGGCGCGACCTGGCCCACAACGCACCCGCACGGGCCGCCGCAGGCATCCACCCCCACAACGCACCGCACGCCACACACCCGCACGGACCACCGCAGATGCGGGTACCCCGGCCGAGGCCCGCCAATCCGTCAGCCCCGCCCCACTCCCCCGTTTCCCCGCTCGCCGAGCCGCGCGAGTTGGCTCTGGAACCAGTCGAGGCGGGCCTGCAACAGCGCGGCCTCGGCGACGAGTTCGGGCACGCCCAGCTCCGCCGCGTCCGCCGACTCGGCGGACGCGGCTCCCGTACCGCCACCCCGCACCCCCACCCGCAGCCCCTCCCCGGCCAGCCGGGCGAAGCCGGCGAGCGAGAGGGACGTACGGCCGCGTACACAGCCGGCGCAGACCGGGGCGAGGGCGAGCCAGCCCGGCCTGCCCCAGCCGGCGTCGGCCAGGCCGACGGCGGTGGCACCGCACGCGCACGGACCGGCGGTCGCCGTGCGCACCCGCTGCCGGGCATAGCGGAAGCCGCGCTCGAAGCGGATGTAGGCGCCGAGCACCGAGACCTCCAGCAGGAGCGCCGTCCGGTGCTCGGCGGTGCACAGCATGGCCTCGGCGGCGCCCCGCTCATGGACGCAGTGGAACCCGCAGTCGCACAGGCGCGCGGGCGGGCGGTGCCGCCGGCCGTAGACACAGGAGGCGTCGTCGAGCACGCCGTAGGGCAGCGCGCCACCGAGCGACACTCCGGTGAACCCGGCCCGGGTGCCGTCCTGGGCCAGCACCGGGTGGGCGATCTTGTATCCGGTCGGCGGCTCCGTCGGCCGTTCCGCCGGGAGCCGCAGCCTCATCGGGCGGCCGGGACCTCTTCGCGGGCCGGTTCGGCCGGCTCGACGTGGACGGTCTTGTCGGGAACCGGGATCTCTTCCTCGCGCACGGGCTGCCGCTCCTCGGCGACTCCGGTGGCCAGTGCCTTGCCGAGCTTCATGGTGCCTCCCATGACTGACGACGTAGGTGACCCTCCGGCCATAGTGACGCATGAGGAGCCGAAGTGGACACACCGACTACGGCCACCCCCCAACCCATCAGCAACGCTTACCAATACAACGTAGAAGAATTAAGTAGAGCTTCACCAACGGGTCGCCGAGACTACTCCCATGACGAGCACCCGCACCACCACCCGTCGCCCCTTCGGCCGGACCCTCTGCGCGATGATCACGCCGTTCACCGAGGCGGGAGACCTCGACCTGGACGGGGCCCGGGAGCTGGCCGCGTGGCTGGTGGCCGAGGGCTGCGACGGCCTGGTGCTGAGCGGCACCACCGGCGAGTCCCCCACCACCACGGACACCGAGAAGGCGGAGCTGGTCGCGGCCGTCCGGGACGCGGTCGGGGACCGGGCGTCCCTGGTCGCGGGCGTGGGGACGGCCGACACCCGGCACACCGTCGAGCTGGCGCTCGCGGCGGGGAAGGCGGGCGCCGACGGGGTGCTCGTGGTGGCGCCGTACTACAGCAAGCCGCCGCAGGAAGCGGTGGAGGCGCACTTCCGGGCGGTGGCCGACGCGAGCGGCGTGCCCGTGATGCTGTACGACATCCCGGGCCGCACCGGCACCCGGATCGAGCCGGAGACCATGATCCGCCTCGCCGGGCACCCGAGGATCGTGGCCGTCAAGGACTGCTCGTACGACTTCCTCGGAACCCAGAAGGTGCTGGCCCACACGGACCTGGCGTACTACGCGGGCTGCGACGAACACGTGCTCGCGCTGTCCGCGGTCGGCGCCGCGGGCTGTGTGAGCACGGTCGCGAACGCCGTGCCGGGCCACATCACCGCGATCCTCGACGCCTTCGACGCGGGCGACACCGTAGGCGCGACGGAACGGCAGCTGCGGGCCACGCCGTTGATCGAGGCGATGATGGGCGCGGGCCTGCCGGGCACGGTCACCGCCAAGGCGCTCCTCGCCCGGCTGGGCCGGCCCGCGGGCCCGGTGCGCGCACCGCTGCTGCCCGCCGGCCGGGAGGCGGCCGACGGGCTGTGGGCGCGGTACGAGGCGCTCACCGCCGGCTGATCAGCGGCGGGCGAAGACGGGCTCCCAGGGCTCCACCACGTCGGTGGGCTTGGCGGGCTCCTGGACCCCGCTGAGCGGTACGACCTTGTCACTGCCGATCGTGACCAGCACGAGCTGGGGCCGGTACTCCTCCTCCAGGCTCGTCACCCGCTCCCAGGCGATGAGGTGCTTCTCGTCCGCCCAGGCGAGCAGATGGCCGCCGCGCACCTTGGTGATCTCCTTGCCCGTGCGGGGATCACGGACGGAGGAGTAGGACCTGCCGGGATGGCCGCCGACCTCCTTCGTCAGGCCCAGGGCGGCGAGCCTGCCGGTCGGGGACAGCCGCGCGGGGACGTCCGACCGCAGGTACTTCTCGTCCGCGGGCGCGGCGACCTTGTCGCCCTTGAGGTCGTAGAACTGCTGGAGGCCGTCCCGCCCGCCGATGCGCTGCCCGTACACCAGTTCACCGGTACGGCTGAAGGCGAAGTCCGCGCGGGAGTTGATGTCGCGGCCGGACGCGACCGGGCTCCAGGAGCCGGCGCCGGAGGCCACGTCGAGGTCGTAGAACCCGGACCGGCTCGACTCGCCGAACCTGACCCCCCACATCCACCCGTCCCTCTTGCCTTTGCCGCGGAACAGCTTCTCCCTGACGCGCAGATCGGGGCTCTCGTCGTACGTCGTCGCGACGAGCCGGGTGCCGTCGTACGAGAACGCGAGACCACCCACCCCGTGCCGGACCGGGATCCACCGCTCGACCTTCCGCGTCGCGAGGTCGAGCAGGCCGATCCGGTGGGCGGGCAGGTCGCGCTCCAGCACCGCGGCGGTCCTCAGACCCGGAGCGACGGCGACGAAGGACCAGCGGGAGTCCTTCTCGTACTTCCCGGTCTTCGGGTCGAGCAGCCAGTAGGTACGCGCCGATACGGCCCGCTTGTCGGTCTGCGGCTGGATCTTCGCCGTGTAGTAGGCGGCCAGTACGGCGTCCCCGGCGCCGATCAGCTCCCGCGGCGGCGACTGGTCCGGGTGGGCCTGCACCTCACCGGAGCCCACCGTTCTGGCCGGCCGTACGTGGTTCTTGTGGCCGGAATCCAGCAGCGGCACGCCCACGGCGATCGCGACCACGGCGGCGGTGGCCAGGGCGACGGACGCCAGCCGGCGGGTACGGCGGCGCCGGCGGACGCCGAGCACCCGGTCGGCGAACCCCGCCGGCGCCGGCGGCTGCTGTACGGCCTGCTCGCGCAGCGCGTCACGCACGAGTTCCTCGACGTTCACGGGCGCACCTCCACGGGCGAGAAGTCACGGGACGGCCGGGGCTGCCGGGGAGCCAGCGCCGCCAACTCGGGGGCCAGCTCACGGAGTCTGGCCAGGGACCGGTGGGTGGTGGACCGTACGGTGCCCACGGAGCAGCCGAGGAGCCGGGCCACGTCGGCCTCGGGCAGGTCCTCGAAGTAGCGCAGCACCAGCACGGTGCGCTGGCGGGCGGTGAGCCGGGACAGGGCCGTGCGCAGCACGAGCCGCAGCTCGGCGGCGCCCGAGGCGTCCTGGCTGTGTCCGGCGCCGCTCTCCGGCGGCTCGGCGACCATGACCTCCCGCCGCCGCCACTTCAGCCGCCACCGGCTGATCTGCTGCCGGTACAGGATCCGCCGGACGTAGGCCTCCGGCTCGTCGATCCGCTGCCAGCGTCCGGCCGCCTTGACCAGCGCGTTCTGCAGCAGGTCCTCGGCGGCGTGCCGGTCGCCGCCGGCCAGCAGGACGGCCGTCTTCAACAGGGCCGTGGATCTGCCGGCCACGAACTGTCGAAAACTCTCCTGCGCCTCGGCATCCATCGTCACCTTCTCTTTCCCCCGGGCCCCTCGGTGTCCGGGCCCTGCACCCCTCCTGACGCGCCGGCCGGGCGCACGCTATGCCTCGCCCCGCAAGAAATTTCCGGCTGGCCCGCCGTCCCCTCTGCCGTACGGTGGCTCCGTGAGCCGCCCTCTGCTGTTCCTGGACGTCGACGGCCCCCTCAACCCGTACGCGGCCCAGCCGGAGGGCCGGCCCGAGGGCTATACGACGATCCTGGTGCCGCTGGACTCCCGGCGTCCGCTGCGGGTGTGGCTGAACCCGGCCCACGGCCCGGCGCTGCTCGGGCTCGGCTACGACCTGTGCTGGGCGACGAGCTGGATGGCCGAGGCCAACGTCTGGATCGCCCCCGTCGTCGGCCTGCCCGAGCTGCCGTACGTCGACTTCGGCAGGGGCCTGTTCGCCGAGCGCCCCGACGGTGTGCACTGGAAGACGGAGGCGATCGTGGCGCACGCCGGGGACCGCCCGTTCGCCTGGGTGGACGACGAGCAGAGCCCGGCGGACACGCGGTACGTCAGGGCCCGCCACCCGGGCCCGGCCCTGCTCCATCACGTGCATCCCGGGACCGGCCTGCGCGACGCCGACTTCACCGCGCTCCGCAAGTTCG
Source organism: Streptomyces durhamensis (assembly GCF_000725475.1). Classification (NCBI taxonomy): domain Bacteria; kingdom Bacillati; phylum Actinomycetota; class Actinomycetes; order Kitasatosporales; family Streptomycetaceae; genus Streptomyces; species Streptomyces durhamensis. Next base: position 87,280 of record NZ_JNXR01000012.1, read on the forward strand.
CCTCCACCCTGCCCGGCTGACCGGTCCTGCCGGGGCGGACGGTGCGGCGTCGGAGAACACGCCGGTGGACGACCCTGCGTGAAGGAGGGGTACCCGCTTCGTAGCATGAACCGATGATCACATCCGGCAGACAGCGTCCTCGGCAGCGGCGCGAGCGGCAGAAGGTGGTGGGCCGTCACCGCCTGCTCGCCCTCGGCCTGGCCGGGACCGGTGTGGTGGTCGCCGCGGCGTTCGTGTTCCGCGCCGGCTCCGGGGGCGCAGCCTCCATCGGCCCCGCCCAGGCCCCCCTACGGACGAAGGGGACCACGGCGTCCGGTGCACCGGCGGCGCCGCGCCCCATGGGCAACGTGCGGATCGCCGCCGTGGGGGACATCGTGATGGGCTCGCTGCCGGACGACCTGCCGCCGGATGGCGGCGCCTCCTTCTTCGACCCTGTCAGGGATCTGCTCGCCGGTGATGTGGTGCTCGGAAACCTGGAGGGCACGCTCACCACCGGCGGCTCCAGCAAGTGCGACGACATCGACGGCCCGAACTGCTTCGCGTTCCGCGCCCCGCCGTCCTACAGCCGCTGGCTCAAAGAGGCCGGGTTCACGGCCATGAACATGGCGAACAATCACGTCGACGACTTCGGGGCGGAGGGGCGGCGCGATACGTTCGCCGCCCTGCGCTCCATGAACCTGCAGTTCACCGGCCGCCTGGGCCAGATCACCATCCAGCGGACACACGGTATCCGGGTCGCACTCATCGGGTTCGCTCCCGACCAAGGGGCGAACGACCTCACGGACATCCCCGCCGCACAACGACTCACCGCCCGCGCGGCAAAGATGGCGGACCTCGTGATCGTCACGATGCACGCCGGCGCGGAGGGCTCGGACCGCACCCACGTGGAACCCGGCACCGAGTACTTCCTCGGCGAGAACCGCGGCGACAGCTACCGCTTCAGCCGTGCGGTGATCGACGCGGGCGCCGACCTGGTCGTGGGCAGCGGCCCGCACGTGATGCGGGGAATGGAGTTCTACAAGGGCCGGCTGATCGCCTACAGCCTGGGCAACTTCACCGGCTACAAGGTGCTCGGCCTCGGCGGCACGCTCTCCACCAGCGGCGTACTGCAGGTCACCCTCCGCGCCGACGGCACCTACGTGTCCGGGCGCCTGCGCCCGACCCAGATCGTGGAGCCCGGCACGCCGGAGCCGGGCGGCGAGGCGATCGACCTCGTCTCCAGCGTGTCGGAGGAGGACTTCGGCCCGCACGCCGCCCACATCTCGCCGGACGGCACGATCCAGCACCCGTAGTGGGCGGCCTCGCCGAGCCCGGCCCGCCCCTCAGACCCCCAAGACCTGCCGCCGACAGCTCGGCAGCAGGTCAGGGCGTTGACGGACAAAGGCGGCCGCACGTCACGGCCGCCGTGCGTCAGTTGTGGCTGTGCAGGATGTCGTTCAGGCCGCCCCAGACCGCGTTGTTCGGGCGGGCCTCGACCTTGCCGCTGACCGAGTTGCGGCGGAAGAGGATGTTGGAGGCGCCGTTGAGCTCGCGGGCCTTGACGATCTGGCCGTCGGGCATGGTGATGCGGGTGCCCGCGGTGATGTAGAGGCCGGCCTCGACCACGCACTCGTCGCCGAGCGCGATGCCGACGCCCGCCTCGGCGCCGATCAGGCAGCGCTCGCCGATGGAGATGATCACGTTGCCGCCGCCGGACAGGGTGCCCATGGTGGAGGCGCCGCCGCCGATGTCGGAGCCGTTGCCGACCACGACGCCCGCGGAGATCCGGCCCTCGACCATGGAGGTGCCGAGCGTGCCGGCGTTGAAGTTGACGAAGCCCTCGTGCATGACCGTGGTGCCCTCGGCGAGGTGCGCGCCGAGGCGGACCCGGTCGGCGTCGGCGATGCGGACGCCCTTGGGGGCGACGTAGTCCGTCATGCGCGGGAACTTGTCGATAGAGGTGACCTGGAGGTGCAGGCCCTCGGCGCGGGCGTTCAGCCGCACCTTCTCGATGTCGTCCACGGCGACCGGGCCGAGCGAGGTCCAGGCGACGTTGGCGAGGTGGCCGAAGATGCCGTCCAGGCTCTGGCCGTGCGGCTTGACCAGGCGGTGCGAGAGCAGGTGCAGGCGCAGATAGACGTCGTGCGCGTCGAGCGGCTTCTCGTCGAGGGAGGCGATGACCGTACGGACCGCGACCCCCTCGACGCCCCGGCGGGCGTCCGGGCCGGTCGCCGCGGTGGCGCCGCCGCCCAGCAGCTCCGCCGCCTGCTCGGCGGTGAGCCGCTCGGTGCCGGCCGGGCCGGGCTCCTCGACCAGCTCGGGGGCCGGGAACCAGGTGTCGAGGACGGTGCCGTCGGAGGCGATGGTGGCGAGGCCGGCGGCGACGGCGCCGGTGGTACGGGAAGCAGACTCGGTCATGGGAGAAAACCTAACGTGAGCGGGGCCGTGAGGGCGAACCGCGTCTCACGTGCCGGGCGCACCTTCAGGGGATCAGCCGAGCCAGCGCGGCGCGGGCGTACTCCGCGTCGTACGAACCGCCGGTCAGCAGCACCTGGAGGCAGATCCCGTCCAGCAGCGCGAGCAGGGCGCGGGCCGTGACCGGGTCCGTGCGCCGGGCCAGCAGCGCTGCCGCGTCCTCGGTCCACTCGGCGGCGACGGGGCGCAGCGCGGGCCGGCGCAGCGCCGCCAGATACAGCTCGTACTCCAGCTCCACGCCGGTGCGGTCGCCGCCGAGCCACTCGCCGAGCGCCCCGGCGAGGTCCGCGGCGAGGTCCCCGCTGTCGCCGTCCGGGGGCAGTCGCTCGGCCAGCACCCTGGCGAAGTTCTCGTTCACCTGCCGCAGCGCGGCCACCATCAGCTCTTCCAGGGTGGCGAAGTGGTACGTCGTGGAGCCGAGCGGGACGTCGGCCTCGGCGGCGACCGAGCGGTGGCTCAGGCCGGCCATGCCGTCCCGGCCGACCACGCGGACCGCGGCGTCGATGATGCGCCGGCGCCGGTCGGGGTCGTAGCGGCGGGGCATCAGTGGCTCGCCCCGCCCAGGTTCAGCACGACCACTCCCCCGATGATCAGCAGGATCCCGCCCACCTTGGCGACGCTCAGCCCCTCGCCGAACAGCAGCAGGCCGAGGACGGCGATGGTCGCGGTGCCCACCCCGGCCCAGATCGCGTACGCGGTGCCGATCTGGACGGTCTTCAGCGTCTGGGCGAGCAGGGCGAAGGAGACGAGGTAGCCCAGAGCCGTCACGAGCGAGGGCCAGAACCGGCTGAACCCCTCGCTGTACTTCATCGCCGTGGTCGCGGCGACCTCGGCGGCTATGGCGCCGGCGAGTGTCAGGTATCCCATGTGTACGAGCGTACACAACGGTTGCGTACGGTCGTACACAACCGCGGCGGCGCACCCGCCCGCGCATCCGGGGCCGCGCACACGAGAAGGGGCCGCGGCGTGCTGCCGCGGCCCCTTCTCGCAGGCTCTGTCTCAGACGTTGAAGCCGAGCGCCCGAAGCTGCTCGCGACCGTCGTCCGTGATCTTGTCGGGGCCCCACGGGGGCATCCAGACCCAGTTGATGCGCAGTTCGTTGACAAGGCCGTCCGTGGCGGACTTGGCCTGGTCCTCGATGACGTCCGTCAGCGGGCAGGCCGCGGAGGTCAGGGTCATGTCGATCGTCGCGATGTTCGCGTCGTCGATGTGGATGCCGTAGATCAGGCCGAGGTTGACGACGTCGATGCCCAGCTCGGGGTCGACGACGTCGTACAGCGCCTCGCGGAGTTCTTCCTCCGAGGCCGGCTTCATCTCAGCGGTCTCGCTCATGCCGTCTTCCTTTCGGCGTCGGCGCCACCCAGCGCCTGGGCCGTCGCGTCCTTCCACGCCATCCAGCTCAGGAGGGCGCACTTGACCCGCGCGGGGTACTTGGAGACACCGGCGAATGCGACCGCGTCCTCCAGGATGTCCTCCATCGCGTCGTCCGGCTCGATCCTGCCCTTGGACTGCATCAGCTCCAGGAAGGTCTCCTGGATCTTCTGCGCCTCGGCCAGGTCCTTGCCGACCAGCAGCTCGTTCAGCACGGAGGCGGAGGCCTGGCTGATGGAGCAGCCCTGGCCCTCGTACGAGACATCCGCGATCTTCGTGCCGTCGTACTTCACGCGGAGGGTGATCTCGTCGCCGCACGTCGGGTTCACATGGTGCACCTCGGCGTCGCCATCCCGAAGACCACGCCCGTGCGGGTTCTTGTAGTGGTCCAGGATGACTTCCTGGTACATCGAGTCCAGCTTCACTGTGTCAGCTCACGCCTCTCAGCCGAAGAAGTTCCGTACGTGCTCCAGCCCCTCGACCAGTGCGTCGATCTCGGCCGGCGTGGAGTACAGATAGAACGACGCTCGCGTGGTCGCAGGAATTCCGTAGCGGAGGCAGACGGGGCGGGCGCAGTGGTGGCCGACGCGGACCGCGATGCCCTGCTCGTCCAGAACCTGGCCCACGTCGTGCGGGTGGATGTCGCCGAGGGTGAAGGAGATCGCCGCACCGCGGTCCTCGGCCGTCGTCGGGCCGATGATCCGCAGGTCCGGGACCTCGCTCAGCTTCTGCACCGCGTACTCGGTGAGCGCGTGCTCATGGGCGAGGATCTTGTCCATGCCGATCGACTGGAGGTAGTCGATCGCCGCACCCAGGCCGACCGCCTGCGCGATCGGCGGCGTGCCCGCCTCGAACTTGTGCGGAGCCGGGGCGTACGTCGAGGAATGCATCGAGACGGTCTCGATCATCTCGCCGCCGCCCAGGAACGGAGGCAGGTCCTCCAGCAGCTCCTGGCGGCCCCACAGGACGCCGATGCCGGTCGGGGCGCACATCTTGTGGCCGGTGAAGGCCACGAAGTCGGCCTGCAGGGCCTGCACGTCCAGCGGCATGTGCGGGGCGGCCTGGGAGGCGTCGATGCAGACCAGCGCGCCGACTTCCTGCGCGCGGCGCACTATCGCCTCGACCGGGTTGACCGTGCCCAGGATGTTCGACACCAGCACGAAGGAGACGATCTTCGTCTTCTCCGTGATGATCTCGTCGATGTTGGAGAGGTCGAGCCGGCCGTCGTCGGTCAGGCCGAACCACTTCAGCTTCGCGCCCGTGCGCTGCGCGAGCAGCTGCCACGGCACGATGTTGGAGTGGTGCTCCATCTCCGTGATGACGATCTCGGTCTCGTGGTCCACCCGGTAGGGCTCGTCGGCCCACCCGAGCATGTTCGCCACGAGGTTCAGCGATTCGGAGGCGTTCTTGGTGAAGATCACCTCGTCGCGGCTGGGCGCGTTGATGAAAGCGGCGACCTTGTCGCGCGCGCCCTCGTACAGCGCCGTGGCCTCCTCGGCGAGCACATGCACACCGCGGTGGACGTTGGCGTTGTAGCGCTCGTAGTACTCGCTCAGGGCGTCCAGTACCTGGCGCGGCTTCTGCGAGGTCGCCGCATTGTCCAGGTACACGAGCTTCTTGCCGTCGTGGACGACTCGGTCCAGAACGGGGAAGTCCTTGCGGATCGCCTCGGTGTCGAGGAGGCCCGGCAGCTGTGTCACGCGGATGCGCCACCCTTCACGTATGCCTCGTAGCCCTCGTTCTCCAGCTTGTCCGCGAGCTCGGGGCCGCCGGACTCGACGATGCGGCCGCCGGCGAAGACGTGGACGTGGTCGGGCTTGATGTAGCGCAGGATGCGCGTGTAGTGCGTGATCAGCAGGGTGCCGACCTCGCCGGTCTCGCGGACGCGGTTGACGCCCTCGGAGACGATGCGGAGGGCGTCGACGTCCAGGCCGGAGTCGGTCTCGTCCAGGATCGCGACCTTCGGCTTGAGCAGCTCCAGCTGAAGGATCTCGTGGCGCTTCTTCTCACCGCCGGAGAAGCCCTCGTTGACGTTGCGCTCGGCGAAGGCCGGGTCCATGTTGAGGCGCTCCATGGCCTCCTTGACCTCCTTCACCCAGGTGCGCAGCTTGGGGGCCTCGCCGCGGATGGCGGTGGCGGAGGTGCGCAGGAAGTTGGAGACCGAGACGCCGGGGACCTCGACCGGGTACTGCATCGCCAGGAACAGGCCCGCGCGGGCGCGCTCGTCGACGGACATCTCCAGGACGTCCTCGCCGTCGAGCAGCACGGTGCCGCTGGTGATCGTGTACTTCGGGTGACCCGCGAGCGAGTAGGCGAGGGTCGACTTGCCCGAGCCGTTGGGGCCCATGATGGCGTGCGTCTCGCCCTGCTTCACGGTGAGGTCGACGCCCTTGAGGATCTCCTTCGTGGCGTTGTCGGCCTCGACGGTGACGTGCAGGTCTCGGATTTCAAGCGTTGCCATGGGTGCCTCAGGACTCCTGGGTGACGGAGACGAGAACGTCGTCCCCTTCGATCTTTACGGGGTATACGGGGACGGGGCGCGTGGCCGGGAGGCCGGACGGCTTGCCGGTGCGCAGGTCGAAGGAGGAGCCGTGCAGCCAGCACTCGATCTGGCAGTCCTCCACCTCGCCCTCGGAGAGCGAGACGTTCGCGTGGGAGCAGATGTCGTAGATGGCGAACACCTCCCCCTCGGTGCGGACGACCGAGACCGGCGTGCCGTCGAGTTCCACCCGCTTCGGGGTGTCCTCCTCCAGCTCGCTCAGCCCGCAGGCGCGTACGAAGGTCATGCGACCGAAGCCTCCAGCTCCTGCTCGATCTTGGCGAGCAGGCGCTCCTCGATGTCGGCGACACCGATCTGCTGGACCAGTTCGGCGAAGAAGCCGCGGACCACGAGGCGGCGGGCCTCGTGCTCCGGGATGCCGCGCGCCATCAGGTAGAAGAGCTGCTCGTCGTCGAAGCGGCCGGTGGCGGAGGCGTGGCCGGCGCCCACGATCTCACCGGTCTCGATCTCCAGGTTCGGCACCGAGTCGACGCGCGCGCCGTCCGTGAGGACCAGGTTGCGGTTCATCTCGTAGGTGTCCGTGCCCTCGGCCTTGGCCTCGATGAGCACGTCACCGATCCAGACCGCGTGCGCGTCGTCGCCCTGGAGCGCGCCCTTGTAGACGACGTTCGACTTACAGTGCGGGGTGTTGTGGGTGACCAGCAGGCGGTGCTCCTGGTGCTGCCCGGCGTCGGTGAAGTACAGGCCGAACAGCTCGGCCTCGCCGCCGGTGCCGGCGTAGGCGACGCGCGGGTGCAGGCGGACGAGGTCGCCGCCGAAGGTGACCACGAACGACTTGAAGGTGGCGTCCCGGCCGATCAGCGCGTTGTGCTGGCCCACGTGCACGGCCTTGTCGTCCCAGTCCTGGACGGAGACGACGGTCAGCTTGGCGCCGTCGCCCAGGACGTAGTCGACGTTGGCGGCGAGCACCGCGTCACCGGTGTGGTCGATGACGACGACGGCCTCGGCGAAGGCACCCAGCTCGATCACCTGGTGGCCGTAGGCGACCCCGCCCGCGCCGTGCACGGCGATACGGATCGGCTCGGTGAGCACCGTCTCCTTGGGGACGGTGACCACGCCGGCCTGCTCGAAGGCGGAGTACGCCTGGGCGGCGACGCGGTCCACCGGGGTGCCGGCCCTGCCGATGCGGGCGTCGTCGCGGCCGACGGTCTCGACGGTGACGCCCTCGGGGGCCTGGACGTCCACCTTCACGCCGTCGCCGGTGGCGACCGCGGTGCCGTCGTGCAGCCCGCGCAGCCGCTCCAGCGGGGTGAACCGCCATTCCTCCTCACGACCGTGCGGGACCGGGAAGTCCGCCACGTCGAAGGACGGGGGCGCGCTCATGCGCGAGACGACGGTCGACTCGGCGGCGACCGCGATCTGGCCGGCGGTGGTGGAGCCCACCGGGATGTTCTGGGCCTCAGCCATGGCTGTCGTAGTGCTCTCTTTCTGAGTAAGACGTCTGCTGGCGATGGGGGCGGTCCTAGCCGACCGCGCCCTCCATCTGCAGCTCGATCAGCCGGTTGAGCTCCAGCGCGTACTCCATGGGCAGCTCCTTGGCGATCGGCTCGACGAAGCCGCGCACGATCATCGCCATCGCCTCGAACTCGGTCAGGCCGCGGCTCATCAGGTAGAAGAGCTGGTCCTCGGAGACCTTGGAGACGGTCGCCTCGTGCCCCATGGACACGTCGTCCTCGCGGACGTCGACGTAGGGGTACGTGTCGGAGCGCGAGATGGTGTCGACCAGCAGCGCGTCGCACAGCACGTTGGACTTGGAGCCGTGGGCACCCTCGCCGATCTCGACCAGGCCGCGGTACGAGGTGCGGCCGCCGCCGCGCGCCACCGACTTGGAGACGATGTTGGACGAGGTGTTCGGGGCCATGTGGACCATCTTCGAACCGGCGTCCTGGTGCTGGCCCTCGCCCGCGAAGGCGATGGACAGCGTCTCGCCCTTGGCGTGCTCGCCCATCAGGTAGACGGCCGGGTACTTCATCGTCACCTTGGAGCCGATGTTGCCGTCGATCCACTCCATGGTCGCGCCCTCGTAGGCCACGGCGCGCTTGGTGACCAGGTTGTAGACGTTGTTCGACCAGTTCTGGATGGTCGTGTAACGGCAGCGGGCGTTCTTCTTGACGATGATCTCGACGACCGCGCTGTGCAGCGAGTCCGACTTGTAGATCGGGGCCGTGCAGCCCTCGACGTAGTGCACGTAGGCACCCTCGTCGACGATGATCAGGGTCCGCTCGAACTGGCCCATGTTCTCCGTGTTGATGCGGAAGTAGGCCTGCAGCGGGATCTCGACGTGGACGCCCTTGGGCACGTAGATGAAGGAGCCGCCGGACCACACGGCGGTGTTCAGCGCGGCGAACTTGTTGTCACCGGCCGGGATGACCGTGCCGAAGTACTCCTTGAAGAGCTCCGGGTGCTCCTTCAGGGCGGTGTCGGTGTCGAGGAAGATGACGCCCTGCTCCTCCAGGTCCTCGCGGATCTGGTGGTAGACGACCTCCGACTCGTACTGGGCGGCGACGCCGGCGACCAGGCGCTGCTTCTCGGCCTCCGGGATACCCAGCTTGTCGTAGGTGTTCTTGATGTCCTCGGGCAGGTCCTCCCAGGACTCCGCCTGCTTCTCCGTGGAGCGCACGAAGTACTTGATGTTGTCGAAGTCGATGCCCGAGAGGTCGGAGCCCCAGTTCGGCATCGGCTTCTTCTCGAAGAGCTTCAGGCCCTTCAGGCGCAGCTTGGTCATCCACTCCGGCTCCGACTTCTTGCCGGAGATGTCGCGGACGACCTCCTCGTTCAGGCCGCGCCTGGCGGAGGCACCGGCCACGTCGGAGTCGGCCCAGCCGTATTCGTACTTGCCCAGGCCCTCGAGTTCGGGGTGGGCAGTCTCCGTGGGGAGAGTCATGCGGGGTTCCTCCCGGCCGTGCTTGCAGGTGCGTCGGTGGATGTCTTGGGGATGAACGTCGTGCAGACGCCGTCGCCGTGCGCGATGGTCGCCAGTCGCTGGACATGGGTACCCAGCAGCTCCGCGAAGATCTCCGTCTCCGCCTCGCACAGCTGCGGGAACTGCTCGGCGACATGGGCGACCGGGCAGTGGTGCTGGCACAGCTGCTCGCCGACCGGTGCGCTGCGCGCCGTTGCAGCGTACCCGTCGACGCTCAAGGCCTTGGCCAGTGCTTCGGCGCGCTTGTCGGGCGTCACGGCCTCGATCGCCTTGCGGTACGCGCTCGCCTGGGCGGCGATCCGGGCGCGGGCGAAGGCGGCGACCGCCTCGGGGCCGCCCCCCTGCTCGGCGATCCAGCGGAGCGCGTCCACGGCGAGCTTGTCGTACGACTGGTCGAAGGCGTCCCGGCCGCAGTCGGTCAGCGCGAAGACCTTGGCGGGGCGGCCGCGCGTGCGCGTGCCGTAGACCCGCTGCTCGCGCGCCTCCACGACGTCGTCGGCGACCAGTGCGTCCAGGTGACGACGGACGGCCGCCTGGGTCAGTCCCAGCCGGCCGGCGAGATCGGCGACGGTCGACGGGCCGTGGTCCAGGATGGAGCGCGCGACGCGGTTGCGCGTGGAGCGCTCACCGGTCGCGAGTTCCTCCTGCGGGGCCCCCAGGGGGGTCTCCCGAGCCTCGCCGACGTTTTTCACAACGCCATTGTTGCGTAATTCCGCAGAACCTGACAAGCGCCGTTCGGATCATCGAGCGGTGCCCTGCGTCACTTAGGCATACCTAATCTGACCTGCGAAAACGATCTTTGATCGATCATCCGGCACGTAATCGGGTGGCATCGCGGAGGCCCGCGGAGGAGACTCCCGGACCATGCCCACACCCCCTCCGACCGGCCCTCTTGTCTCCCGGGACACCGTCGCCACCCAGCTGCGCGCGCTGGGTGTCGAGCCCGGCGAGATCCTCCTCGTCCACGCCTCCCTCAGCTCCCTCGGCTGGGTCAACGGAGGCGCCGTCGCGGTCGTCCAGGGACTTCTCGACGCCCTCGGCCCGACGGGCACGCTGGTCGTCCCGACCCAGTCCGCGGACCTGTCCGACCCGGCCGTGTGGGGGAACCCGCCCGTGCCCGAGGAGTGGTGGGACCGGATCCGCGCCACGATGCCCGCCTACGACCCGCTGGTCACCCCCGCCCGGGGGGTCGGTGTGCTCCCGGAGACCGTGCGCACCTGGCCCGGGGCGCTGCGCAGCGCCCATCCGCAGACCTCGTTCGCCGCGCTCGGTCCGCGCGCCCGTGACATCACCGAGGGCCACGCGCCCGACTGCCGCCTCGGCGAGCGGAGCCCGCTGTCCCGGCTGGAGCAGCTGGGCGCCCGGGTGCTGCTGCTCGGCGCGGGCTACGACGCCTGCACCAGCTTCCACCTCGCCGAGTACCGCATACCCGGGCCGCTGGTGGGGGTGGGGCGGCCCGGGCCCGGCGGCTGGGAGACGGTGACGGAGGTGTCGATCACCTCGGACCGGTTCGACGAGCTGGGCCACGACTTCGAACGGGACCGGCCCGTCGTGCGCGCGAAGGTGGGCGCGGCGGACGTACGGCTCTTCCCGGTGGCGGACGCCGTGGCCTACGCGGAGCGGTGGCTTCCACTGCACCGGCCCCGTGCGGAGGAGTTCCCCCACCCCCGCGCCTGATCGGCCGGCGGTCTCCCTAGACTCTGGGTTCATGCGCAGTGAGCCCGCCCGCCCGTCTCCCGACCACCGCCCCTCACCGGGACGCTTCGCGTCGCACCCGCTGATCGAGGTCCAGGCCCTGGTGAAGCGGTACGGCACGAAGACCGCGGTGGACGGCCTCGACCTGGTGGCCGGGGCGGGCGTGACCGCCGTCCTCGGTCCCAACGGGGCGGGGAAGACGACCACGGTCGAGACCTGCGAGGGGTACCGGAAGCCGGATTCCGGCACGGTGCGCGTCCTGGGTCTCGACCCGGTGCGCCAGTCCGCCGAGCTGCGTCCCCGTATCGGTGTGATGCTCCAGTCCGGCGGGGTGTACTCCGGAGCCCGCGCCGACGAGATGCTCCGGCACGTCGCCAGGCTGCACGCGCACCCCCTGGACGTGGACGCGCTGATCGAGCGGCTGGGGCTGGGCAGCTGCGGGCGGACCGGCTACCGGCGGCTGTCCGGCGGCCAGCAGCAGCGGCTCGCGCTCGCCATGGCCGTCGTGGGACGCCCGGAGCTGGTCTTCCTGGACGAGCCGACGGCAGGCCTGGACCCGCAGGCCCGCCGGGCCACCTGGGACCTGGTGAAGGACCTGCGCGCCGACGGTGTCTCGGTGATCCTCACCACGCACTACATGGAAGAGGCCGAGCAGCTCGCCGACGACGTGGCGATCATCGACGGCGGCCGGGTCATCGCCCAGGGCTCCCCGGAGGGGCTGTGCAAGGGCGGCGCCGAGAACACCCTGCGCTTCACCGGCCGCCCCGGCCTCGACGTGGGCTCCCTGCTGAAGGCGCTCCCCGCCGACTGCACGGCCGCCGAGCTGACCCCGGGCAGCTACCGGGTCGTCGGCAAGGTCGACCCGCAGCTGCTGGCCACCGTGACCTCGTGGTGTGCCCAGCACGGCGTGATGCCGGACCGGATCTCGGTGGAGCGGCACACCCTGGAGGACGTCTTTTTGGAGCTGACAGGCAAGGAGCTGCGCTCATGATCCCGTCCCGCACCGAGACCGGCCGGGGGTCCGGGGGTCGCCCCCCGGAAGGACACAGCTTGGAGCTGACAGGCAAGGAGCTGCGTTCATGACCACCGCCACGGGTGCCTACGCCCCGAAGCCCGGCGCGGCGCCGCTCCCCCGCATGATCGCGGCGCAGGCGGCGCTGGAGACGAAGATGCTGCTGCGCAACGGCGAGCAGCTGCTGCTGACGGTCGTCATCCCGACGCTGCTGCTGGTGCTGTTCAGCTCCGTGGACATCGTCGACACCGGCAAGGGCGCGGCGGTGGACTTCCTGGCCCCCGGCATCCTGGCGCTGGCCGTGATGTCGACGGCGTTCACCGGGCAGGCCATCGCGACCGGCTTCGAGCGCCGCTACGGCGTGCTCAAGCGGCTCGCCTCCTCACCACTGCCCCGCTGGGGCCTGATGACCGCCAAGACGGCGTCCGTGCTGGTCACGGAGGTTCTGCAGGTGCTCCTGCTGACGGTGATCGCCTTCGCGCTCGGCTGGTCCCCGCACGGCAACCCCGCCGCGGTCCTGCTCCTGCTGGTCCTCGGTACGGCCGCCTTCTCCGGGCTCGGTCTGCTGATGGCGGGCACGCTGAAGGCGGAGGCGACGCTGGCCGCCGCCAACCTGGTCTTCCTGCTGCTGCTCGTCGGCGGCGGCGTCATCGTGCCGCTGGAGAAGTTCGGCCCGGCCGCACAGCACGTGCTCGGCCTGCTGCCCATCTCCGCGCTGTCGGACGGCCTGCGGGACGTCCTCCAGCACGGCGCCGGGATGCCGTGGGGCGACCTGGGTGTCCTCGCCGCGTGGGCGGTCGTCGGGCTGGCCGCGGCCGGGAAGTTCTTCCGCTGGGAGTGAGCAGGACGACAGCGCGGGACCGGGCCCCTCGTGAACGCATGCACAAGCGGCGGCCTACGATGGTGCGCGTGCCAAAGCTGAACCGCGCCGATGCCGTAGCGGCCCTGCGCAACCCGCTCGCCTTCATCGCCGACCGCTGGACCCCGGAGCCCCGGACCGTCCAGCGGGCGGCCCTCGCCGCGCTCGTCATGTCGGTGGTCATCGTCGTCACCGGCGGTGTGGTCCGGCTGACCGCCTCGGGCCTCGGCTGCCCGACCTGGCCCGAGTGCACCGACGGCTCGCTGACCCCGACCCAGGCGCTGAGCTATCACAGCGCCATCGAGTTCGGCAATCGCATGCTGACGTACGTGCTGTGCGCCGCGGTCGGCTGGGCGATCATCGCCGCCCGCTCCGCGAAGCCGTACCGGCGCAGCCTGACCCGGCTGGGCTGGGCCCAGTTCTGGCTCGTGATGAGCAACGCGGTCATCGGCGGCATCGTGGTGCTCGTGGGCCTCAATCCGTACACCGTCGCGGTCCACTTCCTGTCGGCGACGGCTCTCGTGGCGGTCGCCGCGGTGATGTGGCAGCGCACCCGCGAGGGCGACGGCGCTCCCCGGCCGCTGGTCGGCAAGGCCGTACAGCAGCTCGTGTGGTTCCTGGTGGCCGCGTCCCTGCTGCTGATCGTGGCCGGCACGGTGGTCACGGGAGCCGGGCCGCACGCGGGCGACTCCAGCGACGTCAAGCGGATCCCCGTCGACTGGGAGACCGTGGCCAAGATGCACGCGGTGCTGGCCTGGATCGTGGTGACGCTGACGTTCGCGCTGTGGTTCGTCCTGAAGGCGGTGGACGCCCCCAGGGGTCCGCTGTCGCGGACCCGGGAGCTGTTCGTCGTGCTGCTGTGCCAGGGGGTGGTGGGGTACGTCCAGTACTTCACGCATCTCCCGGAGGCCCTGGTCGCCGTGCACATGCTCGGCTCCTGCGTGATGTGGATCTGGGCTCTGCGCGTCCTTCTGTCCTTGCGGGAGCGCCCGGAAGCCGCCGTGGACCTGCCGGGCCCTTCCGCCGAGGTGACGGTCGGCACCCGCGCGTGAGCCGACGCGTCAGCCGTACGTGCTGACCAGCGCGTCGATCGCGGGCCCCAGGTAGGCGCGGGTCAGCTCGGCGCGGCGGGCCGGCCAGTCCGGTGCGGCCGGTGCGGACGCGCCGTCGTAGCGCCGGCGGGTGATGTCGTCGACGATCTCGGCGGGAGCTCCGAGCGAGGCGAGCTCGGTCAGTGCCTCCCCCTTGGAGATCAGCCGCCCGTCGCGCAGGGTCACGGTGGCGCGGGCGAAGGTCAGCAGCCCCAGGTCGACCCACACGTCCTGCCGCCACAGCCGCGCCCTGTCGACCGCCGGCCGCCAGTAGTCGCGCTGGTCCCGGACGACGAAGGCGTCGAGCTGCCGGTCGGGCACCGGAGGGAGCAGGCCGCCGGGAGGCTCGCCGTGCAGCACCCGGCCGAAGTCGTGCAGCTCGCGCCGGGTGACGGGGGTGACGGGGCGGCGCATCACCCGCGCGTGCGCCCAGGTGAGATGCGCGCGGTCCGGGTCGTCCAGGGCGGCCGGGGCGAGATAGCTGCAGTGGAGCTTCGCGGCGAGCGGTTCGGCCCGCAGGCGGCGGTGCAGGCCCGCCACCCGCCGCACCGTCCGCAGGTCCACCGGCCCCGGCAGGACGGCGATCAGGTCCAGGTCGCTGCGGCCCTCCCGGTAGTCCCCGCCGGCCAGGGAGCCGTGCGCCCAGACGGCGCGGGGTCCGAGGTCCGACAGGTCGCGGACAAAGCGGGCGAGGAGCTTCTCGGTCTGCATCCGCCCAGTCTGGACAGCTCACCCCAGGCCGTAAACCCGGCGCGCGTTGTCCGCCGCGACCATCCGGGCCACCCGCTGGGCGTCCTCCAGGGACCAGGCGCCGTCGGCCACCCAGGTGCCCAGGATCCGGGCCAGGGCCTCGCGGAAGAGGTGGGCGCCGACGACGTGCAGCTCGGGCAGGCCGTGCGCGCCGGTGGAGAAGAGGATCTTGCCGAAGGGCGCCAGCTCCAGGATCTCGGCGAGGACCGGGGCCGCGCGGGCGCCGGTGCGCACGAGGGCCGCACCGGAGTCGGTGTAGACGTGCGGGAAGACCCCGGCCAGGTGGGCGGCGTGGCGGTGGTACGGATAGCCGTGCAGGAGGATCAGGTCGGTGCCGAGGCCGGCCGTGGCCCGCACGAAGTCGGTGAGCAGCACGGGGTCGGTGCGGTCGATGCGGGAGCCCGGCTCGCCCAGCCCGGCGTGCAGTTGCAGGGGCAGGCCGGAGGCGACCGCGTTCCACAGCAGGTGCCGGAGCAGCACGGGATCGGTGAGTGTCCCGCCGACCCGCCGCCCGGCCAGCCAGCGGCCCGCCGCGCCCCGTACCTCCCCCGGCCCCGGTGGCTCGGGGGCGAGGGCCAGGCCGTGGCGCAGGCCGGCGACGGAGGTGAAGGCGACGGCGTTCGCGGCGGCGCCGTGCACGGACTCGGCGAGGTTGGCGAGGAAGGACTCGACGGTGCCGGAGGTGTCGGCGACCTGCTCGGCGAGCAGCTCCAGCCGGACGATCTCGCGGGCCTGGGCGTCTCCGTCGCAGGCCATCTCGGCGGGGCCGGTGAGGTCGCCGGGCAGGCCGGTGTCGACCAGGTACGTGGTGATGCCGCTGCCGCGCAGCAGCCTGCGGCCGGCCTCCAGTACGCCCAGTTCGCGGCGCCGGGCCAGATAGCGGGCGGGCGGGCAGTGCGGTTCCAGGCCGAGCAGGGGCGGGCACCAGCGCCGTACGGCGAAGCCCGTCTGGGTGTCGAAGAGGGTGGTGCCGGGCGCGGGCGGGCCCTCGGTGCGGGCGAGCTGGGCCTCGAAGGTGCCGAGGCCCAGTTCCGTGCGGAGCACTCCGTGGCAGTACTGGTCCACCAGGGACGGCGTTTCGATCATTCCGGCTCCCCGTAGGACGCGGGTCTTGCACGTCCTAACGGGTGAACGGGGTATGAGGTCGCGGATCAGCTCGGGGCTGCGGGTTGTTTGGCGGCTTCGGACCGTATGTGGCTGATCGCGCCCCCGCGGCGGAGCCGCGTGTCGATACGGTCCCGCGCCTTTCGGGCGCGGGAGATCAACCGCCGATCTGTATGCCGGCCATCCGCTTCCACTCGTACGCGCCGGTCGTCACCTTCGCCGCGAACTCGCCGTCGAAGGACTCGTGGACCGTGATGCCAGACTTCTCCACGGCCTTCTCGGCGATCTCGGTGCTGGGGGCCACGAGGTCGCCCCAGCCTCCGTCCTCGCCCACGAGCACGATACGGGCGCCGCGCTCGCCGATGTGGGCCACCTGTCCCTCGGCGCCGCCGTGGGCCTTGGCGAAGGTGCTGATCTGGTGGGCGAGCTTCGCCGCCGTGCGCTCGGCCTTCGGGTCAACCTGCTGCGTGTCTGCCATGCCCAGGATGCTACTCATGAGTAGATCGACTGGCGAGGGCAGACCCGTGTGACGTGTGTCAGCGCAGGAAGGGGTCCACCGCGACGGCGACGAACAGGATCGACACGTAGGTGATCGACCAGTGGAAGAGCCGCATCTCCTTCAGCTTCACGCCGGTCACCTCGGCCTTCGCCCGGTTCTGCAGCCCGTGCGCCTCCCAGAGCCAGAAGCCGCCGGCCGCGAGGGCGACCACCGTGTAGAACCAGCCGGTGTAGCCGAGCGGGGTGAGGAGCAGGGAGACCAGGACCATCACCCAGCTGTAGATGACGATCTGCCGGGCGACGACCTTGTTGGAGGCGATGACCGGGAGCATCGGCACGCCCACGCGCGCGTAGTCCTCCTTGACCTTCATGGACAGCGGCCAGTAGTGCGGCGGCGTCCAGAAGAACATGACGAGGAAGAGGATGACCGGCGCCCAGGACATCGAGTTCGTGACCGAGGACCAGCCGATGAGCACCGGGAGGCAGCCGGCGATGCCTCCCCACACGATGTTCTGCGAGGTACGCCGCTTGAGGATCATCGTGTAGACGACGACGTAGAAAAGCAGCGCTCCGAGTGAGAGCCAGGCGCTCAGCCAGTTGACGGTGAACCCGAACAGCAGCGTGGACACGACCGCCAGGGTGATGCCGAAGGCCAGGCACTCGGGCGGGCTGACCATGCCGGTCACCAGCGGCCGCTGCGAGGTGCGGTCCATCAGGGCGTCGATGTCCCGGTCGATGTACATGTTCAGGGCGTTGGCGCCGCCCGCCGACAGGTAGCCGCCGACGCAGGTCAGCAGGACCAGCCCCAGGTCGGGCACACCCCGCTGGGCCAGGAACATCACCGGAACGGTGGTGATGAGCAGCAGCTCGATGATCCGCGGCTTGGTCAGCGCCACGAACGCCTTGACACGGGCCCCGAACGGCCGGTGAACCGGGCCCTGGTTCGCCCCACGAACCACACCCGCTGGACGGGATTCGACGGCCGTCACGCACACCCCTGACAGAGACATCCCAGCAAGCCTGCCCGTGTGAAGTACCGGTAAAGGCTCGCGCGTACCACGCCACTTTAGACGTTGCCCATACCCCGGCCTTCGCGGGGGTGGGGTCGTGTTGGCGCACACCCCATAAGAGGGGACCCGCCACTCGATTGAGCGCTCAGATGACCCCCGCCGTATTCATGTGCCAAATGGCGCGTTCGGCCAGTCGGGAGGCGGATCGCGCGCAGTCCCTGCAGTCTGGAAACACTCGAAAAAATGCACGTCCTCACGGGGGTAGGCTCGACAGCGGCCGGTGGGCGCCAAGCACGCCGGCGGCCGGGTGGGCGCATGCCCCGAAGACCGGCGACCGACATGTGGAGAGGAGCCCTGACCCAGGGTGAGCACCAAGCCGACCACCACAGACCTTGAGTGGACCGAGCTGGACCAGCGGGCCGTGGACACCGCCCGGATCCTGGCCGCAGACGCCGTACAGAAGGTCGGCAACGGCCATCCCGGTACGGCGATGAGCCTGGCTCCGGCCGCCTACACCCTCTTCCAGAAGGTGATGCGGCACGACCCGGCCGACCCCGAGTGGGTGGGACGCGACCGCTTCGTGCTGTCCGCCGGCCACTCGTCCCTGACCCTCTACACCCAGCTGTACCTGGCCGGCTTCGGCCTGGAGCTGGACGACCTGAAGGCCTTCCGCACCTGGGGTTCGAAGACCCCGGGCCACCCGGAGTACGGGCACACCAAGGGCGTGGAGACCACCACCGGCCCGCTCGGGCAGGGTGTGGCCAACGCCGTGGGCATGGCGATGGCCGCCCGCTACGAGCGCGGTCTGTTCGACCCCGAGGCCCCGCAGGGCGAGTCGCCCTTCGACCACTTCGTCTACTGCATCGCCGGTGACGGCTGTCTGCAGGAGGGCATCTCCGCCGAGGCCTCCTCGCTGGCCGGGCACCAGAAGCTCGGCAACCTGATCCTGCTGTGGGACGACAACCACATCTCGATCGAGGGCGACACCGAGACCGCCGTCTCCGAGGACACCGTCAAGCGGTACGAGGCCTACGGCTGGCACGTGCAGCGCGTCGAGGCCCAGGACAACGGCGACCTGGACCCGGCTGCCATCTACGACGCCGTCCAGAAGGCCAAGGCGGTCACCGACCGGCCGTCCTTCATCGCGATGCGCTCGATCATCGCCTGGCCGGCCCCGAGCGCCCAGAACACCGAGGCCGCCCACGGCTCGGCGCTGGGCGAGGAGGAGGTCGCGGCCACCAAGCGCGTCCTCGGCTTCGACCCCGAGCAGAGCTTCCAGGTCGAGGACGAGGTGATCGCCCACACCCGCAGGGCCCTGGAGCGCGGCGCCCAGGCGAAGGCCGAGTGGGAGAAGTCCCTGCAGCTGTGGCGGGACGACAACCCGGAGCGCTCGGCCGAGTTCGACCGGATCAGCAGGGGTGAGCTGCCCACCGGCTGGGAGGAGAAGATCCCGGTCTTCGAGCCCGGCAAGGGCATCGCCACCCGTGCCGCCTCCGGCAAGGTGCTGCAGGCGCTCGGCGCGGTCGTCCCCGAGCTGTGGGGCGGCTCCGCCGACCTCGCCGGCTCGAACAACACGACCATCGACAAGGACAGCTCCTTCCTGCCCGAGGGCAACCCGCTGCCCGAGGCCAACCCCTACGGCCGCACCATCCACTTCGGCATCCGCGAGCACTCCATGGGCGCGGAGCTGAACGGCATCGCCCTGCACGGGAACACCCGCGTCTACGGCGGCACCTTCCTGGTCTTCTCCGACTACATGCGCAACGCCGTGCGCCTGTCGGCCCTGATGCACCTGCCGGTGACGTACGTGTGGACGCACGACTCCATCGGCCTCGGCGAGGACGGCCCGACCCACCAGCCGGTCGAGCACCTGGCCTCGCTGCGCGCGATCCCGGGCCTGAACGTCGTCCGCCCGGCCGACGCCAACGAGACGGCGATCGCCTGGCGCGAGATCCTGGCGCGCTACACCAAGGAGTTCGGCAAGGGCCAGCCGCACGGCCTCGCCCTCACCCGCCAGGGCGTGCCGACGTACGAGCCCAACGAGGATGCCGCGCGCGGCGGTTATGTCCTCTTCGAGGCGGAGGGCGGCGAGCCGCAGGTGATCCTGATCGCCACCGGTTCCGAGGTGCACGTGGCCGTCGAGGCGCGGGAGCAGCTGCAGGCCGACGGCGTTCCCACCCGTGTGGTGTCCATGCCGTCCGTGGAGTGGTTCGAGCAGCAGGACCAGGGGTACCGGGACTCGGTGCTGCCGCCGTCCGTCAAGGCCCGTGTCGCCGTGGAGGCGGGCATCGGGCTGACCTGGCACAAGTACGTGGGGGACGCCGGCCGCATCGTTTCCCTGGAGCACTTCGGTGCTTCCGCCGACGGCAAGGTGCTCTTCCGCGAGTTCGGCTTCACTGCGGAGAACGTGGCCGCCCAGGCCCGGGAATCCCTCGCCGCCGCCCAGCGCTGACGCTCATATACGACACGTAGGAGATGTAATTCCATGACAGACGCACTCAAGCGCCTCTCCGAGGAAGGCGTCGCGATCTGGCTGGACGACCTGTCGCGCAAGCGGATCACGTCCGGCAACCTCGCCGAACTGATCGACCAGCAGCACGTCGTGGGCGTCACCACCAACCCGACGATCTTCCAGAAGGCGATCTCGCAGGGCGACGGCTACGACCAGCAGCTGTCCGACCTCGCCGCCCGCAAGGTCACCGTCGAAGAGGCCATCCGCATGATCACCACGGCGGACGTCCGCGACGCCGCCGACATCCTGCGCCCCGTCTTCGACGCCACCGGCGGCAAGGACGGCCGGGTCTCCATCGAGGTCGACCCGCGCCTGGCGCACCACACCAAGGCCACCGTCGCCGAGGCCAAGCAGCTCGCCTGGCTCGTCGACCGCCCCAACACGCTGATCAAGATCCCGGCCACCCGGGCGGGTCTGCCGGCCATCGCCGAGACGATCGGCCTCGGCATCAGCGTCAACGTCACCCTGATCTTCTCGCTGGAGCGGTACCGGGCCGTCATGGACGCCTACCTCTCCGGTCTGGAGAAGGCCCGGGAGCGCGGCCTGGACCTGTCGCTGATCCACTCGGTGGCGTCCTTCTTCGTGTCCCGTGTGGACACCGAGATCGACAAGCGCCTGGACGGTCTCGGCACGGACGAGGCCAAGGCGCTGCGCGGCAAGGCCGCCGTCGCCAACGCGCGTCTCGCCTACCAGGCGTACGAGGAGGTCTTCTCCTCCGACCGCTGGCAGGCGCTGGAGAACGCGGGCGCCAACAAGCAGCGTCCGCTGTGGGCGTCGACCGGCGTGAAGGACCCGGCGTACCAGGACACGATGTACGTCACCGACCTGGTCGCGCCGAACACGGTCAACACCATGCCGGAGGCCACGCTGGAAGCCACCGAGGACCACGGCGAGATCAGCGGCGACACCGTATCCGGCACCTTCGAGCAGGCGCGTGCGGACCTCGACGCGCTGGAGCGGCTCGGCATCTCGTACGACGACGTCGTGCAGGTGCTGGAGGACGAGGGCGTGGAGAAGTTCGAGGCGTCCTGGAACGACCTGCTGAAGTCCACCCAGGCGGAGCTCGAGCGCCTCGCCCCTTCGGAGGGCTGACTTGTCACCCGTTTCCGGTTCCGGAGCGAACCCGCTTCGTGACCCGGCCGACCGACGGCTCCCGCGCATCGCGGGGCCGTCGGGTCTGGTCATCTTCGGTGTCACGGGCGACCTGTCGCGCAAGAAGCTGATGCCCGCGGTGTACGACCTCGCCAACCGGGGCCTGCTGCCGCCGGGCTTCTCGCTGGTGGGCTTCGCCCGCCGCGACTGGGAGCACGAGGACTTCGCCGAGGTCGTGCACGACGCGGTGAAGGAGCACTCGCGCACGCCGTTCCGTGAGGAGGTCTGGCAGCAGCTCATCCAGGGGATGCGCTTCGTCCAGGGCACCTTCGACGACGACGCCTTCGACCGGCTGCGGGCCACCATCGAGGAGCTCGACAAGGCGCAGGGCACGGGCGGCAACTTCGCCTTCTACCTGTCGGTGCCGCCGCGCTCCTTCCCGGTGGTCATCCAGCAGCTGAAGAAACACGGTCTGGCCGACCAGTCGGGCGGCTCCTGGCGGCGCGCGGTCATCGAGAAGCCCTTCGGACACGACCTGAAGTCGGCCGAGGAGCTGAACAAGGTCGTGCACGAGGTGTTCTCGTCGGACCAGGTCTTCCGGATCGACCACTACCTCGGCAAGGAGACCGTCCAGAACATCCTGGCGCTGCGCTTCGCCAACACGATGTTCGAGCCGATCTGGAACCGGTCCTTCGTGGACCACGTGCAGATCACCATGGCCGAGGACATCGGCATCGGCGGCCGGGCCGGCTACTACGACGGCATCGGCGCCGCCCGTGACGTCATCCAGAACCACCTGCTGCAGCTCATGGCCCTCACGGCCATGGAGGAGCCGGCCTCCTTCGGCGCGGACGCCCTGGCCGCGGAGAAGGAGAAGGTCCTCGGTGCGGTCCGGCTGCCCAGGGACCTGGGCCGCAGCACCGTGCGCGGGCAGTACGCGGGCGGCTGGCAGGGCGGTGAGAAGGTCATCGGCTACCTCGAAGAGGAGGGCATCGACCCGAAGTCGAAGACCGACACCTACGCGGCGATCAAGCTGGAGATCGACAACCGCCGCTGGGCGGGCGTCCCCTTCTACCTGCGCACCGGCAAGCGCCTCGGCCGCCGCGTGACGGAGATCGCCGTCGTCTTCCAGCGGGCCCCGCACTCCCCCTTCGACACCACGGCGACGGAGGAGCTCGGCCAGAACGCGATCGTCATCCGCGTCCAGCCGGACGAGGGCGTGACCGTGCGGTTCGGCTCCAAGGTGCCGGGCACCTCGATGGAGATCCGGGACGTCTCGATGGACTTCGCCTACGGCGAGTCGTTCACGGAGTCCAGCCCGGAGGCGTACGAGCGGCTCATCCTGGACGTGCTGCTCGGCGACGCCAACCTCTTCCCGCGCACGGAGGAGGTCGAGCTGTCCTGGAAGATCCTCGACCCGATCGAGCAGTACTGGGACAAGCACGGCAGGCCCGCGCAGTACCCGTCGGGCACCTGGGGCCCCGCCGAGGCCGACGAGATGCTCGCACGAGACGGACGGAGCTGGCGCCGGCCATGAAGATAGACCTGACCGACACCACCGCCGGCGAGATCAACAAGGCGCTCGTGCAGGGCCGCCGTGCCATCGGCACCCCCGCCGTCGGCATGGTCCTGACCCTTGTCATCGTCACCGACGAGGAGAACGCCTACGACGCCCTGAAGGCCGCCAACGAAGCGTCGCGCGAGCACCCGTCGCGCACGCTGGTGGTCATCAGGCGGGTCTCCCGCACCCCGCGCGGCCGCACGTCCTCGCGGCTGGACGCCGAGGTGCGAGTGGGCGCGGACGCGGGCACCGGTGAGACGGTGATCCTGCGGCTGTACGGCGAGGTCACCGGCCACGCCGACTCGGTCGTACTGCCGCTGCTGCTGCCGGACGCGCCGGTGGTCGTGTGGTGGCCGGTGACCGCCCCGCTGGACCCGGCGAAGGACCCGCTGGGCGCGCTGGCCCAGCGCCGGGTCACCGACACCTACGCCGCCGAGCAGCCGGTGCGGGAGCTGTCGGCCCGCGCCGCGGCCTACACGCCCGGCGACACCGACCTGTCCTGGACCCGGATCACGCCGTGGCGCTCGATGCTCGCGGCGGCCCTGGACCAGGTCACCTGCGAGGTGCAGGCCGTCGAGGTGGAGGGCGAGGAGTTCAACCCGAGCTGCGAGCTGCTGGCGATGTGGCTCGCGGACCGGCTGGACGTGCCGGTGAAACGCTCGCTGTCGTCCGGCCCGGGCCTCACGGCCGTCCGCATGGACACCGACTGCGGCCCGATCGTGCTGGACCGGGCGGACGGTTCGCTGGCCACCCTGTCCATCGAGGGCCAGCCGGCCCGCGCGGTGGCGCTGAAGCGGCGGGAGACCGCCGAGCTGATCGCGGAGGAGCTGCGCCGGCTCGACCCGGACGACACCTACGCCTCGGCACTGCGCTACGGCGTGGAGCGGCTGAGCTCGGTTCCGGAGCAGGCTTCCGCTTCCGAGGCGGCCGCGCAGGAGGCGGCCGGGCCGGTCGCCGAGCCGGAGCCGGTCGAGGAGGCCGCGAAGGCGCCCGCGAAGAAGGCCGCGGCCAAGACCGCGAAGAAGGCACCGGCGAGGAAGGCGGCGGCGAAGTGAGCACTCCTCAGCTGGTCGTCCACGGCGACAAGGAACTGATGGCCCAGGCCGCCGCGGCCCGCCTGATCACGAAGATCGTGGACGCGCAGGCCTCCCGGGGCGCCGCGTCCGTGGTCCTCACCGGTGGGCGCAACGGCAACGGCCTGCTGGCCGCGCTGGCGGCGGCACCCGCGCGGGACGCCATCGACTGGGG
Source organism: Streptomyces durhamensis (assembly GCF_000725475.1). Lineage (NCBI taxonomy): Bacteria > Bacillati > Actinomycetota > Actinomycetes > Kitasatosporales > Streptomycetaceae > Streptomyces > Streptomyces durhamensis. Next base: position 111,020 of record NZ_JNXR01000012.1, read on the forward strand.
CCGTCTCGACCTGTGGTGGGGCGACGAGCGCTACCTGCCCGAGGGCGACCCCGAGCGCAACGTCACGCAGGCCCGCGCGGCGCTGCTGGACGCCGTACCGCTGGCCCCGGAGCGCGTGCACGCCATGCCCGCCTCCGACGGCCCGTACGGCAAGGACGTCGACGCGGCCGCCGAGGCGTACGCGACGGAGCTGGCGAAGGCGGCCGGGCCGGAGAACCACGGCTCGGTGCCCACCTTCGACGTGCTCATGCTGGGCGTCGGCCCGGACACCCATGTGGCCTCGCTCTTCCCGGAGTTGCCGGCCGTACGGGAGACCGAGCGCACGGTGGTCGGCGTGCACGGCGCGCCCAAGCCGCCGCCCACCCGGATCAGCCTGACCCTGCCGGCGATCCGGTCGGCCCGCGAGGTGTGGCTGCTCGCGGCCGGCGAGGACAAGGCGGAGGCCGCGGCCATCGCGCTGTCGGGCGCCGGGGAGATCCAGGCACCGGCAGCGGGGGCGCGGGGCCGCTCGCGCACGCTGTGGCTCCTGGACTCGGCTGCCGCTTCACAGCTGCCGAGGTCGCTGTATCCGCCGGCGTCGCCGTGAGCCGGTGAATCGCTGAACGACGAGGGCGGCAGGGGATCACTCCCCTGCCGCCCTCGTCGTCTGTGACGACACCCCCCGACCAGGTCCGCCACTATTTCTGCGCCAAATATTCATACAACACTCAACTTTTGTGTAAGCTCCTGCCGCTGCATCCGCACCACTGAGGGGGGACCTCATGCGTATACGCTTCGCGCTGGCCGCATCCATCACGGCCGCAACGCTCGCCGTCGTCGTCGCGGCTCCGGCCCAGGCCACCGAGTACTCCTCCGCCCTGAAGATCAAGGGCGTCCAGTACGACGCGCCGGGGCGGGACTCCAACAACTGCCGTACCGGCAACACCAGGGACGAGTACCTGACGATCAAGAACTACTCGCGCACGACCGTCAACCTCAAGGGCTATGTCGTCAAGGACGCCACCGGCAACCGGTTCGCGTTCGGCTCGAACCACTACCTCGAACCCGGTGACTACGTGAAGCTGCGCGGCGGCCACGGCACCGACTCGGACGCGAACAACGTCGTCTACCGCCAGAACTGCAACTTCCTGTGGAACAACGACAAGGACACCATCTACCTGTACAAGCCGTCGGGTGCCCACGCGGACACCCACGCCTACACCAAGTCCCGTGACGACCGGGACGGCAACGGCTACATCACCTTCCACGGCTGATGCCACGCCGGACCAGCAAGGTGCGGGTGTGGGCCGCCCGCGTCGCCCTGCTGGCCGCCGGTGCGGCCGGCTGCGGCAGCGCCAGGCGCTGCCGCTGTAGGCGCACGTGATCGGCGTACCACCGTGACCCCGGCGGGCCCGGTCACTTGACCGAGCCCGCCATCACGCCCTGCACGAAGTGCCGCTGGAACGCGAAGAACACCACCACCGGCACGATCAGGGACAGGAACGCGCCCGGCGCCAGGACGTCGATGTTGCTGCCGAACTGCCGGATCTGGGACTGCAGTTCCACGGTCAGCGGCTGGGAGGAGCTGTCGGCGAAGAGCAGGGCGACCAGCATGTCGTTCCAGACCCAGAGGAACTGGAAGATCGCGAGCGAGGCGATCGCCGGACGCCCCACCGGCAGGACGAGCCGCGTGAAGATGCGCCACTCGCTGCCGCCGTCCATCCGCGCCGCCTCCAGCATCTCCTTCGGCATCTCCGCGAAGTAGTTGCGCAGCAGGAACACCGCGAACGGCAGCCCGTACGCCACGTGGAACAGGACGACACCGGGGATCGTGCCGAACAGGCCGAGGGCGCCGAAGAGTTTGGCCACCGGCAGCAGGCCGATCTGGACCGGCACCACCAGCAGCGCCACCACCAGCAGGAACAGCGGTTCCCGCAGGGGGAAGTCCAGCCAGGCGAAGGCGTATCCGGCGAGCGCGGCGATCACCACGACGAGGGTGGTGGCCGGCACCGAGATCAGCACCGTGTTCCAGAAGGCCTGCGTCATGCCGGAGTTCTTCAGCAGCGCCGCGTAGTTGTCGAAGGACAGCCGGCCGGGGCTCGCCAGGGCCGTCCACCAGCCGCCCTTCGCGGTGTCCTGCGCCGAGCGGAGGGAGGACAGGAACAGTCCCGCGAGCGGGGTCAGCCAGACCAGGCCGATCACCACGAGGAACGCCTGGACGAGACCGTTGCCCAGGCCCCGCCTGATCGTGTTCATCGCTTACTCCTCATCGCTGGCTCTGTCGGAAACGGCGGACGTTGAAGACCATCGCGGGGATCACCAGGAGCAGGAGCAGCACGCCGAGGGCGCTGCCGAGGCCCTGGTTGTTGCCGCCGCCGAAGGACACGAGCCACATCTGGGTCGCGAGGACGGTGGCGTCCTCCTGCACGGGTCCGGGCGCGATGATGTAGACGAGGTCGAAGACCTTCATCACGTTGATCACGAGGGTCACGAAGACCACGGTGAGCACGGGCGCGAGCAGCGGGACGGTGATCCTGCGGAAGATCTGCCACTCGTTCGCGCCGTCCATCCGGGCCGCCTCCAGCGCGTCCCGGGGCAGCGTGGACAGGCCCGCCCCGATCAGCACCATCGCGAAACCCGTCCAGATCCACAGGTACGCGCCGATGATCGCCGGGGTGACCAGGGTCGGACCGAGCCAGGAGACGCCCTGGTAGGGCGGCGCGAAGTTGGACTCCGGGAGCTTCAGCGTGTACGAGCCCGCGTGCAGCCCGGCGAAGCGGTAGGAGCCGTCGGCCGCGGTCGTGGTGCTCGCGACCGTGCCGCCGTCACGCACCGCCTCGACCCTCATGCCGGGCAGGCCGCTCTCCTTCGGGTCGACCTTGCCCTGCCGGCCTCCTCCGCCGGGGGTGAAGTCGAGGTAGACGACACCGCGCAGCTCGCCTGCGGCGGCCGTGTGCGAAGCCCCCCGGGACGCGGGCTCGGCGCCCCTGGGCAGGTCCTTGGGCAGGACTCCGACCATGGGCAGGTTCACCGAGTGGCCCGGGGACACGGCCGCGTGGGTGCGGTAGGAGCCGTCCCGTTCCTGGCTGAGCAGGCCCGCACGGCCCCGTGCCGTCGGATACGACGACGTGCCCTTGAAGGCGTCGTGGACGGAGACGACGGCCGCGTTCAGCACGCCCTTGTTCGGGTCCTCGTCGTAGGCGAGCCGGAAGATGATGCCGGCGGCGAGGAAGGACACCGCCATCGGCATGAAGAGCAGCAGCTTGAACGCCGTGGCCCAGCGGACCTTCTCCACCAGGACGGCGAGGATCAGGCCGAGGCCGGTGAGCAGGGCGGGGGCCACGACCACCCAGATGGTGGTGTTGCGGATGGCCTTCAGGGTCGCCGGGTCGCGGAACATCTCGGTGTAGTTGTCGCCGCCGACGAACCGGGTGCCGGAGGCGTCGAAGAAGCTGCGGCCGACGGAGAACAGCACCGGGTAGACGACGAGTGCGCCGAGCAGGAGCAGGGCGGGGAGGACGAAGAGCAGGGCGATCAGCCGGGCGCGCCGCCGGCCGCGGCGCACGGGCGCCGGGCCGGCGGCCCGCGGGCCCGCCTGCTGTTTCACGAGAGCGGTGGCGGTCATGGTGCTGCCGCTCAGCCCTGGTAGGCCTTGGCCGCCGCGGCTTCCAGCTTCGCCGCGGTGCCCTTCGGGTCGGAGGGGTCGCGCAGGAAGTCCTGGAGCAGCTTCCACTCCCCGGCGCCCTTGGTGCCGCCGAAGGCCGCGGGCGCCTGGTCGGACATGTCGAAGCGGACCGAGTCACCGGCTCCGACCAGGGACTTGGCGGTGGCGCGGGTGACGTCGTCGCCGTAGGAGGAGAGGCCGAGCTTCTTGTTGGGCGACAGGAATCCGCCCGCCTTCGCCCAGACGGCCGCGGCCTCGGGGGTGGCCAGGTACTCCAGGAGTTTCATGCCGGCCTTGGCGTTCTTGCCGTCCTTGAGGACGACCGCCGCGTCACCGCCGCTGACCACTGGCGCCGTGCCGCCGTCGACCGCGGGGAAGGGGAAGAAGTTCGCGTCCTTGCCGATGGTCTTGCCGAACTGGTCGTGTGCGACGCCGGCCACGAAGTCGCCCTCGTACACCATGCCGGCCTCGGGCTTGGGCCCGAACACCTTCTCCACCGAGCCGGGGAAGTCGGTGTTCAGGGCCTCCTTCTGGCCGCCTGCGACCAGCTGCTTGTCCTTGAACAGCTTGCCGAGCGTGGTGAGCGCCTTGACGACGGACGGGTCGGTCCACTTCAGCTTGTGCGCGGCGAGGGCGTCGTACTTCTGGGGTCCGGCCTGGGAGAGGTAGATGTTCTCGAACCAGTCGGTGAGGGTCCAGCCGTCCTGGCCGGCGACCGAGAAGGCGGCGAGGCCGGAGTCGGAGACCGTGTGCCCGGCCTTGAGCAGCTCGTCGTACGTCTTCGGGGGCTTGACCCCGGCCTGGCCGAGGGCGTCGGGGCTGTACCAGACGGTCGACTTGTGGGCGGCCTTGAAGTAGAGGCCGTACAGCGTGCCGTCGACGCTGCCGTACTTCTTCCACACGGGCGCGTAGTCGGCGCCGACCGTCTGCTGGGCGGTCTGCGACAGCGGCGTCAGCCAGCCCTTCTTCGCGAACTGCTGCAGGACGCCGACCTGCGGGACCATCACGACGTCGGGCGCGTTGCCGCCCTCGATCTTGCTGCCGACGACGGTGGAGACGTTGTCGCCGGTGGAGGTGAACTGCGCCTTGGCGCCGGTCTTCGCGGTGAAGGCGTCCAGCACCTTCTGGAAGTTCTTCTGCTCGCTGCCGGTCCAGACACCGGCCACGGTGACGGTCTGGCCGCTGAGCGCCTTGTCGCCGCCGCCCGCGGAGACCGGTCCGCCGCCGCAGGCGGTGGCTCCGAGGCCCAGGACGAGTGCGGTGCAGCAGGTGAGCAGGGTGGTACGTCGTCGCATCATCGTTGATGTCCCTTCGGGGGGATGGGAATTGACGGGTCGGGTCAGAGATCGCTCAGCCACCAGGCCGCCGTGGCGGCGGGCAGAACACCGGCCGGGCAGGGGCCGCTGGAGAGCAGAGGGGTGCCGGAGACGGGTGCGGGCGCGGGGGCCGTACCGAAGTTGACGGCGCAGACCAGGCCGTCGCCGCGGGTGAAGGCGAGGACGCCGGGCGGGGTGTCCAGCCACTGGAGGGTGCCCTCGCCCAGCTGGGGCAGCGAGGAACGCAGCTGGAGGCCGTCGCGGTAGAGGTGCCAGAAGGAGCGGGTGTCGGCGAGGGCGCGGTCGGTGGCGTACTCGGCGAAGTACTCCGGCTGCGGCAGCCAGGGCTTGGCGGACTCGGCACCGGAGGTGAAGCCGAACGGGGAGGCCTGTCCGGACCAGGGCAGCGGGACCCGGCAGCCGTCGCGTATGCGGGCGCGGCTGCCGGTGCGGCGGAAGATCGGGTCGGTGAGGACGTCGTCCGGCAGGTCGACGACCTCGGGCAGACCGAGCTCCTCGCCCTGGTAGATGTACGCGGCGCCGGGCAGCGCCAGCATCAGCAGCGCGGCGGCGCGGGCGCGGGCGGCGCCGAGGCCGCTGCCCTCGGTGGCGGGTTCGCCATAGCGGGTGACCGTGCGGACCTGGTCGTGGTTGTTGAGGACCCAGGTGACGGTCGAGCCGGTGCCGGCGATGTCCTGCATGGCCTCGGAGATGACCTTGCGGAAGGCGTCGGCGTCCCAGGGGGCGCCGAGCAGGTCGAAGAAGAAGGCCTGGTGCAGTTCGTCCGGGCGGACGTACAGCGCGTGTTCCCGGGCGGTGGGGACCGAGACCTCGCCGACGAGGAGGCGTTCGCGGCCGTCGCGTGCGGTGTACTCCTCGCACAGGGAGCGCCAGCGGCGCCACACCTCGTGCACCTCGGGCTGGTTCCAGGCGAGCGGGTTGACCGAGTCGCGGGTGCGGGCGTCGGCCTCCGGGTCGTCGGAGTCGGGCAGTTCGGGGTGCTTGTAGAGGCCGGCCGCCACGTCGATGCGGAAGCCGTCGGCGCCCCGGTCCAGCCAGAAGCGCAGGACGCGGTCGAACTCGGCGGCGACCTCGGGGTCGCGCCAGTTCCAGTCGGGCTGCTCCGGCGTGAACATGTGCAGGTACCACTGGCCGTCGCCGACCCGGCTCCAGGCCGGGCCGCCGAACATGGCGTGCCAGTTGTTGGGCGGCTCGCCGCCGTCGGGGCCACGGCCGTCGGCGAAGTGGAAGCGGGCGCGGGCCGTGCTGCCGGGCGCGCTCTGCAGCGCCTCACGGAACCACGGGTGCTCGCTGGAGCAGTGGTTGGGGACGATGTCGAGCAGCACCTTGATGCCGAGCCGCCGCGCGGCCGCCACCAGCAGGTCGAACTCGGCGAGGTCACCGAAGAGCGGGTCGACGTCGCAGTAGTCGGCCACGTCGTAGCCGTGGTCGTGCTGCGGCGAGGGGTAGAACGGGCTCAGCCAGATGCCGTCGACACCCAGCTTCTTCAGATACGGCAGCCCGGCCCGGACGCCGGCCAGATCACCGACGCCGTCGCCGGTGCTGTCCAGGAAGCTGCGGACGTACACCTGGTAGATGACCGCGTCGCGCCACCAGTGGTGCTTACTCAACATGCATGCATGTTATGTAGGCGTATCGCGAGGGTGTCAATGAAAAGAACTTTGGCTACTGGCAAGTTGGGATGGCAAATCCGGACTTATTGGGGCGCAGATGCCACAGATGAGATGTCCGCGTTACTTAACAAGTAACTATCGGCTGGAGACGGCCGCCAGCTCCCGCGCCAGTCGGCGCACTGCGGCGGCGGGGGTCTCGTGACCCGTCAGCGCGTCATGCACCACGGCCTGCACCACCAGGCTGACCTGGTCGTAGCGGGCGCTCTTGGGCCGCGGGGCGGCGGTGAGCACGGCGGTGCGCAGGGTCGGCAGATAGGGGAACCGGCGCACCAGAGCGGGGTCTTCGTAGAGCGCGGCGCGTACGGGCGGCAGCGCACCCCGGGTGAGCACCTGCCGCTGGACGGGCGCGCTGGTGAGGTAGGCGATCAGACGCGCGGCCGAATCGGGGTGCCGGGTATGGGAGTTGACGGCAAGGTTGGAGCCGCCGAGCACACTCGTCCCCGGTCCCCCGGGGCCGGGGATCGGTACGGCGCCGATCTTCCCGGCGACCCGGGAGCCCTTGGCGGAGGCGACGGCGTAGACGTAGGGCCAGTTGCGCAGGAACAGCAGCCTGCCGTCCTGGAAGGCCTGTTTGGACTCCTCTTCCTTGTACGTCAGCGCCGCCTTCGGTATCCAGCCCTCGCGGACACCGCGGACGAGGAAGCCGATGCCCTCGCGGGCGGCGGCCGAGTCGACAGTGACCCGGGTGCCCTCGTCGCCGAGGATCGTGCCGCCCGCCGAGTACACGGCCTCGGCCGCGTTGACGGTGAGACCCTCGTAGGGCAGGAACTGGCCCGCGTATCCGCCGAGCCCGTACTTCGGCGCGATGGTCTTCGCGTCGCGCTCCAGCTCGGCCCAGGTGCGCGGCGGGGGCACGCCCTCCTTGGCGAGGATGTCCCGGCGATACAGAAGGAGTCCGGCATTCGTGACATACGGGACCGCGTACAGCCGTCCCTCGTAGGTCGCGGTGTCCACGACCGGGGGCAGGAAGCTCTTCAGCGGGAAGCGGTCGCGCGGGAGCGGGCGGATCCAGCCGGCCGCCGCGAACTCCGAGGTCCAGTTGACGTCGATGTTCAGGACGTCGAAACGGCCCCGGTCGCCGCCGCGCAGATCGGTGGTCATCTGCGCATGGGTCTCGTCGGCGGAGTCCGGCAGCTCCACGAGCGTGACCTTCTCGCCGGGGTGGGTGCGGTTCCAGCCCTGCAGCAGCGGGCCGAGATAGCCGGTGAGGTCACCGGCGGTGGCCAGGGTGAGCGGGCCGCGGCCGGCGCCCGCGACCTCGTCGGCCTGCGCCCCGGAGGCGATGTAGCCGGTCATGATCACGACGAGAACGAGGAGGCCCCTACCGGCGGCGCGTATCCACCGCATAGGTTCCTCCCTGAACACGTACACACGGCTCCGGGCACCCTCGCCCGGGAGTCAGAGGCCATCTATACCTGTTAGGTATGGGCGATACTAGGGCCTGGAGCACATTGTGAGCAGACAGGAGGACAGCCCGCGTGCGCCTGCCCCTCCTGGCACTCCTCGCCCGTGGCCCGGCCCACGGCTACGAGCTGAAGCAGGACCTTGAGCAACTGCTGGGCTCCGCGTACCCTCAGCCGAACGTCGGCCAGATCTACGTCACCCTCGGCCGCCTCGAGAAGTCGGGACTGATCGAGGGCGAGGACGTCGAGCAGTCCAGCCGGCCCAACAAGAAGGTCTACCACCTCACCGACGCCGGGCGGGAAGCGCTGCACGCCTGGTTCGAGGAGACCGAGGACGAGCCGCGGGTGCGGGACGAGTTCTTCATGAAGCTCGCCGTCGCCCCGCAGACCGGTCTCGCCGACCAGATCGCCCTCATCAACCGGCAGCGGCGCCAGTACCTCACCACCATGCGCAACCTGTCGAAACTGGCCGCGGCCGAGAGCCGGGACAACCGAATCGCCCACCTGCTCATCGAGGGCGCGATGCTGCATCTGCAGGCCGACCTCGACTGGCTGGAGCGGTGCCAGGAGGAACTGGAATGAGCGAGCACGGCACTGCGGTGCTGCGCGCCGAGGGGCTGGTGAAGACCCACCACGGCGAGGGCGCACCCGCGCATGCCGTGCGCGGGGTCGATCTGTCCGTGGCGCGGGGCGAGTTCGTGGCGATCACCGGACCGTCCGGCGCCGGCAAGTCCACGCTCCTGCATCTGCTCGGCGGTCTGCACCGGCCGGACGCGGGCAGCGTCTGGCTCGGCGGACGCTGCACGGACTCCTTCAGCGAGGCCCGCTGGGCGGTCGAGCGCCGCAAGGCGATCGGGATCGTGTTCCAGTTCTTCAACCTGGTGTCGAACCTGTCGGTGGCCGACAACGTCGAGCTGCCCGCCCTGCTCGCCGGCGTCGCGCCGAAGAAGGCGCGCGCCGAGCGCGAGGAACTGCTGGCCGAGCTGGGGCTCGAAGGCAAGGAGCGCAGCATGCCGGGCGAGCTGTCCGGCGGCGAGCAGCAGCGGGTCGCGCTCGCCCGGGCCCTGGTCAACCACCCGCCGCTGCTGCTGGCCGACGAGCCCGCCGGAAGCCTGGACAGCAAGGGCACGCGCGAGGTGATGCGGCTTCTGTCCCGCTTCCACGGACGCGGGCAGAGCATCGTCCTGGTCACCCACGACGCCCGGCTGGCGAGCGCCGCCGACCGCGTGATCAGCTTCTTCGACGGCCGCATAGCCGACGACGCGACCCTGGACGACGCGCCGCCGCCCCATAAGCCGGGGATCTCGGGCGTACTGGAGCTGAGGGACTGATGACCGCCCTGAAGGGGCGCGAGCCTGCGTCCGATGTGCGGCCACCACCGGGTGGGCGCGACCAGCCACGACGGCGCGGCACACGACCGACCACGCGCCGTGGCCCTCTTGGCGGCGTGGCCTTCGGCGGCGCGGCCGGCCGGCGCTGGGCGCAGTCCGATCTGCGGACGCATCGTGGCGAGGCGCTCTTCCTCGTGCTGGCCACCGCCGGCATCGTCGCCTCGTTGCTGCTCGCCACCGCCCTGTTCGGCTATGCGACCAACCCCTGGCAGCGGATCTTCACGCAGGCCCGCGGGGCGCACGTGTGGATCCACACCGTCCCCTTCGCGGACACCCGCAAGCTCGCCCGGCTGGACGGCGTCGAGTCCGTGGCCGGCCCCTACCGCACCGAGTCCGCCACCGTCGCCGTACGCGGCAGCCGCGCCTCCGTGGAGCTGCGCGGCGTCTTGCGGCCGCCCTCCGTCGGCCGGCCGCTGCTCACCGCCGGGCACTGGCCGGACGCGACCGAACCGGACGGCGTGGTGCTGGAGAGCAGCCTGGCCCGAGCCCTGCTGGCCGAGCCGGGCGACACCCTCACGCTGCCCGGGACGGCCCGCACCCTGACCGTCGAGGGCATCGCGGACAGTGCCGAGCCCCGCTACAGCCCGGGCGAGCAGCCGGGCCTGGTCTGGGCACCGCCGTCCGCCGTGCGCGCCCCCGGCGGCCAGGTGATCGGGCTGCGGCTGGGTGATCCCGGGGACACGGACTACGCGGTGCAGCGCGCCGTCACGGTGCTCGGCGCGGGCGCGGTCGGCGAGGTCTCCACCTGGCAGCAGGCGCGCGCCGCGGCGCAGGGCGACAACCGGCTGCTCGGCCAGGTGCTCGGCCTGTTCGGACTGGGCGCGCTGATCGCCGCGGGGTTCGCGGTGCACGGGGCGATCGCCACCCGCATCCGGGGGCATCTGCGGGACCTGTCGGTGCTGAAGGCGATCGGCTTCACACCCGGCCAGGTCGTCCGGGTCTTCCTGCTCCAGCATCTGGCCTACGCCCTGCTCGGTTCGGTGGCCGCCGCGGTGCTCACCGAGGCCCTGGGCAGCCGGATCCCCGGGCGGCTCGGCGACGCCGTGGGGGTGTGGCAGGGGCTGCCCGGGCACACCCTCGCCCTGCTGGCGGTGCCCGTGGGCGCGGTGCTGTTCATCGGTCTGACCACGGGACTCGCCGCCTGGCGGGCCGGGCGGGTGCCGCCGGTGCCGGTGCCGCGCCCGGCCGCGCCGGCCGGTGGCGGGCTGACCGGCCTGGCCCGCCGGGCGCTGGGGCTGCGGCTGCCGGCCGCGCTGGTCCTCGGCTGCCACAAGGCGTGCGCGGGGCGCGGCCGGTCGCTGGCCACCGTGGCCCGGCTGACGCTGCCGCTGCTGCTGATCGTGGTGGCGCTCAGCGCCTGGACCACGATCGACCGCTTCCACAGCAGCCCGGAACGCGTGGGCGTGCCGACGGCCCTGACGGTCCGCTCCGACGGCGCCCTGGACGCGTCCGCGGTACGGGCCCTGCTCCTGGACGATCACCGGGTCACCGGCGCCTATCCGGGGGTCGAGGTCGCCGCGCTGGTCCCCGGCCAGACCGGCACCATCGCGCTGCGCGGCGTCGGCACCCGTGCCGAGCCCTACCCCTACACCCTCGCCGAGGGCCGGACCGCACGCGGTCCCGACGAGGCGGTGGCCGGCCAGGGCCTGCTCGACCTGCTGCACGCGCGGGTGGGCGACTGGGTGCGCATGACGGTGGGCGACCGGCCGCAGATCCTGCACATCGTGGGCCGCAGCATCGAACCGCAGAACGCCGGCCGGGTGGTCACCACGTCCCTGGACACCCTCCGCGAGAACGACCCCCGGCTGTTCCCTGCCTTCTACGAGCTGCGGCTGCGCCCCGGCGCCGACCCGCAGCGCGTGGCCGCCGCACTGGCCGCGGCCGGCCGGGGCCACCTGGACGTGCATCCCGTGGACAACCCCGCCGACGGGCTGTCCCCACTGCGCGGCGTCGTCGCCGGGCTGATCGCCGTACTGGCCCTGATCGGGCTGGTCGAACTGCTCACCGCGATCGGCGGCAGCGTCCGCGAGGGCGAACGGGACCTGCTGGCGCTGAAGGCGATCGGCATGTCCCCGCGGCAGATCACCGCGATCACTGTCACGGCGACGAGCTGTACGGCCCTGGCCGCCGCCCTCGCCGGTACGGCGCTGGGGCTGCCGCTGGCCCGCCGGCTGATCGACGCCCAGGGCAGCTCCAGCGGTATCGGCGCCGGTATCGCCCAGTCCCCTTCGCCCGCGCTGCTGCTCGCCCTGGGCGCGGCAGCCGTGCTCGGAGCGGCGGCGCTCGCCGCGCTGCCCGCGGCCCGCGCGGCCCGCAGACGGCTCGCGGACACCCTGAGCGCGGTGACCTGAGCCCCGGTCCGGCGGGCCTGTCCCAGGGGCGGATCGACGGGGCGGGTCGGCGGGGCGGGCCAACGGAAGGTGTCAGCCTGCGTCCCGCCACGCGCCGGGGTTCGACCGGATGTCCGCGAGCAGCCTGGAGAAGGCGTCACCGTCGAACAGCACGCCGTTGTACTCGCCGGGGACGCGTACGCCGTTGATCTCGGCGGTGGGGGTGCCGGGGCCCTTCGGGTCCTGCGCCCCGCCCGCCTTCTCGTACGCCTTCTCCGACCGGGTCACGAACGAGCGGTACTTCATGCTCCTGACGGCCGAGTCGAAGTCCGGCCCGCGCAGTCCGGGGACACTCCCGGCCAGTTCGAGCAGATACGCGTCCGTGAAGCCGTCGACGCTCTCGGCGGGCTGGTGGGCGTAGAGCACGTCGTGGTATTCGGCGAACCTGCCCTTCTCCAGCGCCGCCCGCAGGGCGTTGACCGCCTTCTCCGACCCGGAGCCGGTCAGCCGTCCGTCCAGGAAGGAGGCGAGGGTGTACTGGGTCCTCGTCTCCCGGCGGAGGGTCGCGGCGCGCAGCCGCGGGGCGCCCCCGGTGGTCTCGAACTCCTTGCACACCGGGCACCGCGGGTCCTCGTACAGGTGGACGGCCACCGGCGCGGACGGGTCCCCGACCGTGATGGTCGTCCCGTCGCTCCCGAGCCGCTCCGGCACCTGAGACAACCCGGAGTACGCCGGCCGGGGTGCGCCCGTGGCCCCGTCCTTGGACTCCGCCGGCCGGTGTCCAGTGCCGCAGCCGGCCGCCGACACCCCGATGACGGCCGCCGCGACCACCGCGGCGAACCCTCTGTGCACCATGCGCCTTCCTCCCCTGAAGATCACCTGAACCTTAGGGGACGGACGGGGAAAACGCACAAAAGGGGCCGCCGCGACGGCTCGGCCGACGGATCAGTTCCGGCCGCGCAGCTCCCGGTACTTCCCGACCAGCGCCTTGGTGGAGGCGTCGAGACCCGGGACCTCCGCTCCCTCGGTGAGCGCCGGCTCGACCCGCTTGGCGAGCACCTTGCCGAGTTCGACGCCCCACTGGTCGAAGGAGTCGATGTTCCAGACGGCGCCCTGCACGAACACCTTGTGTTCGTAGAGCGCGACCAGCTGACCGAGGACGGACGGGGTGAGCTCCTTCGCCAGGATGGTCGTCGTCGGCCGGTTGCCCTGGAAGGTCTTGTGCGCGACCAGCTCCTCGGGCACACCCTCCGCGCGGACCTCCTCGGCGGTCTTGCCGAAGGCGAGCGCCTGGGTCTGGGCGAAGAAGTTCGCCATCAACAGGTCGTGCTGCGCCTTCAGTTCACCGCTCAGCTCGGCGACCGGCTCCGCGAACCCGATGAAGTCCGCCGGGATCAGCTTGGTGCCCTGGTGGATCAACTGGTAGTAGGCGTGCTGCCCGTTGGTGCCAGGCGTGCCCCACACGACCGGCCCGGTCTGCCAGTCCACCCCCTTGCCGTCCCGTCCCACGTACTTGCCGTTGGACTCCATGTCCAGCTGCTGCAGGTAGGCGGTGAACTTCGACAGGTAGTGGCTGTAGGGCAGCACGGCGTGCGACTGGGCGTCGTGGAGTTGGCCTCGGCGGGCGCGGTACGGAAGTGGTCGTCGACCAGCCGGAACCCGTCCAGCATCTCCCGGAACCGGTCGGGTCCGATGGCGATCATCAGGGAGAGGCCGATCGCCGAGTCGTACGAGTACCGGCCGCCGACCCAGTCCCAGAACTCGAGAACTCGAACATGTTGGCCGTGTCGATCCCGAACTCGGCGACCTTCCCGGCGTTCGTGGACAGCGCCACGAAGTGCCGGGCGACCGCCGACTCGTCACCGAGCGCGTCCAGCAGCCAGGTACGGGCGGAGGTGGCATTGGTGATCGTCTCGATCGTGGTGAACGTCTTGGAGGCGATGACGAACAGCGTCTCGGCCGGGTCCAGGTCACGGGTGGCCTCGTGCAGGTCGGCGCCGTCCACGTTCGACACGAAGCGGACCGTCAGATCGCGGTCGGTGAAGCTGCGCAGCACCTCGTAGGCCATCGCGGGACCCAGGTCGGATCCGCCGATGCCGACATTGATCACGTTCTTGATGCGCTTGCCGGTGTGGCCGGTCCAGGCGCCGGAGCGGACGCGCTCGGCGAAGTCGCCCATCCTGTCGAGGACGGCGTGCACGGCCGGCACCACGTTCCGCCCGTCGACCTCGACGACCGCGTCGCGCGGGGCGCGCAGCGCGGTGTGCAGCACCGCGCGGTCCTCGGTGACGTTGATCTTCTCGCCGCGGAACATGGCGTCCCGGAGCCCGAACACGTCCGTGGCGGCGGCCAGCTCGCGCAGCAGCCGCAGCGTCTCGTCGGTGACCAGGTGCTTCGAGTAGTCGAGGTACAGATCGCCGACCTGGAGCGTGTACCCCTCACCGCGCCCGGGATCGGCGGCGAACAGGTCCCTCAGATGGGTGTCGGCCAGCTCCTCCCGGTGCTTGGCGAGAGCGGTCCATTCGGGCATCTGGTTGAGCCTGGTACGGCCGTCTGCGTTCATTTCCGACTTCCGCCTTCTTTCGTGCCTGTCCCAGCTGTTCCAACCTAATTGATCACCGCGCGGCGCGAGCCGTCGTGACGTCGTCGTCCGGCGCAACAACAGGTACGTCCGGCTTGCGGGCCGGTATCAGCGCGGTGAGGGACAGCACGAAGAAGGCGGCCGTGAGCAGGGCCGGGGTGCCCCGCCCCCAGGCCGTGGCCACCGCGCCGCCGAGCAGGGCACCGAGCGGGGCCCCGGCGACGGCGAGCGTACGGAAGGCTGAGCTGACCCGGCCGAGCATGTCCGCGGGGGTGCGCTGCTGCATCAGTGTCGTCGTGTTGACGTTCCACAGCATGCCCATGCAGCCGAACACGGCGAGCGCGGCCACCGCGGCGGCCAGACTCCGCACGGTGCCCAGCACGACGAGCGCACCGGTCTGCACGGTGCCGGCGAGCAGGACGGTCCGCAGGGGACCCAGTGCCGAGGTGGTCCACCGGTTCAGCACGCCGCCGGTCAGACCGCCGACGGTGTACGCGGTGGCCGCGGCCGCGTATCCCGCCGTGCCCGCGTCCAGCCAGCCGGTCACGAGGACGACCAGGGTGGCGATGAGGGCGCCCATGCCGATGTTGCACAGGGCCGTGGCGGCGCACAGCCCGCGCAGGGCCCGGGTCGCGGCCCAGGGTGCGCAGCCCGGCGGCGATCTCCCGGCGCAGGGTGCCGCCCGCCGGTCTCACCGCGCGCTCGGGTGCGCCGGTCCGCACGGAGGCGACCAGGGCTGCGGCCACGAGGAACGTGACGGCGTCGGTGGCGAAGGGGACGGCGGCCCCGGCGGCGATCAGCACCGGAACGACGGGCGCGCCGATCAGCCCCCCGGCGATCTTCTGTCCCGTCATCAACCGGGCGTTGGCACTGCCGAGCGCCTGGCGGTCCACCAGGGCCGGCAACAGGGCCGTGGCGGCGTTGTCGAACAGCGTCTGGAGCGTGGTCAGTGTGAAGGCCAGGGCGACGAGCAGCGCGATCGAGGCGTGGCCCAGGGCGACGGCCACCGCGAAGGACCCCACGAGCAGGCCGCGTACGGCGTCCACGGTCCACATCGCGCGCCGCTGGTCGACGCGATCGGCGACCGCGCCGCCGAGCAGCCCGAAGACGATCCAGGGCAGATAGCCGCACGCCGTGACCGAGGCGATGAGCAGCGGCCGGTCGGTCAAGGACGCGGCGAGCAGGGGCAGCGCCGCTGCGCGCAGGGCGTCTCCGAACTGGGAGACCACGGCAGCCGACCACAACCGCCCGAAGCCACCACGCCATGCGGGCGCACGCGTCTCCCCCGCCTCGACCATGCCCGCACTCCCCCGTCTGTGGTTCTCGCCTTCACGAAAACCGTAGAGGGCACCACTGACAATCGGGGCGGCCGAGCGGACCGATACGGCTCCGGCCAGGCACCTGCAGGCGCCCGGCCGGTGTTCAAGTCCTAGATCTCGCCCCGCAGTTTGGCGAGCGCCTCGGCGAGGATCGCCTCGCCGTCCGCGTCGCTGCGCCGCTCCCGTACGTACGCGAGGTGCGTCTTGTACGGCTCGGTGCGCGGCGGGTCCGGCGGGTTGTCCCGGTCCTGGCCGGCCGGGAAGCCGCAGCGCGGGCAGTCCCAGGTGTCGGGAACCTGCGCGTCGCTGGCGAAGCTCGGCTGCGTCTCATGCCCGTTGGAGCACCAGAAGGAGATGCGCAGACGCGGCGCGGACTCGCCGCGCTCGGCCTCGCCCATCGGCCCCGCCCCGACCCGGCTTCCTCGGATCGCGTTGCCACTTGCCACGGTCGTAACTCCCTGCGTAATGGTGCCGCGAAGCGAGTCGGCGTTTCGCTTCGCTGCGAGCGCCTCAGTCTACGTAAGGCCCAACGCGCGTCCAGTGATTGGAGTTACAAGGGGCCCCGCTCATAGACGCAAGCCCCATGATAGGCCGCGCTCAGGAGCGCGTACCGAACATGGGGCCTTACGTACCGAATATGTGTGATGTGCGCGCGGTGCGCGTGTCAGCTGTTCGACTTCATCAGCATGCCGAGGACGATGATGCACGCGAACCACAGCACACCGATCACGATGGTGATCCGGTCGAGGTTGCGCTCGGCGACCGAGGAGCCGCCGACGGAGGACTGCATGCCGCCACCGAACATGTCGGAGAGGCCGCCGCCCTTCCCCTTGTGCATCAGCACCAGCAGCATCAGCAACAGGCTGAAGACGATCAGGGCGATCGAGAACCCCAAAACCACGGCTGGACCAACTTCCTCGGATTCGGATGGACGGGGGCACAGCATCTCGGCTGTGCCCCCGCAAGGGTACGACGTATCGCCGCTACCGCCTACTCACAGCTCGTGTCACTGATCGCGGAAGCGCACGATCTTGACGAACTCGTCGGCGTCCAGCGAGGCGCCGCCGACCAGTGCGCCGTCGATGTCGGCCTGCGCCATGATCTCGGCGACGTTGCCCGACTTCACGGAGCCGCCGTACTGGATGCGGACCTTGTCGGCCGCGTCCTGCGAGTACAGCTCGGCGATCTTGGCGCGGATGGCGGCGCAGACCTCCTGGGCGTCCCCGGCGCCGCAGACCTTGCCGGTGCCGATGGCCCACACGGGCTCGTAGGCGATCACGATGGTCTCGGCCTGCTCGGCCGGGAGGTCCTTCAGACCGCCCTCGACCTGGGTGAGGGTGTGGGTGACGTGGTTGCCCGCCTCGCGGACGTCCAGTTCCTCGCCGACGCACAGGATCGGGGTGAGGCCGTTCTTGTAGGCGGCCTTCACCTTGGCGTTGACCAGCTCGTCGGTCTCGTCGTGGTACTGGCGGCGCTCGGAGTGGCCGATCACCACGTAGGTGCACTTCAGCTTGGCCAGCATCGGGCCGGAGATCTCGCCGGTGTAGGCGCCGGAGTCGTGCTGCGAGATGTCCTGGGCGCCGTACTTGATCTTGAGCTTGTCGCCGTCGACCAGGGTCTGCACGGAGCGCAGGTCGGTGAAGGGCGGCAGGACGGCGACCTCGACGGCCTCGTAGTCCTTGTCGGCCAGGGCGAAGGCGAGCTTCTGGACGTGTGCGATGGCCTCGAGGTGGTTGAGGTTCATCTTCCAGTTACCCGCCATGATCGGCGTGCGAGTGGTCATGCGGGGTCAGTCCTCCAGTGCGGCGAGGCCGGGGAGCGTCTTGCCCTCGAGGTATTCGAGGGAGGCGCCGCCACCGGTCGAGATGTGGCCGAACGCGTTCTCGTCGAAGCCGAGCGTACGCACGGCCGCGGCGGAGTCACCGCCGCCGACGACGGTGAAGCCGTTCGCGTCGACGAGGGCCTGGGCGACCGCCTTGGTGCCCTCGGCGTAGTCGGGGTGCTCGAAGACGCCCATGGGACCGTTCCAGAACACGGTCGCGGCGTCGGCGAGCTTCGAGGCGTAGAGCTCTCGGGTCTTCGGGCCGATGTCCAGGCCCTCCTGGTCGGCGGGGATCTTGTCCGCGTCGACCAGGGTGTTCTCGGTCGGCGCCTTGGTCTTCAGGTCCGGGAACTCCCGGGAGACCACGACGTCGACGGGGAGCAGCAGTTCCACACCCTGCTTCTCGGCGCGCTCCATGTACTCGGTGACGACCGGGACCTGGTCCTCCTGCAGGAGGGAGATGCCGACCTCGTAGCCCTTGGCCTTGAGGAAGGTGTACGCCATGCCGCCGCCGATGAGCAGGCGGTCGGCCTTGCCGAGCAGCTCGTCGATGACGGCGAGCTTGTCGGAGACCTTGGCGCCGCCGAGCGCGACCACGTAGGGGCGCTTGACGTCCTCGGTGAGCTGCTTGAGGACGCCGACCTCGGCGGCGATGAGGTAGCCGGCGTAGTGCGGCAGCCGGGCCGGGAGGTCGTAGACCGAGGCGTGCTTGCGGTGCACGGCGCCGAAGCCGTCACCGACGTAGACGTCGGCCAGGGCGGCGAGCCGGTCGGCGAAGGCGCCGCGCTCGGCGTCGTCCTTGGCGGTCTCGCCGGGGTTGAAGCGCAGGTTCTCCAGTACGGCGACCTGGCCGTCGTTGAGGCCGGCGACCGTGTCCTGGGCGGACTGCCCGACGGTGTCGGCCGCGAAGGCCACGGCGGAGCCGAGGAGTTCACCCAGGCGGGAGGCGGCGGGCGCGAGGGAGAAGGCGGGGTCCGGGGCGCCCTTGGGGCGGCCCAGGTGCGAGGCGACGACCACCTTGGCGCCCGCGTCGGCGAGGGCCTTGACGGTGGGCAGCACGGCGCGGATCCGGCCGTCGTCGGTGATGGTGCCGCTCGCCAGCGGCACGTTGAGGTCGGCGCGGACGAAGACCCGCTTGCCGTTCACGCCGGCGGCGAGAAGTTCGTCGATCGTCTTCATTGAGTGGACTCCAAGGGAGGGCTCGTGGTGCACCTGATCGTAAAAGGACGTCGTCCGAGCGCGAGACAGGGCCCGGGCAGCGCGACGGTGCGCTGCCCGAGCCCTGCTCTCACTTCAAGGTCCTGCTGCTGCGATCTGCGGCGATCAGAGCTGGTTGCCGACGAAGACCGTGAGGTCGACGAGGCGGTTGGAGTAGCCCCACTCGTTGTCGTACCAACCGATGACCTTCACGTTCTTGCCCTCCTGGACCATGGTCAGGGAGGAGTCGAAGGTACAGGAGGCCGGCTCGTTGACGATGTCGGAGGAGACGATCGCGTCCTCGGTGTACTCCAGGAGGCCCTTGAGCTCGCCCTCGGCGGCCTTCTGGAAGGCGGCGTTGACCTCTTCCTTGGTGACCTCGCGGCCGAGCTCGACGACCAGGTCGGTGACCGAGCCGGTCGGGACCGGGACGCGCATGGCGATGCCGTCCAGCTTGCCCTTGAGCTGCGGCAGCACCAGGGCGGTGGCCTTGGCGGCACCCGTGGTGGTCGGGATGATGTTCTCGGCGGCGGCACGGGCGCGGCGCAGGTCCTTGTGCGGGAAGTCCAGGATGCGCTGGTCGTTCGTGTACGCGTGCACCGTCGTCATCAGGCCCTTGACGATGCCGAAGTTCTCGTCGAGGACCTTCGCCATCGGCGCCACACAGTTGGTGGTGCAGGAGGCGTTGGAGATGACGTGGTGGTTCGCCGCGTCGTACTTGTCCTGGTTGACGCCCATCACGATGGTGATGTCCTCGTCCTTGGCCGGAGCCGAGATGAGGACCTTCTTCGCGCCACCGGCGATGTGCTTCGCGGCGTCGTCCTTCTTGGTGAAGATGCCGGTCGACTCGATGACGATGTCGACGCCCAGCTCGCCCCAGGGGATGTCGGCCGGGTTGCGCTCCGACAGCACCTTGATGGTGTGGCCGTCGACGGTGATGGTGTCGGCGGTGTGGGAGACCTCCTGCTTGAGGCGACCCAGGATCGTGTCGTACTTGAGCAGGTGAGCGGTGGTAGCGGTGTCACCCAGGTCGTTGACAGCCACAACCTCGATGTCCGCACCCTGCTCCAGCAGCGCGCGGAAGTAGTTACGGCCGATGCGGCCGAAGCCGTTGATGCCTACGCGGATCGTCACGAACCGATCTCCTCGTTGGTACGCCGGCCATGCGGTGCCGGCGAGCTCTGTTTGGGATGTCCCCGACCACCACCGACCCTACCTCCCGGACGGCCCCGGAGTGACATCGAGATGGCGCATACACGGGCAGGCAGTTCGTACCCGCCAGTAGGGGTACGGACCGTCCCGGAACGGCGGTGGATTCACCCGTATTCAGTATGGAATGTCGGGCAGTTTTTGGGCCGTCTTCACTCGTTCGTGAGCGGGTCGGCTCACTTGATCAGGGCCCCTTTCGCGCACCGTTGAGAGGGCTCCCGCTCACCTGTCGGAACAAGGCGAGCGGGATCTGTCAACGTGGCGCCCCTCACCCGCCGAGCGCCGCGAACGCCTTCCTCACCAGGGCTGCCCGATCGTCCGCCGACGACACCTGCTCCAGGCCGAAACCGAGGAGCACGGTGTCGTGCGTGGCGACCGCTCCGTATGTCTGGAACAGCGTCCCGGAGCGCGCCCAGTCCTTGAGGACGGCCGGACTGCCCGCGGGTGGTCCGGCCACGTGCCAGGCGCCCAGGGACGACTCGAACCCCTCGGTCTCCCTGGCCGTGCCGCCGACGACGAGCGAGGCGTCGTCGGCGAGGACTCCGTGTCCGCCGGTGCCCGGGTCGGTGATGTAGCTGATGGAGACCTCGACGGACTTCCCGGCGTAGGCGCTCAGGTCGAAGGCGACCTGCTGCCAGCCACCGGAGCTGCCGGTGAGGCTGTTCCAGGAGCCGGTGGTGCCGGTCGCGGTGCAGGCCTTGTCCGCGAGCGTCAGATAGTGCTTCAGCCACGGATGCTCGGCGATCAGGAAGCCCTGTCCGCAGTCCGTCGGCACGGCCGTCCTGGTGGCGCCGCCGGCCTCCGGCAGGGTCGTCCAGTCGTCGCCGCCCACGGTGTGCGCCTCGATGACCGCGTGGTCGTAGCCCGGCTCGGTGTCCCACAGCAGCCGGGTGGTCAGGGCCGGCTTGTCGGCGGCGCTGACACCGGTGAGGTCGATGGTGCGGGTGAGGCGCTTGTAGGCGTCGTCGGTGTGCACGGCGGCGGCCATGTAGGAACCGGCGTACGGTCCGTAGGGGTTGGCGGTTCCGGCGAAACGGCCCGCTCCCGCGCTCGTGAACTGCGGGTACGCGGCCGAGGGCAGCTGGTCGGAGGTGACGCTGTAGACGCCGGCCTTGTCGAGCGGGTTGCCGGGAGCGTCGCCGAGGGCGCCGGTGTAGCCGTCCAGGGCACCCGAACCGGTGAAGGCGGTGGCCCCCTTGGTCGACGTACGGCTGTAGGCGCCCAGGTAGTACTGGCTGAAGTCGTCCGAGAGGCTGCCGTCGCCGAGTCGCACGCTGCCGCCGGCCAGTTCACCGGCCTCGATCAGCCTGCCGCCCTCGTTGAGGTAGGCGCGCAGCTGGAGCTGGGTGGCGTTGCCGGGCCCGTTCGCGCCGGAGTAGTGCACGACCGTCCGGAAGTGCTTCAGTACGCCGAGCGCGTCGGGGACGCCCTGCCCGGCCACGTCCCACACGATGGCCCGGTGGCCGGCCGCCCTGAGCGCGTCGACGTACTTCTGCGCCTGCGTGGCCGTCGTTCCCTCCTCGGCGACGACGAGCGTGTCGGCGCCGGGCCGCTCGGCGACCGTGTACGTGAAGGGAGAGCTGGATACCTTCCCGCCGCTCTTCGTCTCGCCGGTGAACCACACCTCGACCTTGTCGCCCGGCCGGCCCCCCGGCACCTTGGCCCGGTAGTCGTCGAAGTACAGGGCGTCCGCGCCGCCGTAGGTCGTGCCGCCCTTCCAGTGCCGCAGCGTCCGCTCGTGGACGCGGCCGCCGTTGACGCGGTACTTCAGCTCCTTGTCGTGGATCGCCTTGCGGACGACCACGGAGACCTCCTGGTCCGCGCCCCGCGCGTACGACGTGGCGAACGCCGCCGGGGTGAAGTCGGCCGCGCTCAGCCCGACCGAGGAGGCCGGCCGGTCCGGGTGCACGGCGGTCTCGGCGACGGAGAGCGCGAACGGGATGTTCTTGGCGAACTCCTGCTGGATCAGCTTCTCGTCGTCGGGGAAGCTGAACTCCGACGGGCAGTCCTCGGGCTTCCAGGCGTCGTTCGGGTCGACGTTCGACGCGGTCTGGCAGGTCGACATCTCGGGGGTGAACATCGCGACGCGGTTGACGTTCGACGCGTGCCCGTCCGCCTCGCCGTTGGTCGTGTACAGCTCCGAGGAGAGCTGCGAGTGGTAGCCCGGGATGGCCGGCTTGTCCGGGGTGCCGGCGAGCGCCTTGTACAGGACGTCGTCGGGGCTGGGTGTGGCGACCTGCCAGCCGACGCCGTACAGGAGGAGTTCGGCGGCGGAGTGGTAGTTGACGGCGTACCGGAACCCGACGCGCTTCTCGAAGCCGTCCAGCGCCCTGGTCTCGGGCTCGGACTCGGGGCTCGCGCCGCGGTAGGTCTCGCTGGTGGGGTTGGGGGACGAACCCTCGTCGTCATATCCCCACTTGTAGGGGAAGTTGCGGTTGAGGTCGACGCCGTCGCCCGCGCCGATGACCCCGTCGCCGTTGACGTCCCGCAGGTTCTTGCGCCACAGGCGGGTGCCGGCGTTCTTGAACGTGTAGTCGTAGCCGTCGGGGTTGGCCGAGATGACGAACCACAGCTCGGTCGAGTCGACGATCTTCCGAACGCTCTTGTCGGTCCGGTAGTTGTCCAGGTAGTAGTGCATCAGCCGCCGGGTCATCTCCGTCGTGATCCACTCACGCGCGTGCTGGTTGGACAGATACAGCACGGACGGCCTGGAGCCGTCCTTCGTCCTCCTGGCGTTCCCGGTGAGTTTGAGCGCGAGGATGTCCTGGCCGTCGACCGTCTTGCCGATGGACTCGACCTTGGTCAGGCCGGGGTGGGTCCGGGCGGTGCGGAGGATCTCCTCCTTCAGGCCGCCACTGCCGCTGTACGGGCGGAACACGCCCTGGGAGGCACGCGTGAGGCGCGCCTGCGTGCCCGCCGACAGGGTGTGCTCGGTGAGGTCGACGCCCTGTTTCCGCAGCTTCGCGGCCTGCCGTTCGGTCAGGTAGACCTCGACCTGCGTCTTCCCCCGGCCGGTGACCTGCTCACCGAGTTCCTGTCCGTCCTGTCCGGCGTCGAGGAGCAGGGGAATCTGCTGCGGGGTGACGTCGGCCCGGTAGACCCGGACCTCGTCCGAGCCGGCCGGCGCCGGGTTTCCGCTCTGTGCCTGGGCGATGGGCGCAAGGCTCGCTCCGCCGATGAGAAGCGCGCCGACAGCGAGGATCGATCTCGCTCTGTGTCTCATGAACCCCCCTAGCGGTGGTCCGCCACAGCGGCGAACAGGTTGCCAGGCTCATGTCACCTCATGATCGAGTCAAGAGCGCTTCATGGACACGCTACGCCGGTGCCGACCACCCGAACGGGCGTACGGCACCGGCGACTTGGGGTGCGTCGGTCAGCCGGCCAGGTTGTCGGCCAGCTCCTCGCTGAGGTTCGCCTCCGTGCCCGGGATGCCCAGGTCGGCGGCGCGCTTGTCGGCCATCGCCAGCAGGCGGCGGATCCGGCCCGCGACCGCGTCCTTGGTCAACGGCGGGTCGGCGAGCGCGCCCAGCTCCTCCAGGGAGGCCTGCTTGTGCTCCATGCGCAGCCGGCCCGCCGCCGCGAGGTGCTCGGGCACCTCGTCGCCGAGGATCTCCAGCG
The DNA here is from genome assembly GCF_000725475.1 of Streptomyces durhamensis. Classification (NCBI taxonomy): domain Bacteria; kingdom Bacillati; phylum Actinomycetota; class Actinomycetes; order Kitasatosporales; family Streptomycetaceae; genus Streptomyces; species Streptomyces durhamensis. The sequence continues at coordinate 134,543 of NZ_JNXR01000012.1, forward strand.
CCCGCTGCACGCGTGCACCGGCGGCCACGGCGGCACGGGCCGAACGGCGCAGGTTGGCGTCGTCGAAGTTGGCGAGCCGGTTGGCGGTGGCCCGCACCTCGCGGCGCATCCGGCGCTCCTCCCACGCCAGCACGGACTCGTGCGCGCCGAGCCGGGTCAGCAGCGCCCCGATCGCGTCACCGTCGCGGACGACCACCCGGTCCACCGTCCGCACCTCGCGCGCCTTGGCGGCGATGGACAGCCGGCGGGCGGCGCCGACCAGCGCGAGAGCGGCCTCCGGGCCCGGGCAGGTCACCTCCAGGGACGAGGAACGGCCGGGCTCGGTCAGCGAACCGTGCGCCAGGAAAGCCCCGCGCCAGGCCGCCTCCGCGTCACACGTGGCCCCGGAGACCACCTGCGGGGGCAGCCCGCGGATCGGGCGGCCCCGGCCGTCCACCAGGCCCGTCTGGCGGGCCAGCTGGTCACCTCCCGCGACGACCCGGACCACGTAGCGCGAGCCGCGGCGCAGCCCGCCGGGCGCCATCACGATCAGCTCGGAGCTGTGGCCGAAGATCTCCAGGATGTCCCGCTTGAGGCGGCGGGCCGCCATCGCCGTGTCCAGCTCCGCCTCGATCACGATGCGCCCGCTCACCAGGTGAAGGCCGCCGGCGAACCGCAGAATGGCGGAAACCTCCGCCTTCCTGCAGCAGGTCCGGGTGACGGGGAGCCGGGAGATCTCGTCCTTCACCGCTGCCGTCATCGCCATGGGCCGATCCTTCCATGCATCCGAAAAATACGGTCGTACGCGGCGGCCAACAGCTCCGGATCGTGCCGGGGTGATCCATCGGTCCGGGCCACCGGCGCCAGCTCGATCGCGGCTCCCAGCCGTTTGGCGGCCTCGGTGAGCGAGTCGCGGTCGGGCACGGCGGCCTCGTCGGCCAGCACCACGTCCAGGGCGAGTTTAGGGGCGTGTCGCCCCAAAACCTCCAAATGACGCTGCGGGGAGAAGCCCTCGGTTTCTCCCGGTTGCGGGGCGAGGTTCAAGGACAGCACCTTGCGTGCCTTGGTCTCCGTGAGGGCGTCCAGCAGCTCGGGGACGAGCAGGTGCGGGATCACCGAGGAGAACCAGGAGCCGGGGCCGAGCACCACCCAGTCCGCGTCCAGGACCGCCGCCACCGCCTCGGGCACGGCGGGCGGGTCGTGCGGCACCAGGTGCACCGACTGGACCTCGCCGGGCGTCAGTGCGACCGTCGCCTGCCCGCGCACGGTGTCCACGTCGTCCGGGCGATCGGGATCGTGCCCCTTGACCAGGGCCTGCAGCTCCAGCGGGACGGCGGACATGGGCAGCACGCGCCCGTGCGCGCCGAGCAGCTTGCCGACCAGGTCCAGCGCCTGCACATGGTCGCCGAGCTGCTCCCACAGGGCGACGATCAGCAGATTGCCGACCGCGTGGTCGTGCAGGTCGCCCTGGGAGGTGAAGCGGTGCTGGATCACCCGGGCCCAGGTCTGGCCCCAGTCGTCGTCACCGCACAGCGCGGCCAGCGCCTTGCGCAGGTCGCCGGGCGGCAGCACACCCAGCTCGTCGCGCAGCCGGCCGCTGGATCCGCCGTCGTCGGCCACCGTGACCACGGCCGTGAGGTCGCCGGTGATCCGGCGCAGCGCGGCGAGCGAGGCGGACAGGCCCATGCCGCCGCCGAGCGCGACCACCTTGGGCTGTGCGCCCCGGCGGCGGGGCCGGCCCCCGCGGGCCTCGGCGGGGCGGGCCGGGCGGCCCTCGGCGGCCGTCCGGCTCGCGCGTCCCTCCGGCACCATCCTGCGCAGCCGGCTGAGCCGCCGTGTACGTTCCGTCATTCCCGTCCCATGTCCCGGTGTACGACCACCGTCTCCACACCCTCGGCCGCGAGGCGCGCGGCTAGCTTCTCCGACACGGCGACCGAGCGGTGCTTGCCGCCGGTACAGCCGATGGCGATGGTCACATACCGCTTGCCCTCGCGCCGGTAGCCCGCCGCGATGAGCCGCAGCAGTTCGGCGTAGCGGTCGAGGAACTCCTTCGCACCGGGCTGGTTGAAGACATACGCGGCGACCTCCTCGTTGAGGCCGGTGTACGGGCGCAGCTCCGGGACCCAGTGCGGGTTGGGCAGGAACCGCATGTCCGCGACCAGGTCCGCGTCGACCGGGAGGCCGTACTTGAAGCCGAAGGACATCACGGTGGCCCGCAGCTCCGGCTCCTCCTCGCCGGCGAACTGGGCGTCCATCTTGGCGCGCAGCTCGTGCACGTTCAGGCTGGAGGTGTCGATCACCAGGTCGGCGTCCCCGCGCAGCTCGCGCAGCAGCTCGCGCTCGGCCGCGATGCCGTCGACGATGCGGCCGTCGCCCTGCAGGGGGTGCGGACGGCGTACCGACTCGAAGCGGCGCACCAGGGCCTCGTCGGAGGACTCCAGGAAGACGATCCTCCGGGTGACGTCCCGGGTGTCCAGGTCGGCGAGGGACTCGCGCAGGTTGTCGAAGAAGCGCCGGCCCCGCACGTCCACGACGACCGCGATCCGCGCCACGTTGCCCTGCGAGCGGGCACCCAGCTCCACCATGGTGGGGATGAGGGCGGGCGGGAGGTTGTCCACGACGAACCAGCCGAGGTCCTCCAGACACTTCGCCGCGGTGGACCGTCCCGCCCCGGACATGCCGGAGATGATCACCAGCTCGGGGATGGCCGCCTCGGGGGCCTGGGCGGACGTACCGTCCGTACTCACCTGTGCTCCGTTTTCCTGCGTCGCGGGCTGCTCGCCGGCCGCGGGCTGGGGCTGGTCCCGGCCCGCTTCCTCGTGGGCCGGATCTCGGTCCGCTGTGGGCTGTGCGTCGTGCTCGGTCATGTCTCCTGCCCCCGTCGTTCGTCCGGGAGACCCGCGGTCACGGGCTCCCCCGGGGAACCCCCCGTCGTATCGGGTTCCCCATCATCAATGATCTCTCCGGTCGCCGTGTTCACGGCGGGTGCGGCCGGGGCCGCCTGGGCGAGGGCCGCGGCGATGGTCTCGGCCGTCTTCCGGCCTATCCCGGGCACCTCCTGGATCTGTTCGATTGTGGCGGACCGCAGCTTCTTCACCGAGCCGAAATGCTTGATGAGTGCCTGCTTGCGGGTCTCGCCGAGTCCGGGGACGTCGTCCAGGGGGCCGGCCCGGAAGCGCTTGGCACGCTTGGTCCGCTGGTAGGTGATAGCGAACCGGTGGGCCTCGTCCCGGACGCGCTGGAGCATGTACAGGCCCTCACTGGTGCGCGGCAGGACCACCGGGTCGTCCTCGCCGGGCACCCAGACCTCCTCCAGCCTCTTGGCGAGGCCGCAGACGGCGATGTCGTCGATGCCCAGCTCGTCGAGGGCGCGCCGGGCCGCGGCGACCTGGGGCCGGCCGCCGTCGACGACGATCAGCTGCGGCGGGTACGCGAACTTCCTGGGGCGGCCGTCGTCGTCCTTCAGTGAGGTGGTGAGCGGCGCGCCCTCGGGCAGGGCGCTCTCGCCGTCCACGGCGCTCTCCTCGCCGTCGGTCCACTCCCCCGTCCTCTCCTTCTCGGCGAGGTAGCGCCGGAAGCGGCGGGTGATCACCTCGTGCATGGAGCGGACGTCGTCCTGACCCGCGAAGCCCTTGATCTGGAAGCGGCGGTACTCCCCCTTGCGCTGCAGGCCGTCCTCGAAGACGACCATGGAGGCGACCACGTCGTCCCCCTGGAGATGCGAGATGTCGTAGCACTCGATCCGCAGCGGCGCGCTGTCCAGGTCCAGGGCCTCGGCGATCTCCTCCAGGGCGCGCGAGCGCGTGGTCAGGTCGGAGGCGCGCTTGGTCTTGTGCAGCACGAGCGCCTGCTGGGCGTTGCGCTGGACGGTCTCCATCAGCGCCTTCTTGTCGCCGCGCTGCGGGATGCGCAGGGAGACGTTCGCCCCGCGGCGGACGGTCAGCCACTCCTGGACCGGCTCGACGGGCTCGGGCAGCGCCGGGACCAGGACCTCCTTGGGGACCGTGTCCCCCCTCTCCTCGCCGTAGAGCTGCTGCAGGGCGTGCTCGACCAGGGCGCCGGTGGTGATCTCCTCGACCTTGTCGGTCACCCAGCCCCGCTGGCCGCGCACCCGTCCGCCCCGCACATGGAAGATCTGCACGGCCGCCTCCAGCTCGTCCTCGGCGACGGCGACGAGGTCGGCGTCGGTCGCGTCGGCGAGCACGACGGCGTTCTTCTCCATGGCCTTCTTCAGGGCCTCGATGTCGTCGCGCAGCCGGGCGGCCCGCTCGTACTCCATCTCCTCCGCCGCCTCCATCATCTGCTTCTCCAGACGGCGGAGGTAGGTGCCGGTGCGGCCGGCCATGAAGTCGCAGAACTCCTCGGCCAGCTCCTGGTGGTCCTCGGAGCCGATCCGGCCGACGCAAGGGGCGGAGCACTTGCCGATGTAGCCGAGCAGGCAGGGACGGCCGGTGCGGGCGGCGTTCTTGAACACGCCGGCCGAGCAGGTGCGCACCGGGAACACGCGCAGCAGCAGGTCGACGGTGTCCCGGATGGCCCACGCGTGTCCGTACGGACCGAAGTAGCGGACACCCTTCTTCTTGTGACCGCGCATCACCTGCACGCGCGGGAACTCCTCGTTCATCGTCACCGCGAGGTACGGGTAGCTCTTGTCGTCGCGGTACTTGACGTTGAAACGGGGGTCGTACTCCTTGATCCAGGAGTACTCCAGCTGGAGGGCCTCGACCTCCGTGGACACCACGGTCCACTCCACGGACGCGGCGGTGGTCACCATCGTCCGGGTGCGCGGGTGCAGGTTCGCCAGGTCCTGGAAGTAGTTCGCCAGGCGCTGGCGCAGGCTTTTCGCCTTTCCGACGTAGATCACCCGGCGGTGCTCGTCACGGAACCTGTACACCCCCGGGGAGTCCGGGATCTCACCCGGCCTGGGGCGGTAGCTGGAGGGGTCGGCCATGTCTCACACCCTACTGGCGAGCACCGACACCGCGTCGGGCCTGTGGACAACGCCCGCCGCGCGCCGTGCGGCCGTCCCCGTCCCAGCCGGTGCCGGCCGGGGGCGGGCCGGTACCGATCAGTGCCGGCCGATCCGGTCTCCGCGATCCGCCGCCGCGGCGCCCGGACCGCCGCGCCGGCCGTCACCGCCCTGCGATCACCGGCGAACCCCAGGTCTTTGGCACGTGCTGATCACCCCGCCGGGCGCGCAGGCGGGCGCCCGGCCGGTGACCGGCGGCCGCGCTCCGGTTCTCGTGGCCGGCCACGGCCGTGGCGGGTTCGAGGTGTTGTCGGGGTCTGGTCAACACGCTTCAATGCGGGGGAACTCGGGGCCGTACACGCACGCGTACGGGCGCGGCGTGCGCAGTCACGGGCGTCCACCGGTGCCACGGGGGTGGCCCCGCGCACCCGCTCAGACGGTCTGACCAGCCGTAGTGACACCTCACAGAAAGGCGCCCCGGCATGCCGCATGCCACGGAGTACGCGCACGTCCCCACCGCGGAACTGGACACGGCCCTGCGGGGCGGCCCCTTTCATGTGGCGCTGCGCGCCGCGATCGCCGCACGCGGACTGCCGCTCCAGCGCGTCCAGCACCATCTGTCCCGCCACGGGGTCAAGGTCGGTGTCACCAGCCTGAGTTACTGGCAGCAGGGCGCCCGCCGCCCGCAGCGCCCGGAGTCATTGCGAGCGGTACGGGCGCTGGAGGAGATCCTCCACCTGCCGGACGAGTCGCTGATCCGGCTGCTGGCCGAGGCCGGCGAGCGCGCGGCGGCCGGCCACCCGGCTGTGCGCTCGTACCGCTCCCTGATCGAGGCCTCGGACGTGCTGGACCGGCTCCGGGCCGAGCTGGGCTGGTCCCCCGACGGCGGGCTGCACACGCTGGGCCATCACGAATGCGTCCGCATCGGCGGCCGGCGCGAGCTCGCGAGCCGGGAGGCCCACCACATCGTGCGGGCCCACCGCGACGGCCTGGACCGCTTTCTCGCCGTGCACCACGGCGACCCTGGCTGCCGTCCGCGCGACATCAGAGTGCGGGCGCTGGAGAACTGCCGCACCGGACGCGTCCGCTGGGACCAGGACACCGGCGTCCTGGTGGCGGAGCTGCTCTTCGGCACCCGGCTGCGCGCCGGGGACACCTTCCTGTTCCGCTACGGCATCGAGGACGGCACGGCCGGGGCATCCCGCGAGTACCTCCACCGGTTCGGCCTTCCCGGCGGCCAGTACGCCCTGCAGGTGCGGTTCGACGCGGCGGCACTGCCGGTGCGCTGCCATCGTTTCACCCAGCACTCGACGGCCGCCCCGCGCAGCGGCCGGCACGAACTGCCGGTGACCGGGCCCCACCACTGCGTCCACGTGGTCGAGCCGCGGATACGCCCGGGCGTCGTCGGCATCGCGTGGGAGTGGGAGTGAACTCGCCCTGGGCACAGGCCGGTTGAGGCACCGCGAGCGCCCCGCGCACTGGGCCGGCGCTGGAGGCTGCCACCGGGGGCTGCCGGGCGGGCGGGGCGACGCCGGGGCGGGGCCGCAGGACAGCCGGCGACGCCGGAGCGGGGGCACCTGACGGCCGCACGTCCAGGACGTGCGAGCGGAACCGTCAGGCGCCAGGACCGGCGATGATCCTGCCGTTCGCGGTCTTCACCGGCAGCTCGGCCAGGGGCTCGGTGGCCGGCGACTGGACCACCTCGCCCGTCACGGCGTCGAACTGGCTGCCGTGGCAGGGGCAGACCAGGGTCGTCCCCTGCAGCTTGTTGATGGGACACCCCGCGTGCGTGCACACAGTGCTGTACGCCTTCAGCCGGCCGCTCCCGTCGCGGCTGACGACCACGTTGTGATCCCGGTACAGCTTCGCGCCGCCCTTCGAGACCTCACCCTCGGCACCGAGGTCGACCGGCGCGGTCGGGGCGGCCGCGACCTCGCCGCCCGGCGCCGAGCATGCCGCCAGACCGAGTCCGGCGACCGGGGCCACGGCTGCTCCTCGAAGGACGGTACGGCGGCTCGCGGAGGGGCGGGCAGGCATCTGGTACTCCACTGCTCAAGGGGTGTGCAGGGCGACGATACCCGGACAGAAGGACCACCTTCAGGGCGGGGCCGGGGACTGCCGGACGGGCCGGGGACTGCCGGGTAGGGCCAGGATTGCCGGTCGAAGCCTGGTCTGCTGGGGCAGGGCCAGGACTGCCGGACAGGGGGAGGACTGCCAGGCCGAGGCATCAGAGAGTGACGGTGAGGGTGGGGAGGGTCGGCGGAACCTCGAAGACAGGACGTAAACGCTTACGCAAGCGTTTACGCGAGGGTGCTCGATGGGATAGCGTCCCGGCCGGAAGGGCCACGGCCGTCCAGTCCGGACGGTCCGCCGGCCCCCACAGTGCGTCCATGCCGTACGTCCGTGCAGTACGCCGGCTCACCGCTTCCGGTGCGGCCGGTCCGCTGCGTCGGCACAGTCGGCTCAGGGAGGGAGACGGCGATGGCCACCATGGCGGACGTCGCGCGGAGCGCCGGGGTCTCCGTGGCGACGGTTTCCCACGTTCTGAACGACACCCGCCCGGTGCTGCCTCACACCCGCCAGGCCGTGCTGGACGCCGTCGACGCCCTCGGCTACACCCCCAACACCCTGGCCCGCTCCCTGGTGACCTCCCGCACCCGCTCCATCGGGCTCGCGGTATCGGCGATCAGCAACCCGTACTTCACGGAGATCCTCCAGGGCGTCGAGGCAGCCGCCCTGGAGGCGGGATACAGCCTGCTCATCGCGGATCCGCACGACGACCCCGGGCACGAGCGCAAGGTCGTACAGCTCCTCCACGAACGCCGGGTGGACGGCATGATCGTCGCTCCGTCCGCGCACCCTCACGATCTGGTCGGCTACCTGCGCCGCCATGCCGTACCGACCGTGTTCCTGGACCGGGTGATCGACGCGGGTGTGCTGGACGCCGCCGCGACCGGCGGTGGCACCGGCACCGCCCCCGGCGAGGGCGCGCCCTGGTACGACCAGGTCTGCGCCGACAGCGCCGAACCGACCGCCCGACTCGTCACCCATCTCGCGGGGCTGGGGCACCGCCGGATCGGCCTGGTCGCGGGCCTGCCCGGACTCAGCACCACCGATGAGCGCGTCTCCGGCTACCGGGACGGCCTCACCGCCGCCGGCCTGACCCACGACGAACGGCTCCTGGTCTCCGGCAACTCCGAGTCGGCAGGTGCCGAGCAGGCCACGGCCGCCCTGCTCGCCCTGCCCGAACCGCCCACGGCACTCGTCACCGCCAACAACGCGATGACCATCGGCGCCCTGCGCGCCCTGCGCCGGCGCGGTCTGTCCGTCCCGGACGACATCGCCCTGTGCTGCTTCGACGACTTCGCCTGGGCCGATCTGTTCTCACCCCGGCTCACCGCCGTCGCCCAGCCGAGCAGGGAGCTGGGCGCACAGGCCGTCCAGGTGCTCCTGAACCGCCTGGACGAGCCGCGCCGGCCGGCCCGGACGGTACGGCTGCCGTGCACGTTCGTCCACCGCGCCTCCTGCGGGTGCCCGGAGGAGCCGGGCCTGTCCCGGACGCCCGAGCACACCGATTCCCCCATGTCATCCACGCTGTCGGAGAAGGGAACCACCTCGTGATCGTCGTCGCCGGTGAGGCACTGATCGACCTGGTGCCGCAGGGCTCCGGTGCCCTCGCGGACCTGAAGCCGGCGCTCGGCGGTGGCCCGTACAACACCGCCGTGGCCCTCGGCCGGCTCGGCTCCCGCACCGCCTTCTGCTCGCGGACGTCGCACGACGCCTTCGGCGAGGCCCTGCTCGACGGGCTGCGCCGGGCCGGGGTGGACGTGTCGGGCGTGCAGCGCGGGCCGGAGCCGACGACCCTGGCGGTGGCCACCATCGACGCGGATGGATCGGCCGCGTACTCCTTCTATGTCGACGGCACCGCCGACCGTCTGTTCACCGCGCCCGTCGCGCTGCCCGCCGGCACCCGCGCGGTGTCCTTCGGCACCTGCTCGCTCGTCCTGGAACCGGGAGCGAGCGCCTACGAAGAGCTGATGCGCACGGCGGCCGGACAGGGGCTGTTCACCGCGCTCGACCCCAACATCCGGGCGGGGCTCATCCCGGACGCGGACGCCTACCGGGCGCGTTTCAAGAGCTGGCTGCCCTCGGTGGCGCTGCTGAAGCTCTCCGCGGAGGACGCCGAGTGGCTGGGCGGCGGCCCGCGCGAGTGGCTGGCCGCGGGCCCCGCGGCCGTGGTGGTGACCCGGGGCGGGGAGGGTCTGACCGTCTTCACCCGGGACGGCGGGGAGCACTCCGTACCGGGTGTGGAGGTCGCCGTGGTGGACACCATCGGCGCCGGTGACACGGTGAACGCAGCCCTGTTGCACGGGCTGTCCGCCCTCGACGCGCTGTCGGAGGAAGCGCTCGTCGCCCTCGGGACGGAGGGCTGGACGCGGCTGTTGCGCTTCGCGGCACGCGCGGCGGCGATCACCTGCTCGCGGGCGGGGGCCGAGCCGCCGTACGCGGCCGAGCTCGGTGACCTGTGAGCGGCCCCTTTTCTCTTTCCCTCTGCTGCTGTCAAGGTGCGGCCGGACCCGTGGTGCGGGGATCTGTCGGACCTCGGAGCCGGAGTGGCTGATGGTGGAACGAGCGGCGCCCCGCGGGGAGTTCCCGCGGGGCGCCGATTTTCTGGTGCTGCGTCAGACCTTGACCGATGATGCGTCAAGCCTTCACCGGTGATGTGTCAGGCCTTGCGTGCCCGTGTCGTCTTCTTCGCGGGCGCCGCCTTCTTCGCGGTCGCGGCGGCCTTCTTGGTGGCCGTGTTGTTGGCCTTGGCCGTCACCGTCCTCTTCGCCGCCGTCGTCGCCGCGGCCGTCTTCCTGGTCGTGGCGGCGCGCTGCGTCGGCAGAGGTTCGGCGTCGCTGATGCGGTCGGCGCCGAGGATCTCGCGCAGGAACTTGCCGGTGTGGCTGGCCGGAACCCCGGCGACCTCCTCGGGTGTGCCCTCGGCGACCACGAGACCACCGCCGGCGCCGCCCTCCGGACCCATGTCCACGATCCAGTCGGCGGTCTTGATCACGTCGAGGTTGTGCTCGATGACGATGACCGTGTTGCCCTTGTCGACCAGGCCGCCGAGGACCGTCAGCAGCTTGCTGATGTCCTCGAAGTGCAGACCGGTGGTCGGCTCGTCCAGGACGTAGACCGTGCGCCCGGTGGAGCGCTTCTGCAGCTCGCTGGCCAGCTTCACGCGCTGGGCCTCACCACCGGAGAGGGTGGTGGCGGACTGGCCGAGGCGGACGTAGCCGAGGCCGACGTCCTTCAGCGTCCTCAGGTGCCGGGAGATGGCCGGGACGGCCTCGAAGAAGTCGGTGGCCTCCTCGATGGGCATGTTCAGCACGTCGGCGATGGACTTGCCCTTGTAGTGGACCTCCAGGGTCTCCCGGTTGTACCGGGCGCCGTGGCAGACCTCGCAGGGGACGTAGACGTCCGGGAGGAAGTTCATCTCGATCTTGATCGTGCCGTCGCCCGCGCAGTTCTCGCAGCGGCCGCCCTTGACGTTGAAGGAGAAGCGGCCCGGCAGGTAGCCGCGGACCTTCGCCTCGGTGGTCTCGGCGAACAGCTTGCGGACGTGGTCGAAGACACCGGTGTACGTCGCCGGGTTGGACCGCGGGGTACGGCCGATCGGCGACTGGTCGACGTGCACGACCTTGTCGACCAGGTCGTCGCCGTCCACGCGCGTGTGCCGGCCGGGGACGTTGCGTGCGCCGTTCAGCTCGCGGGCCAGGTGCGTGTAGAGGATGTCGTTGACCAGCGTCGACTTGCCGGAGCCGGAGACGCCCGTGACGGCCGTGAACACGCCCAGCGGGAAGGACACGTCGATGTCCTGCAGGTTGTTCTCACGGGCGCCGTGCACGGTGAGCTGCCGGGACAGGTCACGGGGACGGCGGATGTCCGGAACCGGGATCGCCTTGCGGCCCGAGAGGTACGCGCCGGTCTGCGACTCGGTGTTGGCGAGCAGCTCCTTCAGCGAGCCGCTGTGCACCACCTTGCCGCCGTGCTCGCCGGCGCCCGGGCCGATGTCCACGACCCAGTCGGCGACCTTGATGGTGTCCTCGTCGTGCTCCACGACGATGAGCGTGTTGCCCATGTCGCGCAGCCGGACCAGGGTCTCGATCAGCCGGTGGTTGTCCCTCTGGTGCAGACCGATGGACGGCTCGTCCAGCACATACAGGACGCCGACGAGGCCGGAGCCGATCTGGGTGGCGAGCCGGATGCGCTGGGCCTCGCCGCCGGAGAGCGTGCCGGCCGCGCGGTTCAGTGAGAGGTAGTCCAGGCCGACGTCGACCAGGAAGCGCAGCCGTTCGTTGACCTCCTTCAGCACCCGCTCGGCGATCTTCTTGTCCCGGGCGTTCAGCTTCAGCCGGCCGAGGAAGTCCGCGCAGTCGCTGATCGACATCCCGGAGACCTCGGCGATCGACTTCTCCATGACCGTGACCGCGAGGACGATCGGCTTCAGGCGTGTGCCCTCGCAGGAGGGGCACGGCACCTCGCGCATGTAGCCCTCGAAGCGCTCACGGCTGGCGTCGCTCTCGGCCTCGCTGTGCCGGCGCTTCACGAACGGCACCGCACCCTCGAAGGGGGTGGTGTAGACCCGCTCGCGGCCGTAGCGGTTGCGGTAGCGCACCTCGATCTGGGTCTTGTGGCCGTACAGCAGGGCCTTCTTCGCGCGCTGCGGCAGGCCCGCGAACGGGATGTCCGTGCGGAAGCCGAGGGCGTCCGCGAGGGCGCCGATCAGGCGGCCGAAGTAGTCCTTGGTGTGTCCGTGCGACCAGGGGTGGAGGGCGCCCTCGTCCAGGGTCTTGTCCGGGTCCGGGACGATCAGTTCCGGGTCGACCTCCATGCGCGTGCCGATGCCGGTGCAGTCGGGGCAGGCGCCGAAGGGCGAGTTGAAGGAGAAGGAGCGGGGCTCCAGCTCCTCGAAGGACAGGTCGTCGTACGGGCAGTACAGGTGCTCGGAGTACATGCGCTCACGCTCGGGATCGTCCTCGGGGAGATCGACGAAGTCGAGCACGATCATGCCGCCGGACAGGCCGAGGGCGGTCTCCACGGAGTCGGTGAGACGGCGCTTGGCGGACTCCTTCACCGTGAGGCGGTCCACGACCACCTCGATGGTGTGCTTCTCCTGCTTCTTCAGCGCGGGCGGCTCGGAGAGCTGGATGGTCTGGCCGTCCACGCGTGCGCGGGAGTAGCCCTTGGTCTGCAGGTCGGCGAAGAGGTCCACGAACTCGCCCTTGCGCTCGCGCACGAGCGGCGAGAGCACCTGGAAACGGCTCCCCTCCGGCAGCTCCAGGACCCGGTCCACGATGGCCTGCGGCGACTGGCGCGAGATCGGGCGGCCGCACTCGGGGCAGTGCGGCTTGCCGATCCGTGCGAAGAGCAGGCGCAGGTAGTCGTAGACCTCGGTGATGGTGCCGACCGTGGAGCGCGGGTTGCGCGAGGTCGACTTCTGGTCGATGGAGACCGCCGGGGACAGGCCCTCGATGAAGTCCACGTCCGGCTTGTCCATCTGGCCGAGGAACTGCCGGGCGTACGAGGAGAGCGACTCCACGTAGCGGCGCTGGCCCTCCGCGAAGATCGTGTCGAAGGCCAGGGACGACTTGCCCGACCCGGACAGGCCCGTGAAGACGATGAGCGAGTCACGAGGCAGGTCGAGCGAGACATTCTTCAGGTTGTGCTCGCGCGCGCCACGGACGATGAGACGGTCGGCCACGCCGGTCCGCACCTTTCTTGAGAGAAGTGACAGGGGCGGGGCCCCCGTGCTTCTTCAGACTAGGGGGAGCCACTGACAACGCCGGTCGGATTGCCCGATTGCATAACAACCCCCGGCCATCCAGCATGCCCGACGTCACCTTCGACGATATAGCACGTGCTTTCGATTTGCGGACCCGGTTCACCACCTTCACCCGAAGGTGTGGCGGGGCTAATGTCAGCCCCATGATTGATCACGCTCATGACCTGGCATGTGTACGTGACGCGACCGAACGGCTTCTCAGCGCGGTCGCCACACTGGACAACGCGTCGCTCGCCGAGCCGTCACGGCTCCCGGGCTGGACCCGCGGCCATGTCCTCGCCCACCTCGCCCGGAACGCGGACGCGCTCGTGAACGTTCTCGAAGGCCGGCCCATGTACGTGAGCGCCGAGGCGCGGGACGCGGACATCGAGCGTGACGCCCCCCGTCCGCTCGACGCCCAGCTCGCCGACCTGCGTGAGAGCGCGGACCGCTTCCTGGCGGTGGGAGACGCGCCGGCGGACTGGGCGCGCACGGTGGAGCTGCGCAACGGGGTCACCGACTCCGCGTCCCGGGTGCCGTTCCGCAGGTGGGTCGAGGTCGAGCTGCACCATGTGGACCTCGGCGTCGGGTACGAGCTGGAGGATCTTCCGGCGGAGTTCGCGGACCGGGAGATCGAGTTTCTGGCGGACCGCTTCGCCGGGCACAAGGACGTGCCCTCGACCGGCCTGGCCACCGGCGACGGCCGGACCTGGACCACGGGCGGCGGCGCCGAGGGCGACCCGGTCGCGGTCGAGGGTACGGCCGCCGAGCTGTTGGGCTGGCTCGCCGGACGGCGCGACGGATCCGGCCTGACCGCGAAGGGCGCGCTGCCGAAACTGCCCCCGCTGTAGGCCGCCGACGGTCCGCGGGCCGGTCCCCGCTATAGGCTGATCACCATGACGTACACCGGAGAGGTACGGGTCGGCGGACCGGCGGATGTGCATGAGCTGAAAGACCTGATGATCACGAAGATCGCGGTCGGCCCGATGGACAACAACGCCTATCTGCTGCGCTGCCGGGCCACCGACGAGCAGCTCCTGATCGACGCCGCCAACGAGGCGGGGACGCTCCTCGGCATGATCGGTGACGACGGCATCGCGTCCGTGGTCACCACGCATCAGCACGGCGACCACTGGCAGGCGCTCGCCGAGGTCGTCGCCGCCACGGGCGCGCGTACGTACGCCGGCCGCGAGGACGCCCCCGGTATCCCCGTGCCCACCGATGTCCTCGTGGACGACGGCGACGTCATCAGGGTGGGCCGCGTGGAGCTCACCGCGCGGCATCTCGTCGGGCACACCCCGGGCTCGATCGCGCTGGTCTACGACGACCCGCACGGCCACCCGCACGTCTTCACCGGCGACTGCCTCTTCCCGGGCGGTGTCGGCAACACGCGCAAGGACCCGAAGGCTTTCGCCAGCCTGATCCGCGACGTGGAGGCGAAGCTCTTCGACGTGCTGGCGGACGAGACCTGGGTGTATCCCGGGCACGGCGACGACACGACGCTGGGTGCGGAGCGGCCGCATCTGCCGGAGTGGCACGCGCGCGGGTGGTGAGCGCCGGGCGCGCTCTCCTCCGCGCCCCGTGTGAACGTTTCGCACGCGTCGGGGGCGCGTGCGCGCTCCCGACGCGCCGTGTCACGCGCTGAACTGGAGGCAGGACCGCGGAGGATGACGGCTCCTCGGCGGTAGGGCCGCCGGTCTCCCGCCCTGCCCTCGGCCGGCGGCCCAGGCCAAGGGGCCACGCTCGGAGCGACGTTCACACGACTGCAACACCCGCTCCCACTATGCGGACACTTACCGCCATGACCTGGACAAACGCCGGGTTCGCTGCCAATCTCCCGCCATGTACCTCGCCCCTCGCACCCTGCGCCGTGCGCTGGCCGCCGCCACCGTAGCCCTGCTCGCCACCGCTGTCGGCTGTGCGCCGCAGCCCGAGGGCGGCGCGTCGGCCTCCCCGTCCGGATCGGCCGCGAAGAGCTGCGCCAAGGGCAAGTTGGCCACGAAGACCTCCGGCAAGCTGACGATCGCGACGGACGAACCGGCCTACGAGCCCTGGTTCAAGGACGACAAGCCGGCGAACGGCAAGGGCTTCGAGTCGGCGGTCAGCTACGCCGTGGCCCGGCGGCTGGGCTACGGCAAGAGCGCCGTCGTATGGCAGAGCGTGCCGTTCAACAAGGCGTTCGCACCCGGCGTGAAGACCTTCGACTTCGACATCAACCAGGTGTCGATCAGCGCCGAGCGCAAGAGGGCCGTCGACTTCTCCTCCGGCTACTACGACGTGCGCCAGGCCGTCATCGCCCTGAAGGGCGGCAAGGCCGCCGGGGCGAGGAGCATCGCGGACCTGAAGGGCCTCAAGCTGGGTGCCCAGGTGGGCACCACGAGCCTCGACTACATCACCGACGTGGTGAAGCCGAAGCAGGAGGCCGCGGTGTACGCCAAGAACGACCAGGCCAAGTCCGCCCTGAAGAACGGCCAGGTCGACGCCATCGTCGTCGACCTGCCAACGGCGTTCTACATCACCGCGGCCGAGGTGACGAACGCGAAGATCGTCGGACAGTTCGAGAACCAGGGCGCCACGCCCGAGCAGTTCGGGCTGGTGCTGGACAAGGGCAGCGCGCTGACCTCGTGCGTGAGCGGCGCCGTCGACGCCCTGCGCAAGGACGGCACCCTGGCGAAGCTCGAGAAGCAGTGGCTGTCCGACGCCGTCGACGCCCCGGTGCTCAAGTGACCGTCACGAAGGGCGAGTCGGCCCGGGAGGGGGCCGACGGCGAGGGCGACATGACCGGCGCCGTCGACGGACGCTCCGTCGACGGTTACGTACCCTCCGAACGGCGGCGGGCACGCGAGCGCCACCAACGCGCGCGTGCCCGCCGCGCCACGGCCGTAGCGGCGCTATCGACGCTGGTCACAGCGGTCGTGCTGTACCTGGTCGTGGTCGACGCGCCGGGCTGGCCACGCACCAAGGAGACGTTCTTCAGCGCCGACTACGCGCGCGAGGCGCTGCCGAAGGTCCTCGAAGGGCTGTGGCTGAACGTCCGCCTGCTCGCGGTCTGCGGTGTCGCCGTCCTGGTCCTGGGCATGCTGATCGCGATCGCGCGCACCCTGCGCGGACCGGTCTTCTTCCCGCTGCGGGTGCTGGCGGCGGCGTACACCGACTTCTTCCGCGGCCTTCCACTGATCATCAACCTGATGATCGTGGTCCTCGGTGTGCCCGCGCTGCGGCTGCAGGGCGTGACGGTCGATCCGGTGCTGCTGGGCGGTACGGCGCTGACGCTGACGTACTCGGCGTACGTGGCCGAGGTGTTCCGCGCGGGCATCGAGTCGATCCACCCGTCCCAGCGCGCCGCGGCCCGCTCCCTGGGCCTCACCAACAGGCAGGCCCTGCGCTACGTCGTCCTGCCCCAGGCGGTACGGCGTCAGGTGCCGCCGCTGCTCAACGACCTGGTGTCGCTGCAGAAGGACACGGGCCTGGTGTCGATCGGGGGCGCGGTGGACGCCGTGCGGGCGGCCGACATCATCGTGGGCCGCAGCCTCAACTACACGCCGTACATCGTCGCGGGACTGGTGTTCGTGGCGCTGACCATTCCGATGACCCGCTTCACGGACTGGCTGACGGCCCGTATGGACCGGCAGCGGGCCCAGGGAGGAGCGCTGTGAGCGCCACGGACGCACCCGTCCTGCGCATGGAGTCCGTCCGCAAGACCTTCGGTGGCTCCGTCGTCCTGCGCGACGTCGATCTGGAGGTCGCGCCGCACACGGTGACCGCGCTGATCGGCGCGTCAGGTTCGGGCAAGTCCACGCTGCTGCGCTGCGCCAACCTCCTGGAGGAGATCGACGACGGCGCGATCTGGCTGGACGGCGAGGAGATCACCGATCCCCGCGCCGACCAGGACGCGGTGCGGCGCCGCATCGGTGTGGTCTTCCAGGCGTACAACCTGTTCCCGCACATGACCGTGCTGGACAACATCACGCTGGCGCCGCGCCGGGTCCACGGCGCCACCCGGGCCGAGGCCGAGGAACACGCCAGAGGGCTGCTGGAGCGCCTCGGACTGGCCGCCAAGGCCGACGCCTACCCCGACCGGCTGAGCGGCGGCCAGCAGCAGCGTGTGGCGATCGTACGGGCCCTTGCCGTGCGGCCCCGGCTGTTGCTGCTGGACGAGATCACGGCGGCACTCGACCCCGAACTCGTGGGTGAGGTGCTGGAGGTGGTCCGGGACCTGAAGGACGACGGCATGACCATGGTGCTGGCGACGCACGAAATGGGCTTCGCGCGCGACGTCGCCGACCAGGTGTGCTTCCTGGACGGCGGAGTCGTCCTGGAACGCGGCACCGCCGAGCAGGTCTTCGGTGACCCGCAGCAGGAGCGCACGCGACGCTTCCTGCGGCGGATCGTGGAGGCGGGCCGGCTGTGACGCGGGCCGTCGCGTCGGCGTGGGCCTACGCGTAGGCGTGGTGCCTACGCGTCGGCGGGGGCCGCGCCCGCCAGGGCTGCCACGCGCTCCACGCCGAACACATAGCCCTGCACCCCGCACCCGGCGATCACACCGTCGGCGCGCAGCGAGACGTAGGAGTGGTGCCGGAACGATTCGCGCTGGTGAATGTTGGAGATGTGCACCTCCAGCACGGGCATGCCGTCACAGGTGTTGAGCGCGTCCAGGATCGCGACCGACGTGTGGGAGTAGGCGCCGGGGTTGATGACGATCCCGCAGTGGTTCAGCCGCGCCTCGTGGATCCAGTCGACCAGTTCGCCCTCGTGGTTGGACTGCCGGAAGTCCACCGTGCCGCCGTGCGCCGCCGCGGCCTTGGCGCACAGCGTCTCCACGTCGGCCAGCGTGTCCCTGCCGTAGATCTCGGGCTGGCGCTGGCCGAGCAGGTTCAGGTTGGGCCCGTTGAGGATCATGATCGGGGCGTTGGCCAGGGTGCGGGGCACGGGTCCTCCGGTCCGTTCGGGGCGGTACGTCGACGACCGCTGCTCGCACCCGGTCTATCACGGGTCTCCGCAGCGTACGGCGGGGCACGTCCCACCGGTGGCTTCGGCGCACGCCACGGTCGCCCGAGCGCCTCCACGCGCCCCGTAACCGCCGATCACGGTGGGTAGTTGACGCGACATGCAGCCTGTACGCGCCGTAAGCCCCCCTTCGATGCCGAGACTCGCCGCCGCATCCCTGGTGGGGACCGCGATCGAGTTCTACGACTTCTTCGTCTACGGGACGGCGGCGGCCCTGGTCCTGGGGCCGCTGTTCTTCCCGACGTTCTCGCCCGTCGCGGGGACCCTGGCGGCGTTCGCGACGTTCGGAGTGGGGTTCGTGGCCCGTCCGCTCGGCTCGGCGCTGTTCGGGCATCTCGGCGACCGGCGCGGGCGGCGACCCGTGCTCGTCATCTCCCTGCTGCTCACAGGCGCCTCGACGGTCGCGGTGGGCTGCGTGCCCTCGTACGGGACGATCGGCGTCGCCGCGCCCGTGCTGCTGCTCGTCCTGCGCTTCCTGCAGGGACTGGGGGTGGGCGGGGAGTGGGGCGGTGCGGTGCTGCTGACCGCCGAGCACGCGCCGGCCGGGCGGCGCGCACTCTGGTCGAGCTTTCCCCAGGTGGGGCCCGCGTTCGGCTTCGTGCTCGCCAACGGGGTGATGCTCGCCCTGTCGGCGACGCTGTCGGACGCGGACTTCGCACGGTGGGGATGGCGGGTGCCGTTCTGGGCGGCCGGGGTACTGGCGCTGGCCGGGCTGTGGCTGCGCTCGTCGCTCGCCGAGAGCCCTCGGTTCCTGGAGATCGACGACCACGCGCGCGTGCCGCTCGTCGAGGTGCTACGGCACCACGGGCGGCTGGTGCTGCTGACGGCCGGGGCGCTGGCCGTCGGGTACGCGGTGTTCTATGCGGTGACGACCTGGTCGCTGGCGTATGCGACGGAGCGGCTCGGGGTGAGCCGGACGGTGATGCTGACCTGTGTGATGGCCGCGGTGATCGTGATGGGCGCCCTCACCCCCCTGTTGGCCCTGCTCGGCGACCGCTACGGGCGCCGGCCGATGTGTCTGACCGGGTCCGCCGCCTGCGCCGTGTGGATGCTGCCGATGGTGGCGCTGCTGGCCACCGGGCAGCCGTTGCTGATGTTCCTCGGCATCCTGGGCGCCCTGATCGCCTTCATCATCATGTTCGCGGTCATCGCCGCCTACCTGCCGGAGCTGTACGAGGCCCGGGTGCGCTGCACGGGCGCCGCGGTGGGCTACAACCTCGGCGGGGTCCTCGGCGGCGCGCTCACCCCGATCGTCGCCACGGCGCTCGCCGAGCAGGGCGGGCGGGTGCCCTGGGCCGTGGGCGCGTATCTGACCGGCGTCGCACTGCTCAGCCTGGGGTGCTTCGCCCTGCTGCCCGAGACGCGCCCGGTGCCCGTGCCGGTTGTGGAGCCGGCCACGAGCTGAGACGGACCGGGGCGGACCCGGGCGGCGGGCAACCGTGGACAGCTCGGGGAAGTCCCTCCTCAGGGCCGCGGAGGGGCCGGACCCCGGGCGCGACGGCACGGCGCTACGGGTTGATCGCCAGCTCCAGGTACGCCGCGAAGATCACCAGGTGGACGCCGCCCTGCAGGGGGGTGGCCCGTCCCGGAACCACCGTCAGGGAGCTGACCACCACGGTCAGCGCGAGCAGCAGCATGTGCGTCGAGCTGAGGCCGAGGACGAGCGGGCCGGACAGCCAGACGGAGGCGAGGGCGACGGCAGGGATGGTCAGGCCGATGCTGGCCATGGCCGAGCCCAGAGCGAGGTTGAGGCTGGTCTGCACCCGGTCGCGGCGTGCGGAGCGCAGTGCGGCGATCGTCTCCGGCAACAGGACGAGCAGGGCGATGATCACACCGACGACGGCCTGGTGCAGGCCGGCCGCCGCCACGCCCGACTCGATGGTGGGCGACACGCCTTTGGCCAGGCCGACCACGCCGACCAGGGCCAGGCCGAGCAGTGCGAGGCTGATCCGGGCGGTGCGCGCGGACGGGGGCCGGGCGTGGTCCTCGGCGGTGATGACCTCGCCCTGCCGGGTGATCGGCAGGAAGTAGTCGCGGTGGCGGACGGTCTGGGTGGCCACGAACAGGCCGTACAAAATCAGTGAGGACAGCGCGGCGAAGGTCAGCTGCACGGAGGAGAACTCGGGTCCGGGCTTGCTGGTGGTGAAGGTCGGCAGCACCAGGCTGAGCGTGGCGAGCGTCGCCACGGTCGCCAGGGCGGCGCCGGTCCCCTCGGGGTTGAACACCGCGGTGCCGTGCCGGAGGGAGGCCACGAGCAGGCAGAGGCCGACGACGCCGTTGCAGGTGATCATCACGGCGGCGAAGACGGTGTCTCTGGCCAGGGTGGAACTCTTGTCGCCGCCGTCGACCATGAGGGTGACGATCAGGGCCACCTCGATGATCGTGACGGCGATGGCGAGCACCAGGGAGCCGAAGGGCTCGCCGACGCGGTGAGCGATGACCTCCGCGTGATGCACCGCGGCCAGGACGGAGCCGGCGAGCACCACGGTCACCAGGGCGACGACCGTGCCCGGCAGGTCACGGCCCCAGGTGAAGACCAGGAGGACGACCGCGAGGACGGGCACGAGGATCGTCCACTGCCGGGTGAGCGACCGGAGCCGAGTGATCATGCGGCGATGGTCGCAGAGACGTACAGGGTTCGCATTCCGTTCTTTTCGGATACTTCCGCAGCTCCTTCCGCTGTTTCCTTTCCGCCCCTGTGACGGCCCTGGTCAGACGTCCACGCTGCGGGCGTCTTCCTCCTCGGCGCGTGCCGCCTCGACGGCTGTCTGCTTCCTGGAGGCCATGAGGCTGGTGATGGTGGTGACGACCAGCACCGCGCAGATCACCCCGAGCGAGACCGGGATGCTGATCTCGGGGACGTGGACGCCGGATTCATGCAGGGCGTGCAGCACCAGCTTGACGCCGATGAAGCCGAGGATGATCGACAGGCCGTACGAGAGGTGGACCAGCTTCTTCAGCAGGCCGCCGATGAGGAAGTACAGCTGCCGCAGACCCATGAGGGCGAAGGCGTTGGCGGTGAAGACGATGTACGGGTCCTGGGTCAGGCCGAAGATCGCGGGGATGGAGTCCAGGGCGAACAGCACGTCCGTGGTGCCGATGGCGAGCATCACGACCAGCATCGGGGTCATGACCCGCTTGCCGTTCTGCTGGATCCACAGCTTGGTGCCGTGGTACCGGTCGGCCACGCCGAACCTGTGCTCCACCGCCTTCAGCAGCTTGCTCTCCTCGTACTCCTCGCCCTCCTCGTCCGCGCGGGCCTCCTGGACGAGCTTCCAGGCGGTCCAGATCAGGAAGGCGCCGAAGAGGAAGAACACCCAGGAGAAGCCGGCGATGATCGCGGCTCCGGCGGCGATGAAGACGGTCCTCAGGGCCAGGGCTATGAGCACGCCGACGAGCAGGACGCGCTGCTGGTACTGAGCGGGCACCGCGAACTTCGCCATGATGAGGACGAAGACGAAGAGGTTGTCGACGCTCAGCGACTTCTCGGTGATGAATCCCGCGAAGAACTCGCCGGCCGGCTGTCCGCCGCCGAAGACGAGGAGCCCGAGGCCGAAGAGCCCGGCCAGGGCGATCCAGACGACGGTCCAGATTCCGGCTTCCTTGACCGACACCTCATGCGGCTTGCGCCCGATGAGGAAATCGACCGCGATCAGGGCGGCGAGACCCACGACGGTCAGGACCCACAGGGTCATGGAGACTTCCACTGCACCTCCGGCATTACGTAACGGCAAACACGTCAGCGTCGTCGCTGCCGGAGGTCTCTTCCACCCGCGCGGGGCCGGCGCCCCGGGACCGGAACCGGTCCGTACTGACGGGTGCGCCGCAGTCAGGGAGTACTCCCCTCCGTGCGGAAAACTGTACCCCAATCACCAAGGAAAGGTAAAGTAGAAAGTAAAGCAAAGACCAAATCCCGTGGTCAGGTCAGCTTTACCGGTACTTGGTGCTTTACCGGTGCTCGCTCAGGGCCCTGGCCACCTCGGTGAGGACGTGGTGCACGATCCGGCTGCCGGCCGGCACCAGCGCGGGCTCGTAGGTCCAGGCGTGTCCGACCCAGGGGTCGGCGAAGTGGTCGTCGGGCACGGGTGTGAGTCGCATCAGCGAACGCCACAGCGGATCGAGGAGGGGGCCGTAGGCCGCGGCGTCCTCGCGGTCCGCCACCAGCAGGAGGTGCACACCGACGTCGGGTCCCTCGTCGGCGAGATAGCGCAGCCGGGTCACGGCCCGGTCGTCGAAACCGTGCGGGAAGTCGTTGACGATCAGCAGCTGTCGCGCCGGGTCGACATCGGCCGGCAACGACTCGGGCGCGCCGCCCCGCACGGCCATCTGCACCAGGTCGACCCGCCGGGTGAGCCTCTCCAGCACCTCCGTCACTCCCGCCGCCCCCGTGGCCGGAGGCGCGGCGAGCACGCCGGTCCGCGCGAGGGGGGCGAACGCCGCGGCCCCGGCGCCGGCCGGGTCGACGACCTGCACGCCGAAGTCCCCCGCCGGGTGCACGGCGAGCAGTCGCGCCGCGAGCGCCACTGCCGCCTCCACGGCCAGGTGCCGCAGCTCGGCGGAGTCCGGGAACCCGTCGGATGCGGCGGCCGTCCCGCTGTCGAGCCACAGGCCACGTTCCAGCGGCAGCCGGACCAGCATGGGAATGCGCAGCGGCACGCTCTCGGGGAGGTGGAGGTCGCCGAGGCGCAGCGCCATCGGCGGCTCGGTGGGCATGCGGAAGCCGTGCCAGACGGGATTGTCCCAGCGGGCGTAGGCGGGTGGTAGCGCGGGTTCGACGACCTCGGATTCGGCGGTGAGCTGGGCGAGATCGCGGTCGAGGACCGCCCGGGCCTGGTCGACCAGCTGCGTCCGGCGGGCGTGGGCGGCCTCACGCGCGGCGTCGGCCGCGGTGCCGAGCCGGCCGCGGGGGTCGGTGAGGGCCTGGTCGAGTTCCGTCTCCAGTCGGGAGTCGGCGAACTCGACGGCGCTGCGGTACGCGGCGGTGGTGCGGGCGAGGTCCTCGAACATGCCCCACACCTGGTTGTACAGCCGCTCCTCCATCGACCAGCCCGCGGCGTCACCCGCGACGGGTTGCGCGGGCCGGTCGTCGGCGGGCGCGGACGCCTGGGCCGGTGTGCCCTGCGGGCGGCGGCCGGGGTGCGTGTAGTCGATCCGGGCGCCGGGGTCACGCGGTGGGGTGCCGGACGCCTGGGCGTCGTAGGGGCTGCGGGCGTCGTACGGCGGTGCCGGCTCGGGCGGCTGCGCGGCAAACGGCGGCGTCGGCCCCGCCGTTCCGGAGGCGGGAGCGTCCGCGGGTCCGGGTGGGCGGATGTCGTACGGCGCGGCGGCCGGGGTCTCACGTGCCGCGGCTGCGGAGGCGTCGTGCGGAACGGTCGCGGAGGTGTCCTGCGGCGCGCGGGCCGAGGTCTCACGAGCCGGGGCGGCCTGGGGTGACGGTGGGCCGGGCGGGGTCGGCACCGCTCCGGACGGGCCGTGCGCCGCGGCCTCCTGGACTGCGGCCGTGAGGTCGGCGGCCTCGCGCAGCCCTTGGCCGGCGAGGAGCGCCGTGAGCCCCGCCGCGTATCCCTGGCCCACCGCGCGCACCTTCCAGGCGGCCTGTCTGCGGTAGAGCTCCAGGGCGAGCACGGCCGTCTCGCTGTCCAGGCCGGTGAGGGTGTAGCAGGC
The DNA here is from genome assembly GCF_000725475.1 of Streptomyces durhamensis. NCBI lineage: Bacteria > Bacillati > Actinomycetota > Actinomycetes > Kitasatosporales > Streptomycetaceae > Streptomyces > Streptomyces durhamensis. The sequence continues at coordinate 157,975 of NZ_JNXR01000012.1, forward strand.
GAGTTCGGTGCCGTCGGGGCCTTCTACGGCGGTGTGCGGGGCGGCGACGGCCCCGAACCGCGACGGCGCTTCGGCCCCTGCGGGCAGGGCGAGGAAGACGTCGACGCGGTGCACCTCCTCGGGCAGGGCGCCCAGGTCGACGGACAGCCGGTGTTCGGCGGCGGCCTGCCGGGACACCTCGACACCGGGAAGAGCGGGTGCGCCGGGATGGGCCACCCGCCCGGTGCCGTGCACCGTGCCGTTCTCGTCGCCGAGCGTGGCCCCGGCCAGGACCGGCGCCCCGGCCGAGATCCGGATCGTCAACCGGGTCTGGGTCAGCGGGTGGTTCTGTCCCCGCACCAGCTCGGCCGTCATCGCCGTCGCCCCCTGTGTCGTACTGTCGTGCGCCCTGCCGGTCGAGCGGGCGGTCCTACAGGTGCGGCAGGATCGCCGGCATCAGGTCCTGGAAGGTGCGGCCGTTGGCCGGGGTGCCGATGGCGGTCATCGTCCAGCCCGAGCCCGCGCGGTGCACCTTGGCCATGATCTGGGCGGTGTAGTCGCCGCCGCCGTCCAGCGTGTAGCGGGCGAGTTCCTGGCCGTTGGTCTCGTCCACGAGACGGCAGAACGCGTTCTGCACCTCCTGGAACGTCTGGCCCGTGAAGGAGTTCACGGTGAAGACGATCTGGTCGATGTGGACCGGGACGCGCTGCAGGTCCACGAGGATCGACTCGTCGTCGCCGCCCTGGCCGACACCGCCGACGAGGTTGTCGCCGGTGTGGCGGACCGAGCCGTCGTCGCTCACCAGGTGGCGGAAGAACACCACGTCGACCGGCTGCTTCTCGGCGAAGAGGACGGCCGAGGCGTCCAGGTCGATCTCGCGGGTGCGGGAGCCGAACAGGCCGCGCCGCTTCGCCGCCTGCCAGCCGAGTCCCATACGGACCGCGCTCAGGGTGGCCCCGTCCTTCTTCTCCAGGCTGATGGCCTGACCCTTGCTCAAGTTGACGGACACCGCTGAATCCCCTCTCGATGGTCCCCTGTTGCCGCGCACTGCGCGGTTGTCCAGAACCCTACGCAGGGGCACCGACAGTGCCGAACCCCGGCCCACGCTTTGTGTCGGTGTTGCAACACTTGGCGCATCTACCGAGGTCCGGCAGGGTGGCGGGACTCAGGCGAGGCCGGCCTCCCGCATCTGGCGCAGTTCCTTCTTCATCTCGGAGACCTCGTCACGCAGCCGGGCCGCGATCTCGAACTGCAGCTCCGCGGCGGCGGCGCGCATCCGCTCGGTCATCTCCTCGATCTGCTCGGCGAGTTCGGCCGCCGGACGGTCCGTGGGCACCGTGGCCGCTGCCTTGCCCTTGGCGGCCTTCGCGCTCTTGGCCGCCTTGTCGCCCAGGGCGGGGACAGGTGCCTTGGCGCCCTTGCCGTCCTTGGACTTGCGGTAGCCGGAACCGAGGAGCTGCTCGGTGTCGACCTCTTCGCGGGCGATCTGCGCGACGATGTCGTTGATCTTCTTGCGCAGCGGCTGGGGGTCGATGCCGTTGGCCTTGTTGTAGGCGATCTGCTTCTCCCGGCGGCGGTTGGTCTCCTCGATGGCCTTCTCCATCGCCGGGGTGATCTTGTCGGCGTACATGTGGACCTGACCGGACACGTTGCGCGCCGCGCGGCCGATGGTCTGGATCAGTGAGGTACCCGAGCGCAGGAAGCCCTCCTTGTCGGCGTCGAGGATCGCCACCAGGGACACCTCGGGCAGGTCGAGGCCCTCGCGGAGGAGGTTGATGCCGACCAGGACGTCGTACTCGCCGGAGCGCAGTTCACGCAGCAGCTCGACACGGCGCAGGGTGTCGACGTCGCTGTGCAGATAACGCACCTGGATGCCGAGCTCCAGGAAGTAGTCGGTGAGGTCCTCGGCCATCTTCTTGGTGAGCGTGGTGACGAGGACGCGCTCGTCCTTCTCGGTGCGCTGCCGGATCTCGTGCACCAGGTCGTCGATCTGCCCCTCGGTGGGCTTGACCACGACCTCCGGGTCGACCAGACCGGTCGGGCGGATGATCTGCTCCACGACGCCGTCGGAGCGGGACAACTCGTACGCGCCCGGGGTGGCCGACAGGTAGACGGTCTGGTCGATGCGCTCTTGGAACTCCTCCCACTTCAGGGGACGGTTGTCCAGCGCGGAGGGCAGGCGGAAGCCGTGGTCGACGAGGGTGCGCTTGCGGGAGGCGTCGCCCTCGTACATGGCGCCGATCTGCGGGACGGTGACGTGCGACTCGTCGATGACGAGCAGGAAGTCGTCCGGGAAGTAGTCCAGCAGGGTGTTGGGCGGGGAGCCGGGCGAGCGGCCGTCGAAGTGCATCGAGTAGTTCTCCACGCCGGAGCAGGTGCCGATCTGGCGGAGCATCTCGATGTCGTACGTGGTGCGCATCCGCAGGCGCTGGGCCTCCAGGAGCTTGCCCTGCTTCTCCAGCTCGGCGAGGCGCTCCCCGAGCTCCTTCTCGATGTCGTTGACCGCCCGCTCCATGCGCTCGGGGCCGGCGACGTAGTGGGAGGCGGGGAAGACGTACAGCTGCTGGTCGTCGCTGATGATCTCGCCGGTGAGCGGGTGCAGCGTGGACAGCGCCTCGATCTCGTCGCCGAACATCTCGATACGGACGGCCAGCTCCTCGTAGACCGGGAAGATCTCGATGGTGTCGCCGCGGACCCGGAAGGTGCCGCGGCTGAAGGCCATGTCGTTGCGCGTGTACTGGATGTCGACGAAGCGGCGCAGCAGCTCGTCCCGGTCGATCTCGTCGCCGACCCGGAGGGGCACCATCCGGTCCACGTACTCCTGCGGCGTACCGAGGCCGTAGATGCAGGACACCGAGGCGACCACGACGACGTCGCGGCGGGTGAGCAGCGAGTTCGTCGCCGAGTGGCGCAGTCGCTCGACCTCCTCGTTGATCGAGGAGTCCTTTTCGATGTAGGTGTCCGACTGCGGGACGTAGGCCTCGGGCTGGTAGTAGTCGTAGTACGAGACGAAGTATTCGACCGCGTTGTTCGGCAACAGCTCGCGGAACTCGTTGGCCAGCTGGGCGGCCAGTGTCTTGTTCGGCGCCATCACGAGCGTGGGGCGCTGGAGCTTCTCGATCATCCACGCCGTGGTGGCGGACTTGCCGGTGCCGGTCGCGCCCAGCAGGACGACGTCCTTCTCACCGGCCTCGATGCGCTTGGCCAGGTCGGCGATGGCCGTCGGCTGGTCGCCGCTGGGCTGGTAGGGGCTGACGACCTCGAGGGGCGCCACCGTGCGTTCGATGTGGGAAACGGGCCGCATGTCATCCACCGTACGACCCCGCACTGACAACGGGCCCGGATCAGCGATTCTGCGGGGTCCGGGAGACCTGGCGCTCGGGGCGGCGCTCCTCGGGGACGGCGGCGCGGCGCTCCGGGTGGGGGGCGACGACGGCGGCCGGGACACCCGGTTTGCGCTCGATGGGCCTGCGCACGGGCCGGCCGATGACCATCAGCGGGTCGAAGACCACCACGACGCCCGCGAGGAGCAGGAAGGCGAGCGGGCCGATCAGCATCGGCGCGAGCACGGACGGCTCGGGTGCGCCTCCCGCGCTGTGCGAGGTGCCGTCGAGGTGGACGCCGAGGGCGGCCATGCCGGTGTAGTGCATGCCGCTGACCGCGAGCCCCATGACGAGGCTCGCCGCCACGCTCCACAGGAAACCCCGGACCCGTCCGGCGGCCCACAGGGCGGCGGTGGCGGCCACGACCGCTATGCCCACGGAGGCGGCGACGGTGAGCGTGTTGTAGGTGAAGCGCCCGTGGAAGTGCACGCCCGCCATGCCGAGGTAGTGCATCGAGGCGACGCCCAGACCGGTGATCGTGCCTCCGGTGAACAGAGCGGTGCCGGTGGCGCCCCGGTAGCCGACGATGAAGATCCCGACCCCGACCATGACGACGGCGAGGCCGAGGCTCGCGTAGGTGATCGGCTTGTCGTAGTGGATCGGTGTCTCCTTGATGGCGAAGCCCATCATGGCGACGAAGTGCATGGTCCAGATGCCGGAGCCGATCGCGGCGGAGCCGAGGGCCAGCCAGGCGGGCCGCCAGGAGTGCGTGACCAGCAGGGACCGCGTGGTGCAGCGCAGGCCGAGGGCGCCGCCGAGGCAGGCCATCAGATAGGCCACCACCGGGGTGACGGCCCCGTAACTGAATCCGTCGACCGTGCCTTGCATCCGCGGCTGCCCTTCCGCCCTCATGCGTCCCGGAATCCCCGATTTGTTCCCCCGGCCCAGGACCGCGCCGGCGGTCAGGGTTGTCGCAGAGAGTATGACCCCCACCGGAACGGTCGAACGATTTTCCGGCAAAGAATCACGGCCTTGCCTCAGATGTGCGGTCCTGGTGAGCGCACCTGGACACCTCCATGCGCTCTGTGCCCATCGTGCGCCCGCGTGCCGGAGACCGTCTGGTGTCAGTCTGGTTGCTGTCGGTATTCGCTCGACGCGAGGAGTCTGCATGCACGCGCGCGTAGTGGCCGCCGCGGCCGCCACCGTCCTGGGGACGGCGGTCCTGCCGAGCCCCGCCTCCGACGCCCGGGCCGGCGACATGGGCGCACCCACGGTGATCGCCCACCGGGGCGCCTCCGCCTACGCTCCGGAGAACACGCTGGCGTCGATCGACAAGGCCGCCCAGCTGGGCTTCTCCTGGGTCGAGAACGACGTGCAGCGCACCAAGGACGGCGAGCTGGTCGTCATCCACGACGACAGCCTCCAGCGCACCACGGACGCCGAGCAGGTCTTTCCCGACCGGGCCCCGTGGAAGGTGAAGGACTTCACCGCCGCCGAGATCGCCCGGCTGGACGCGGGCAGCTGGTACTCCCCGGCTTACGCGGGCACGCGCGTGCCGACGCTGAAGGACTACATGTGCCGGGTCGAGCACAACCACGAGAAACTGCTCCTGGAGATCAAGAACCCGGAGCTGTATCCGGGCATCGAGCAGCAGACCGTGAAGCTTCTCGGCAACGAGGGCTGGCTGGACCCGAAGCACCTCGGCCGGCTGATCGTGCAGAGCTTCAGCGCGGACAGCATCCGGACCGTGCACGAGCTGAGGCCCGCGATCACCACCGCTTACCTCGGTTCGCCCACCGTGGCGCAACTGGGCCAGTACGCGCCCTTCACCGATCTCGTCAACCCCTCGTACGGGTCGCTCTCCCCGACGTACGTCTCGGCCGTCCACGCCGTCAAGGGGCCGCACGACAAGCCGCTCGGGGTGTTCGCCTGGACGGTGAACGACGCGGCCACCGCGCGCCGGGTCGCGGGCTACGGCGTCGACGGGATCATCACGAACAAGCCCGACGTGGTGCGGGAGGCGCTGGCTTCGCACTGAGCGGAGCGGGCGTTGTCAGTGGCTGGTCGTACCGTGGGCGCATGGACAGCGACGGGCGGGATGAGCAGCGGGTCACGTGGGCCGTGGTGGGCACGGACATCGGTCCGCTGATGCTGGCGGCGACCCGTGACGGCCTGGTCAACGTGGTCTTCCATGCCACAGATGCGGTGCGCGACCGCGCCCTGGAGCGGCTGGCGGCCCGGCTGGGCGGCACACCCGTGGAGGATCCGGACTCGCCGCCGCTCGCCGAGGCGATACGCCAGCTGCGGGCGTATTTCGCGGGCGAGCGGCACCGCTTCGACCTGCCGCTGGACTGGTCCCTGATCTCCGGTTTCAACCGGCAGGTGCTGCGCGAGCTGGCGTCCGGCGTGCCCTACGGCACGGTGGTCGGGTACGGCGATCTCGCCGGGCGGGTCGGGCAGCCCGGCGGGGCCCAGGCGGTCGGCGCGGCCATGGGTGCCAATCCGCTGCCGGTGGTCGTGCCGTGCCACCGGGTGGTGGAGAGCGACGGCGGCATCGGTGGCTTCGGGGGCGGACTGGAGACCAAGCGGCAGCTGCTGGCCCTGGAGGGCGTGCTGCCCGAGCCGCTGTTCTGACGGTCGGGCTAGTCGTCGTAGTGCCGGGCCTCGAAGACGTTGCCGTCGGGGTCCCGGAAGTAGAAGTTGCGCCGGGCCTTGCCACGGGCGCCGAACGAGTCGTGGCCGATCTCGCTCATGGGTACGCCGCGCTCCTCCAACCGGGATCGCAGGTGGTCGAAGCCGTCGGCGGGCAGGGCCAGGCAGACGTGGTTGACCGGATGGCCGGCGGCGTCCGCGGCACCGGGCAGCATGTCCATGCGCTCGGCGGTGGCGAGCGGGACGAGGTCCAGGAGTGTCTCCTCGTTGACGCGCACGGAGGGGAAGCCCGTCTTCCCGTCGGCGTACTCGGCGACTCTCACGGGTTCCAGCCCGACGGCATCCTGGTAGAAGCCGGCCGCGGCGACCGGATCGGCCACCCACAGGACGACATGGTCGAGACGCGTGCTGTTCTTCGTCATGCGGCCCAGGCTGGTGGCGTCCCCCACAGGCCGCAAGCGTTTAGGGGCGGCGCGCGCCCGCCAGAGATGGGGGAAAGGACCGACGGACAGGAGGCGGTGCGGTGGTGCTGGTGGTGTCGGAAGAGGTCCGGGAAGCGATCGACGCACGGCGGCCGGTGGTGGCCCTGGAGTCCACGATCATCGCGCACGGACTGCCCCGCCCGCGGAACCTGCAGGTGGCACTGGAGCTGGAGGACGCGGTGCGGCGGGAGGGCGCCGTACCGGCGACCATCGCCGTGCTCGACGGTCGCCCCCGTGTCGGCCTGGACAAGGAGCAGCTGGAGCGGGTCGCGAACGAGGACGGCATCCGCAAACTGGGCCACCGCGATCTGCCGCTCGCCGTGGCGGCCGGTACGAGCGGGGCGACCACGGTGTCGGCGACGGCCCAGCTGGCCGCGCTCGCGGGTGTGCGGGTGTTCGCCACCGGTGGGCTGGGGGGTGTGCACCGGGAGTGGACGGTGAGCCAGGACGAGTCGGCCGATCTCGGTCTGCTGGCACGCACCCGGATCACGGTGGTCTGCGCGGGCATGAAGTCGATCCTGGACGTGCCGGCGACCCTGCAGCGGCTGGAGACGCTGGGCGTGGCCGTCGCCGGGTACGGCACGGACCGGTTCCCCGGCTTCTATCTGTCCGACTCCGGGTATCCGGTCGACTGGACGCTTGGGACTCCGGAGCAGGTCGCGGACGTCATGCGGGCCCAGGACGCGCTCGACGCGCCGGATTCGGCGCTGATCGTCGCCCATCCCGTGCCCGAGGCCGAGCAGCTCGACCCGGAGTTGCACGCGCGCGTGCTCGCCGACGCGCTGCGCGCCTGCGCGGAGCGGGGGGTCACCGGGCAGGCGGTGACCCCGTTCCTGCTGGACTACCTCGTCCGGCACACCGACGGCGCCTCCCTGAGCGCGAACCTGGCGGCCGTGCGCGGCAACGTACGGCTGGCGGCACGGATCGCCACCGCGTGGACGACGGAGTGAGCCCGGACGGGGCCCTGCTGGTCGTCGGCGACGTGGTCACGGATGTGGTCGCGCGGCACCGGGGGCCGCTCGCGGCCGGCACCGACACGGCCGCCGCGATCCGGACACTGCCGGGCGGGGCGGGGGCCAACGTGGCCTGCTGGGCCGCGCACGCGGGCTGTGCGGACGTACGGCTGCTCGGGCGGGTGGGTGCGGACGCGGCCGCCTGGCACGAGCGCGAGCTGGTCGCGGCCGGGGTGCGGCCCCGGCTGGTGGTCGATCCGACGGCGGCGACCGGGACGGTGATCTGCCTCGTCGACACGGGGGCGGCGGCGGAGCGTACGTTCCTCACGGACAGCGGGGCGTCCCTGCGGCTCGAACCCGCCGACTGGTCGGACGGGCTGCTGGACGGCGTCGCACGGCTGCACCTGTCGGGCTACCTGCTGTTCACGGAGCCGAGCCGGGAGCTGGCGAGGACCGCGCTCGCGGCGGCACACGCGCGTGGCGTGCCGGTCAGCCTGGATCCGGCGTCCGCGGGCTTCCTGGTACGGCTGGGGGTGGACCGCTTCCTGGCGTTCGCCGAGGGGCTGGACCTGCTGCTGCCCAGCAGGGACGAGGCGTGTCTGCTGACGGGGCTGCCGGATCCGGCGGACGCGGCGGCCAAGCTGAGCCGTCTCGTGCCGCTGGTGGTGACCAAGGCGGGCGCGGACGGCGCGCTGGTGGCCCGTTCCGGCAGCGCACCGGTCAGGGTCCCGGCGGCGCCCGCGGTCCCTCGGGACACCACGGGTGCGGGTGACGCCTTCACCGGCGCGTTCCTCGCCGCTCTGCTCACGGGTGCGACCCCGGAGGAGGCGGCGGCACGGGGCTGCCGGGCGGGCGCGGCGGCGGTGGAACGCGTGGGAGGCAGGCCACGGCGTGCGGGGAACGGGGGCTAGCCCGCGACGCGAGCCACGCCCGGGGGGCCACGCGCAAGCTCGAGCAGCCCCGGCTGGAGGCGGGATCCGCCGCTCGCGGGGGCTTCTCTCTCGGATCGGGCCGGCTTCCGGGTGCGTCCGCGACGCCGGCGCGATCTGGAAGAGGACCTAGGCCTCCTTCCTGCCCCACGCCGAGATCATCGGCGCGGTGAGCAGGTCCATGCCGCCGGCCTCGACGTTGGCCAGGTGCTGGTCGATGTCCTCGTCGGTGGCGAGCCCCGCCATGACGAGCCGGTCGCGGATCTGACGGACCGTCGCGGCCTCGAGAGCGGTGCAGGCGGGCGATGTCACCGGAAAGAAGGCGTCGGCCTCCACGCCGTGCAGACCGGCTTCCCGCAGGAGACGCGGGAGTTTACGGCCGTAGGACAGATCCGCGCCGCGTTCGGCGAGCAGCGTGCGGAAGCCCTGGCGCAACCGGTTGGCCAGCTTCTGCTCGGGGCCGCACTCGTCGGGGCAGATCAAGGGCTGCAGAGCGGGGTCGGCGTCCTCCACCAACAGCCGCCCGCCGGGCCGCAGGGCCCGGATCATGGACCTCAACGCCCTTTCCCGGTCCCGGACGTGAACGAGCACGAGCCGGGCGTGGACCAGGTCGAAGCCCTCGCCCGGCGGTTCCTCCACGCCGACGTCATGGACGCGCACCTCCACCGGCGGGCGCGTGCCGGCGGCGAAACGGGAGGTGTCGATGTCGGTCGCGACGACCTTGCCGGCGGGGCCCACCTTCTCGGCGAGCCAGGACACCACGGAGGTGCCGCCGGCCCCGACTTCCCAGCAGCGCCAGCCGGGCCCGATGCCGAACGCCTCGATGTGCCGGAACGTCGTGGGGTCGAAGAGGGCGGCGAAGGCGCCGAAGCGCTGTGCCGCCTCGTTCTGCCGGTTGTCCAGGAGGTATCCGTCGGATGGCGTCATGCCACGATCATCCCAGTCGCCTGGCTTGTCCGACGGCCGGCTTGTCCGGCGGCCGGCGCCGGACAGGCACCGGACGGAGCTTCGTCCACAGGCGGAAACCAAGCGGAACACTCCGTTCCCACAGGCTTACCCGCGCTTTGCCCTCGGCTGGCAGACTTGCCGGGCAGGGCGCGAAAGCGTTGCGTGAGGAGATCCAAGCAAGGAGATCCAGATGTCCATGGCGGGGAATCTGCGGAAGGTCACGGGGCTGAGCAGGGTCGGCGGCCTGCGCAAGGTGGCACGGCTGGCCCGGCGGCGGCCGCGCGTCGACCTCAGTCATCCCGCCAGGTCACCGCTGGGCTCGTCGGTGGTCAACTGCGTGACGTACCAGGACGGCGTGCGCGTGCCGCAGTGCACGGACCTGGTGGATGCCGTGCGGATGGTACGCAAGACCGGTGAGGGGTTCGTCTGGCTCGGACTGCACGAGCCGACGGACCGTGAGTTCGCCGGCATCGCCGAGCTGTTCGACCTGCATCCGCTGGCGGTGGAGGACGCCGTCGAGGCTCATCAGCGCCCCAAGCTGGAGCACTACGGGGACACGCTCTTCACGGTGTTCAAGACCGTCTGCTACGTGGAGCACGAACAGCTGACCGCGACCAGCGAAGTGGTCGACACCGGCGAGATCATGGTGTTCGTCGGTGAGGACTTCGTCATCACGGTACGGCACGGCCGGCACGGCTCACTGGGGCCGCTGCGCGAGGAGTTGGAGGCGCATCCGCTCCAGCTCGCCAAGGGGCCGGCGGCGGTGCTGCACGCGATCGCCGACCACGTCGTCGACGACTACCTGAACGTCACGGACGCGGTGCAGGCCGACATCGACCAGGTCGAGACGGAGGTGTTCTCGGAGAACGGCGCCCGTCTCGACCCCGGCCGCATCTATCAGATGAAGCGTGAGCTGCTGGAGCTGAAGCGGGCCGCGGTACCGCTCGGCCGTCCGGTGGAGGACCTGGCCACCCGGCCCATACGGGTCATCGCCCCCGAGATACAGGCCTACTTCCGGGACGTGCTCGACCATCTGATCCGGGCCAAGGAGCAGATCGCGGCGTTCGACGAGCTGCTCAACTCGATCTTGCAGGCCCACCTCGCGCAGGTGACCGTCGCGCAGAACGAGGACATGCGGAAGATCACGGCCTGGGCCGCGGTGATCGCCGTCCCGACGATGGTGTGCGGGGTGTACGGCATGAATTTCGACCACATGCCGGAGCTTCACTGGCGGTTCGGCTATCCGCTGGTCATGGCCGTCATGGCGGGGGCGTGTCTGGTGCTGTACCGGGGCTTCCGGCGCAACGGCTGGCTCTGAGCCGGGAAGGCCTGCGGCCGGGCCGCCCGGGTCAGCCGCTCCAGGCGGGACGGCGGGGGTCGTCGGCCCGTACGACGACGTCCGCCGTGTGGGCGGGGTCGGTCTCGGACGCGTAGCGCTCGAAGGCGGGGAGCGTCCAGTGGTCGGCCTCGGGGGTGAGGCGGCGCAGGGCACCCGGCGAGAGGAGGAGGTGCACGGTCAGGTCGAAGGGGAACCAGTGGCGCAGCAGAAGGGGGCCGTGGAGCAACAGGATCCCGCCGGGCGGGAGTTGGGCATAGGGGCTGCGGGTGGCCCGGTCGGTGACCGGATCCCACAGGTCGGGCAGGACGCGTCCGCTGCCACCGGGGTCCAGCGGGCCGAAGACCTCGCGCCACAGGGCGCCGGTGTCGAACCACCCTCCGAAGTACGACTCCGCGTCCCGCCGCCCGTGTTCCAGGCGGAGCGAGGCGGGCCGCAGAAAGCCCTCGGCGCCGACCACGAGCGAGGGTCGGCCGCGCACCCTCAGGGCCTGCGCGACCCGCTCGGCGAGGTCGCCGGGCCGGGCGGCCGGGGCCCCGTCGAAGCCGACGCGCGGCCAGGCGCCTCCGTCGGCCGGCTCCAGGCCGGCCAGCCGGTCGGCAAGCAGCTCGGCGAGCCGGTCCCAGGTGATCGCTTCGAGTCGCACGCAGACCATGATGCCGGGTGGCGGGAAGGCGGTGAGGCGGCGGTCCCTGCTGGGAAGGAGAGAGGGAAGGGAGGGAGGCGGTGGGAGGCCCGGGCGGTGACGGGGAATGAACCGCGTATGGCGCTTCCCTCAACTCCCCACTCCCCCGGTCGCCTTGTCGTCATCCAGGCGCTGAAGCCCAAGCGGTGTTCGGCTTGCCGGCGCGGGCCCCTGTCGCTGCTCGTGCTGGAGGACGGTGCCCCGCGCTGCCTGGACTGCGCGGACCTCGGGCACCTGGTGTTCCTGCCGCGCGGGGACACCGCGCTGACCCGCAGGTCGAGGGAGGAGAGCGGGCTGTCGGTCGTGGTGGTGCGGTTCAACCGGCGCAAGAGCCGTTACGAGCGGCAGGGCGTGCTCGTGGAGGAGCCGGCGCTGGCCCGGGCCGAGGCCCGCTGTCTCGCGGACGCCGAGGCGCGGCGCAGACGGCGGGCGCGGGACGCTCGGCGCAGGGCGGTCGAGGACGAGCATTTCGCAGCGGCGTTCGCGGCCGAGATCCTCCGGCTGTTTCCCGGGTGCCCGGCCGACCGCGCGCGAGCCATCGCGGCGCACGCGTCCGCGCGGGGAAGTGGGCGTGTCGGGCGCAGCGCGGCCGGGCGGGCGCTGTCGGAGGGGGCGGTGATCTCGGCGGTGGTGGCGGCCGTACGGCATGTGGACACTCCGTACGACCAGCTGCTGATGAGAGGTGTGGCCCGGTACGAGGCGCGGCGCCGGATCGCCCAGGCCGTGGAGAGTGTGCTGTGGTCCTGGCAGGCCACCGGGACGGGCGTGGGCTGAGCGAATGAAGGGGACGGGCGAGCGGCGCGCGCATGTCGCCGCGCTCCTCGGCCATGGCCGGCGCCGTCGCCCAGGCCTTCACTGGGAGAGGTGGTGATGCCGGAGCCGAACCGGGCGGAACGAGACGAGATGGGGCGTGAAGATGATCGACGGGCCGTTCTTCGTGCTGGTGGTGGCGGGGATTGTCGGCACCGGGCTGACGGCCGGGGTGTTCTGCGCGTTCTCGACCTTCGTGATGCGGGGCCTCGCCGCGTTGCCGCCCGCGCAGGGCGTCGCGGCGATGAACGCGATCAACGGCGCGGCGGTACGGCCGGCCTTCATGACGGTGTTCACCGGCTCGGCGGTGCTGAGCGCGATGATCGCGGTGGTGACGTTCGTGGTGTGGCCGGACGACGGGAGGCTGGAACTGCTGCTGGGCAGCGCGCTGTACCTCGTCGGATCGTTCGGGCTGACGATCGTCGCGAACGTCCCGCGCAACGACAGGCTGGCCCGGCTGACCCCGGGCGCCCCGGAGACCGCCGTGTACTGGCCGGCGTATGTACGCGAGTGGACGTTCTGGAACCACGTCCGGGCCGTCGCGTCCGCCGTGGCCGCCTTGGTCTACGTCCTGGCTCTCACGTGATCTTCGTACGGGCCCGTGGCCCGGCCCGCTCCGGGGCCCTCACCTCCTGATCCACGCTGTCCGCCGCTCTGCGGGGTGGTCGGTGCGGACGTATCGTGGCCGAAAGAGTGCCGATGGAGTGGCGAAAGACTGCCGCAGGACGCCGTCGAACGGCGTACGGCCCGTCGTACACCGGTACCCGCGCGGTACCCGTACGCGAGGAAGACGACCATGGCCGATCCCAAGGGGTTCATGACCACGCCGCGCCAGGAGTGGCCGCGGCGGCCCGTCGAGGAGCGGGCGCGGGACTGGGACGAGGTGTACGTCCCGGGAGCCCTGCTGCCCATCATCAGCAAGCAGGCCGACCGGTGCATGGACTGCGGGATCCCCTTCTGCCACGACGCCTGCCCGCTGGGCAATCTGATCCCGGAGTGGAACGACCTGGTCTCGCGGGAGGACTGGCGTGCGGCGAGCGAGCGTCTGCATGCGACGAACAACTTCCCCGAGTTCACCGGCCGTTTGTGCCCCGCGCCCTGCGAGGCCGGATGTGTGCTGGCGATCAACCAGCCGGCCGTCACCATCAAGAACGTCGAGTGCGCGATCGCGGACCGGGCCTGGGCGGAAGGGTTCGTCCCGGCACGGCCTCCCGAGCGGCTGTCCGGGAAGACGATCGCCGTCATCGGGTCCGGGCCCACCGGACTGGCCGCGGCACAGCAACTGACCCGGGCCGGGCACACGGTCGCCGTGTTCGAGAAGGACGACCGGATCGGCGGTCTGATGCGGTACGGCATCCCCGAGTTCAAGATGGAGAAGCGGCATCTGGAACGGCGTATCGAGCAGATGCGGGCCGAAGGGACCAAGTTCCGCACCTCGATGACCGTAGGGCGCGATGTCGGGGCGGCGGAGCTGCGCGGCCGCTACGACGCCGTCGTCATCGCCACCGGGGCGACCGCGTGGCGGGAACTTCCGGTGCCGGGCCGGGAGTTGAACGGGATACACCAGGCGATGCAGTATCTGCCGCTGGCGAACCGGGTGTGCGAGGGGGATCTGGAGGTCTCCCCGCTGTCCGCGGCCGGCAAGCATGTGGTGATCGTCGGCGGCGGGGACACCGGCGCGGACTGTCTGGGGACCGCGGTGCGCGAGGGGGCCGCGTCCGTGACCCAGCTGGACATCTACGCGCAGCCGGGCGGTGAGCGTGACGAGGACGCCGAGCCGTGGCCGACGTATCCGAAGATCTACCGGCTGTCGGCGGCGCACGAGGAGGCGCGGGATCTGCGTACGGCACCGGCCGCGGACGCGGACGCGCGGCTGTTCGCGGCGTCCACGCTCCACTTCACCGGGGACGACAGCGGGCGGGTGCGGTCGCTGCACCTGGTGGAGGTGGACGAGATGCGGCGCCCGGTGCCGGGCACCGGGCGGGCGCTCCCCGCCGACCTCGTGCTGCTCGCCCTCGGGTTCTCCGGGCCGGACCAGGAGGACGGGCTGATCGGGCAGTTGGGGCTCACGCTCGAACCGCGCGGCACGATCGCGCGGGACGACGGTTTCGCGACCAACGTGCCCGGGGTGTTCGCCGCCGGGGACGCGGCACGCGGGCAGTCGCTCATCGTCTGGGCGATCGCGGAGGGGCGGGCGGTGGCGGCGGCCGTCGACCGCTATCTGATGGGCGGTTCACGGTTGCCCGCGCCGGTCTCTCCGCGGGACCGGCCGATGAGGGTGTAGCCCGGGCCGCGGATTCCCCGCGGCCCTTTCACCGTCCTGGTCAGCCCTTCCTCTCGTCCGTCCCCGCCACCTTGCCCGTCGACAGGGCCACCCGGTTCCACGTGTTGATCGCACAGATCAGGGCGATGACGTGGGCCAGTTCCTCCTGCTCGAAGCGGGCGGCCGCCTCGGCGTAGACGGTGTCGGGGACGCCACCGTCGGCGACCAGGGTCAGCGCCTCCGTGAGCGCCAGGGCGGCCTGCTCCTTCAGGGTGAAGAAGTGCCGGGCCTCCCGCCAGACGGCGACCATGTGCAGCCGGTCCTCGCTCTCGCCGGCCTTGCGGGCGTCGCTGGTGTGCATGTGCAGGCAGTAGGCGCAGTGGTTGAGGTGCGAGGCACGGATCTGGATGAGTTCGACCAGCGCCGGGTCGAGGCCCGCGCGGGCTGCGGCGTCGAAGCCGATGAGGGTCCGGAAGACCTTCGGGGCGGACCGGGCGAAGTCCAGTCGGGTGCGGCCGGCCTCGGCCTCGGTGATCGCGGGCGTGAAGTCGGCTGCGGTGGCTGTCGGGTTCGTCGTCATGGCTTTAACCTACGGGCCTGAAAGACCGGCTGTAGGGTGCATTTCCATGACACAATCGTGGGTCAATTCCGCGCAGCGGATCGGCGCCGACCTGCATCTGGAGCTGTCGGGTCCGGGCGGGCGGCGGGCGGCGCTGACCCGGGCGCTGCGGGAAGCGGTGCGCAGCGGTCGGCTGGCGCCGGGCACCCGGCTGCCGCCGTACCGGTCGCTCGCCGCCGATCTGGGCGTGGCCCGCAACACCGTGGCCGACGCCTACGCGGAGCTGGTCGCGGAGGGCTGGCTGACCGCACGCCAGGGCTCGGGTACCCAGGTGGCCGACCGGGCGGAACCGCTGTGCCGCGCCGAGCGGACGCCCGCGAAGACACCTCCCCCGCGCGCGCGTGGCCCCCGGCATGATCTGCGGCAGGGCACTCCGGACGCCTCGGCGTTCCCGCGAGCCGCCTGGTCGGCCTGCTACCGGCGGGCGCTGGGGGCGGCGCCGAACGAGGCGTTCGGGCCGGGGGACCCGGCCGGGCGCCGGGAGCTGAGGGAGGCGCTGACCGGATATCTGGCACGCGCGCGCGGGGTGCGGACCGAGCCGGACCGGATCGTCGTCTGCTCGGGCTTCGCGCACGCTCTGCGGCTGCTGTTCGGCCAGGGCGCGGGCGGGGTGCTGCGCGGTCCGCTCGGCGTGGAGGCGTACGGGCTGGAGTTCCACCGGGGGCTGCTCGCCACGGCCGGGGTACGGACGGTGCCGCTCCCGCTGGACGAGGACGGCGCACGCGTGGACCTGCTGGAGCGGGAGCGGGCCGTGCTGCTCACTCCGGCACACCAGTTCCCGACCGGCGGCCCCCTGCACCCGGAGCGCCGGGCGGGCGTGATCGACTGGGCACGCGCGCGTGGGGCGGTCGTCCTGGAGGACGACTACGACGGCGAGTTCCGGTACGACCGCAGGCCGGTCGGCGCGCTCCAAGGGCTCGATCCGGAGCGGGTGATCCATCTCGGGTCGGTCAGCAAGAGCCTGTCACCGGCCCTGCGGCTGGGCTGGATGGTCCTGCCGGAGCGGTATGTGGAGCCGGTGCTCGCGGCCAAGGGAGAGCGGGAGGCCTGGGCGAGCGTCCTGGACCAGCTGGCGCTGGCGGAGTTCATCGTCTCCGGGGCGTACGACCGTCATGTGCGGCGCATGCGGCAGCGCTACCGGCGCCGCCGTGACCGGCTCGTCGCCGCGCTCGCCGTGCACGCTCCGCAGGTCGCCGTGACGGGCATCGCGGCCGGGCTGCACGCGGTGCTGCGGCTGCCGCCGGGCACCGAGCGGTCCACGCTGAAGGCCGCCGCGTGGCAGGGCGTCGCTTTGGACGGACTCGCCGCCTTCCGGCACCCGGAGGCCGAGGCGACCGCGGGTGACGGGCTGGTGGTCGGGTATGCGGCCGCCGCCGAACACGCCTACGGCGCGGCGTTGGAGGCGCTGTGCGGGGTGCTGCCTCCCGGGTGAGGAGTGTGGTTCGGAGATCAGAGTCGGCGGCGGTGACGTAAACCTTCGCGGACCGGAGGCCGACGCTCGGCCGGCTTCCGGCAGGACCGGCCGGCCGGAACGGATCCGGCCCACCGGGGGGTAGCGATGACTTGCGACGGAAGGATCCGCTGCCTGCGCACCCGAACCACGGTCACCGTACGCCCCGTGCAGGCGTCGGCGCAGCCGGATTACGGCGCGCGGCCTACCGCTCGCGCGCCACCGGCCCGTACTCGGGAATCACCCCGTCGTCCTGGCCCGGGACCGGTTCTCCCAGGTCGGGGCGCCACTTGTGCACGATCTCGACGCCGGGCGCGACCAGGCCGAGGCCGTCGAAGAAGCGGGCGAACTCCTCGCGGGGGCGCAGGGCGCGGGTGACGCCGGCCACCCTCAGCTTCGCGGTGCGGCCGCCGACTCCTCGGGGGTGAAGCCGGCCGTGGCCAGCGCGTGGCGCGGTGCATGAACGCGCGGTTGACCCGGGCCATCACCGGCACCCGGGGATCGAGGGCCGGCATCTGCCGGCCCATCGCCTCGTCGACGGGGTAGTTGTCCTTGCCGCCGAGACACCAGTCGTACGTCGGCGCGGGATGCGGCGTGCTGGTGTCGATCCCGACGGCGGTCGGGTCCTGCCCTGCCATGCGGCACTCCGTGGACGTCTGGCCGGGCGTGTGGCGTGGTGGGCTTTCAAGTCGGCATCAGGATAAGGAAGTGGAGAATAGAACAGCACACGAGCTGGATCAGGACAGCAGGAAGTCGGCCGCCCCCGCCTTGGCGCCCTCGATGAACGCGGTCATCTCGTCCGCGGTGTAGATGAGCGCCGGGCCGTCCGGGTCGGTGGACTGGCGTACGGCGATCCGGCCGTCGGCCAGCTTCATCGCCTCCAGGCAGTTCCCGCCGTTGCCGCCGCTCCAGGGCTTGTGCCAGCCCTCGCTGCCCAGCTCCCGCGCGGGCATGCCGTTGTAGACGCGCCCGCGCGGCTCGATGCGATCCATTCACAGCTCCTTGCGGAGATCCCGGAGGATCTCCTTCGTGCGTTGTGCCGTAGCGGCCTGCGCCGCCATGCGGTCCATGACCTCCAGGTGGGTCGCCACCTCGGCGCGCGCGTCCAGATAGACGGCGCCGGTCAGGTACTCGCTGTAGACCATGTCCGGCAACTCCGGCATGGCGAACCGGAACAGCACGAAGGGCCCGTACGTCCCCGGGTGGGGTCCGCTCACGAACGGGGCGACCTGGAGCGTCACATGGGGCAGCTTCGTGGCCTCGAGCAACTTGTCGATCTGCGCGCGCATCACCTCCGGACCGCCGGCCTGGCGGCGCAGGGCGGTCTCGTCCATCACCGCCCAGAAACGCGGGGCGTCGGTACGGGTGAGCAGTTGCTGGCGCCGCATGCGCAGGGCGACGTGCCGCTCGATGTCGTCCGGGCTCGTCTGGCCGATGGCTCCGGACCTGAGCACGGCGCGGGCGTAGTCCTCGGTCTGCAGCAGGCCGGGCACGAAGTGCGGTTCATAGGAGCGGATGAGGCTCGCCGCGCCCTCCAGGCTGACGTACATCGAGAACCAGTCGGGCAGGATGTCGCGGAAGCGCTGCCACCAGCCGGGCCTGTTGGCCTCCTCGGCGACCTGGACGAAGAGTTCGGCCTCGTCGTCGGAGACGCCGTAGGCCTTGAGCAGGAGTTGCAGGTACGGGATCTTGAGGGCGACCTCGGCCATCTCCATACGGCGGACGGTGGCGGGCGCGACGCGCAGGACGCGGGCAGCGTCCTCACGTTTCAGTCCGGCGCGTTCCCGCAGGTCCAGCAGGCGCCGGCCGAGGACCACCTGACCCACCGTCGGCGCGGACCGCGGTTCGCTCACGCTCCCACCTCCATCGAAAGCTCCACCGGCCGTTGCGCCGAAATGTTTCCCGACAGCCCTACGGCGCCATTCGAAGATGCATTCGAAGACCGGGCGAGTCTCCGATGCCTCCAATTGGCGCCGCGCGACGTGCTGTTGCGAGCAGTGTGCCACGGCCTCCGACCGAGTCACACAGCACTCTGCAATTTTCAGAGTGACACTTGCCAAGTGTTCACGGCGGGGAGATAGTGGCAAGCGTGATTCCGTCCGCGCCCTTAGGAACAGACGCCGCAGACCGTCCCGGTCTCGGTGCCGCCACGGCAGCCCCTCCCGGGGGCACGGCCGAGCGCCGGTTCCGCTTCGAGCTGGCCGCACATCCGGGTTCCGTCGCCCAGGCGAGGCGTCTGGCACATGCCCGGCTGACCCGCTGGTCGGTGTGCGCGGACACCTGCGACAGCGCGGCTCTGGTCATATCCGAACTGGTCACGAACGCGATCGTGCACACGGCGAGCCGTCGCGTCCTGTGCGAGCTGCATGAACACGCCGACACCGTACGCATAGCCGTACGCGACGAGGGCTGCGCCCCAGGCGAACCCCACCCATCCCCACAGCGGCCCGACGAGGAGCACGGGAGGGGATTGCTTCTCGTCGACGCGCTGTGCCGGGCCTGGGGCGCGCAGGAACACGGGCCCGGACTTCTGGTCTGGGCCGAACTGCCCCGCCGGACCGACGCGGCCGACGGCGCCGCCGATCCGTGCAACGACCTTGGCTGGGGCGCCCGCCCCAAGCCGGGCCGCCCGGACGACTCCGGCGAGGACGACACCCCGGAGGGCCGGCGCCACGCCTCCGGGCACCCCCCGCACCGGGCGACGGGGCAGCAGCACCACGGGATCCCGGAGCGGCAGCACCACGGGCCCCCGGAGCCGCACCGTCACGGGATCCCGGAGCAGCGCCACCCCGCGCCCCCGGAGCCCCGCCGCCACCGGCCCCTGGACCGGCCCCCGCAGCAGCCCGCGCACCGGCCCCCCGAGCAGCACCGCACCGGGGAGCGCCCGTGACCGGCGGCCACGAGGCCGGCCACCGGCATGCCGTCGGCCCGGCCCGGCACCGCGCCACCGCCCCCACGGGGCACACCAGCACCCCGGGCCTCGGTCTCGACACCCTGGTGCGGCTGCAGCGTCGGCGGTCCACGCCGGACACGCCGCATCGGCTGACGGTGCCGGAGGACATGACCGCACCGCTCGGCTGCGACGCCGTGGCCGTGCCCGACCGGCTCGGCCCGCTCGTCGTACCCCGGCTGCCGCGGCTGGGCTGCGTGTACGCCGACGGCGCCCGCTGGTGGTGGATCGTGCCGTCGGACTCGGACTACGCCCTGCCCTGGCCGTCCCCGGCCCACTACGCCCCCGGCGCCCTGGTCGCCGGCGCCGCCCGGCTCATCCACCGCCCGGAGGGCACGGTCCCGTACACCCCGCCGATCCCGCTGTACCTGGCCCTGTGCCGGGTGACGGGGACGGCCCCGGACTGGTCCCGGGCCTAGCCGCCGCGCCTGACCCGCCGTGCCGCCCACTGGGCGTTCCGCTTCATGGGCGACCGCGGATTCACGGGCAGCTCCGGGTTCATGGGCGACCGCGGATTCACGGTTCGGCCCCGGGTTCACGGGCAGCCGCGGTCTGTCCGTCGCCGGTCGCGCCGCTCCTGACGCCCCCTTGACCGGCCCTCGGCCGGGTGACCGCCCCCTCCAGTCTCCCCCGGAAGCCCCGCGCTCCCCCATCACTCCGCCCGTGCTCCACCGCACCGCCCCCTCGCTCCCCCAGGCGCCCTGCCCCCCGCCGGTCCGCCCGGGGATAGTGGCCGTTCGGTGACGCACCGGGGAGGTCGGTCGTGAGGAAGCGGCACGGGATGCCCGAGCCCGCGGTGTCGGAGTCGGAGCGGCTGCTGTTCGGGGGGCCGCTGCGCTACGACGTGGGCTGGAGCGAACACGAGGACGCCGTCCTGAAGCTCGGCTTCCGGACGATGCTGGGCCGGCTGCCCGGCATGCTGGCGTCCGGCCTGCGGCTGGCCCTGCAGGCCGACGCCCGGGCCGCCTGGATCGTCCTGGCCGCCGAGGCGGTCCGCGGTGGCACCCAGGCGGTGAGCCTGCTGGCCGTGAACAGCGCGCTCGGCAGGCTGCTGACCGGCCCGGGCATCGAGCAGCGACTGCGCTCGGCCGCCCCCGCCCTGGTCGCCATGGCCGCCGTGGCCGTCGTGGCGGTACTGCTGCGCGCGGCGTCCACCTACGCCACCGGACGCCTGGAGCCCAAGGTGGAGCGGGTGGCGACCGAGCTGTATCTGGAGCGGGCGGCGAACGTGGAGCTCTCCGCGATCGAGGACCACGCCTTCCACAAACTGCTGGACACCGCCCAGTACGGCGCCGAGTCCGCGCGCCGCATGATCTCCTACGGCACCCGCGTGACGGGCGCGCTGATCTCGCTGATCGCGGCCGCGGGCGTGCTCGCGGTACTGCACCCGCTCCTGCTGCCGCTGCTGGTCACCATGACCCTGCCCAGCGCCTGGGGTGCGCTCACCAACGCGCGGCGCCGCTACGAGTCCTTCCACGTCTGGGTCCAGCACGCGCGCGCCGGCCGGCTGATCAGCCATCTGCTCACCGAGCCCGCCGCCGCCCCCGAGATCCGGGTGCACGGCGTGGGCCCGTTCCTGCTGCGCCATTTCCGGTCCATGTCGGAGACGGCGGAGGCGGAGCAGACCCGGCTGTCCCGGCTCGCCGCCCGTACCGGTCTGATCGCCGCGACCTGGACGGGCCTCGCCACGCTCGCCACCTACGCCACGCTGGGTGCGCTGCTGCTGGCCGGTGCCATGGCCCTGTCGGTGGCCGGTACGGCGCTGATCGCGATCCGTACGGGGGCGGCGAGCCTGGACACGCTGGTGCTGGAGATCAACCAGCTGCACGAGGAGGCCCTCTTCGTGGGGGATCTGCAACGGCTGTACGTGGAGGCGGCCGAGCGGGCCATCCCGGCGGGCGGTGAGGCCCTGCCGGAGGACCCGAAGGAGATCCGCTTCGAGAACGTCACCTTCCGCTATCCGGGCGACTCGGCCCGGCCCGCCCTGGACGACGTCACCCTGACACTGCCGCTCGGCCGGATCATCGCGCTCGTCGGCGAGAACGGCTCGGGGAAGACGACCCTGGTCAAACTGCTCGCCGGGCTGTACACCCCGGACCGGGGCCGGATCCTGTGGGACGGCGTCGACGCGGCGCGGGCCGACCGGCGGCTGCTCGCCGAGCGCATCGCGATGGTGGCGCAGGACTTCAAACGCTGGCCGTTCACCGCCCGGGTGAACGTGGCCGTCGGCCGCTCCTGCGCGTCCATGACCGAGGAGGGCCTGGCCGCGGCGGTCGCCGAGGCGGGCGCCGAGGAGATGGTGGCGGAGCTGCCGCGCGGTCTGGACACCCTGCTGGCCCGTGACTTCAGCGGCGGACACGAACTGTCCGGCGGTCAGTGGCAGCGGCTCGGCATCGCACGGGCGGCGTACCGGCGCGGGCGGGTGCTGATCGTGGACGAGCCGACGGCCGCGCTGGACGCGCGGGCCGAGCTGGAGGTGTTCGAGAAGATCCGGGCGCTGGCGGGCAGCGGGCAGACGGTCGTGCTCATCACCCACCGGCTGGCCTCGGTCCGGCACGCCGACCTGGTGCATGTGCTGGAGCACGGGCGGCTGGTGGAGTCCGGGACCCCGGACGAGCTGCTGGCCAGGGGTGGCGTCTACGCCGAGCTGTACGCGCTGCAGGCGCAGCAGTTCACGGCGCGGGTACCGGCACCGAAGCCGGTCTGAGCACCCTCACTCCGTGTGGTCACCGCCCCGGACGATCACCAGGAACGCGTCCGTCGCGAGGTCCATGACGACTTCCGCCGGCAGTCCTTCCAGACGCCGCGCGTGCGCGAACTCCTCCGCAGGCCAGGATCCCCGCGGACCACCGGCGGGAAAGCGTTCGAGCACGGTTCGCCCGTTC
This sequence comes from Streptomyces durhamensis, assembly GCF_000725475.1. Classification (NCBI taxonomy): domain Bacteria; kingdom Bacillati; phylum Actinomycetota; class Actinomycetes; order Kitasatosporales; family Streptomycetaceae; genus Streptomyces; species Streptomyces durhamensis. The sequence continues at coordinate 180,239 of NZ_JNXR01000012.1, forward strand.
ACCATCTCGCACCTCCAGTAGCGTCGTGCTTCTGGGAGTTAACGCCCTGGAGACCGCAATCGCCTCGCTCGGTGACGGGACTGAGACATTACCTACACCCGTCCTGCGCGGGCCGTGAGGATTCGTTCACTTTGTGACACGAACAGCACCGGCTGTGTCAGTAGTCGTACTCGTCGTGAAGGCGGAGCCGGTCGCTGCCGGCGGGACTGCGGCCGAGGGCGGTGAGGTCGAGCAGACCGGCGAGGGTGCCGAGTCCGTCCAGCCCGTCGTCGTACCCCGAGTAGGTGTGGAACACCCGGTCGTGGTCGCGCAGGAAGCAGCTGACGCCGGGGCGGTCGCGCAGGCCTTCGTCCGACTCCACGGTGGCCTCGAAGTCGAGGTTGAAGTCGCCGTGCGCCGAGGAGTACCAGGGCACCGCCCAGCCCATGCGCGCCTTGAACGGCAGGATCCGGGTGAACGGTGCCCTGGAGACGACCGCGAACGAGGTGTTCCGGGCGCGCAGGTGGGCGAGGTGGCCGAGCTGGTCCAGGAAGGCCGAGCAGCACGGGCAGCCGGTCTGGGACTCCGGCGCGAACATGAAGTGGTGGACGACGAGCTGCGCCCGGCCCTCGAAGAGGTCCAGGAGGGTCGCCTTGCCGTCGCCGCCCTCGAAGACGTACTCCGTGTCCACCTCGACCATGGGCAGCCGCCGCCGCTCCGCCCCGAGGACCTCCCGCGCCCGTCTGACCGCCTCCTCCTTGCGCAGCAACTCCTCGCGCGCCGTGCGCCACTGCTCGCGCGAGACGATCTCCGGAAGCGACATGGGCCCTCCTGTCCGACGGTCGGTTCGGGGTGGTGACCGCCGCCGGGAGCGGAACTCATCGCCGCGCACGGAGATTTCCGCGGCGATTTTCCGCCGGGATCTAGTACGTCACGGGAAGGGCCCGCAGTCCCCGGGCGCGCATCGACCGCCGCCAGGTCACCTCCCCGTCCGCGAGGGCGAGTTCCGGGAGCCGCTCCAGCAGGGCCGCCAGGGCGATCTCCGTCTCCGCGCGGGCCAGCGGCGCGCCGAGGCAGTAGTGGATGCCGTGGCCGAGGGCGAGCTGCCCGGTGGCGTCGCGGGAGAGGTCGAGGCGGTCGGGGTCGGGGAAGCGGTCGGGGTCGCGGTCGGCGGCGGACAGGGACACCCAGACCGTCTCGCCCGCCGGGATGGTCACCCCGGCGATCGTCACGTCCTCGACCGGGAACCGGCGCATGGCGAGCAGCATGGGTCCCTCGTAGCGGGCGAACTCCTCGACGGCGGCGGGGAGCCGGGCCGGGTCCTCGCGCAGGGCGGCGAGCTGGTCCGGATGCCGCAGCAGGGCCAGCACGGCGTTGCCGATGAGCTGGACCGTGTTCTCGTACCCGGCGAAGAGGATGAGGAAGGCCAGGGACATCAGCTCGTCCTCGCCGAGCCGGTCGCCCTCGTCGCGTACGGCGATCAGGTCGGAGAGCAGGTCGTCGGCGGGCGCCCGGCGCTTGGCACCGAGGAGCCGGGTGAGGAAGTCGAGCATGGCCGCCATCGCCTCCTTGGTGGCGTGGGGCCGGGCCGGGTCGGGGGCCGTGAGGCTGTCGGTCCACTGCCGGAAGTCCAGCCGGTCCCCCTCCGGGATGCCGAGCAGGTCGCAGATGACGGTGATGGGCAGCGGGGCGGCGTAGGAGGCGACCAGGTCCGTGCTGCCGTGCGGGCCGAGCGCGTCGAGGAGCCGGTCGGCGGTGCGCCGGATCGGCTCGCGCAGTCGCTGGACGCGGCGCGGGGTGAAGGCGCGGCCGACCAGGCGCCGGATGCGGGTGTGGTCGGGCGGGTCCATGTTGAGGAGGTTGGCGTCGAGCGCGGGCGGCAGCGAGAGGCCCTTGTACGCGCCGGCGGTGCCGCGCCGCTTGTCCAGCGACAGCCGGGGGTCGGCCAGGGCGGCACGGACGTCCTCGTACCGGGTGACGAGCCAGGCGGCGGTGCCGTCCGGTCCGGTGATGCGGTGCACGGGCGCGGTGGCGCGCAGGTGGCGGTACACGTCGTAGGGCTGGTCGACAAGGCCGTCCGCGAGATCCATGACGGGCAGCCTACGCGGGATCAGGTGTCGTACTCCTGGATGCGCCGCCCGTGTCCCCGGTCGGTCAGCGCGGGCAGGCGGCGCGTCAACTCGCCGGTGACGGCGGGCAGATCGAGGGTGAGGAGTTCCCGGTCGCGCATCAGGACCCGGCCGTCGACGACGGTCGTACGGACGTCGGACGAGCGCGCGCTGTGCACGAGGGTCGCGGCGAGGTCGTGGACGGGCTGGGTGTGCGGACCGGTGAGGTCGACCAGGATGATGTCGGCGCGCCGGCCGGGCGCGAGGGTGCCCACGCTGTCGCCGAGGCCGACCGCGCGGGCGCTCTGCAGGGTGGCGTGGTGGAGGGCTTGGCGGGACGTCAGCCAGCGCGGATCGCCTTCGGCCGACTTCTGGATCAGGGAGGTCAGCGCCATCGACTCCCAGACGTCGAGGGAGTTGTTGGAGGCGGCGCCGTCGGTGGCGAGTCCGACGGGGACGCCGGCCGCGCGCAGGGCCCGCACCGGAGTCGTGGTCGGCCAGGCGAACTTGAGGTAGCCGCGGGGCGCGGTCGCCACGGCCGTACGGCCGCCCGTGCGGGCCAGCAGGGGCAGGTCGCGCTCGGTGATCCCGGTGCCGTGCGCGATGAGCAGGTCGGTGTCGAGGAGTCCGGCGCGGTCCAGGGTCTCGATGGGGGTGCGTCCGTGCCGGGCGAGGCTGGTCTCGGTCTGCTCGCGGTTCTCGGCGGCGTGGATGTGCACGGGCAGGCCGTGTGCGCGGGCCAGGCCGGCGGTGGCGGCGAGGTCGGCGTCGGTGACGGTGTAGGGGGCGTGCGGGGCGAGGGCGGTGGTGATGCGGCCGCCGGCGCCGCCCCGGTGCCGTAGCGCGAACTCCAGTGATCCCTCCCGGCCTCGGGCGCCCTGCGAGGAGAAGTACGCCTCCCCGAGGTGCGCCCGGATCCCGCACTCGGCCACGACTGCCGCCACCGCGTCCATGCGGAAGTAGTGGTCGGCGAAGCAGGTCACGCCGCCGCGGATCATCTCGGCGCAGGCCAGTCGGGCCCCCAACTCCACGTCTCGCTCGGTGAGGTTGGACTCGATCGGCCAGACGACGTCGTTGAACCACTCGTCGGTGGGCAGGTCCTCGGCGACGCCGCGCAGCGCGGCCATCGGCGCGTGGGTGTGACAGTTGACGAGGCCGGGCATGGCGACCTGTCCGCGGGCGTCGATGCGCTGCGCGGCGGCCGTCCGCCGCACGGCGGCCGCGGTCGTCACCGCGTCGATCACCCCGTCCCGTACGACGACCGCGGCGTCCTCCTCGAACCCGATCCGCTCCTCGTCGTCGTGCACCAGGACGGTGCATCCGGTGATGAGGAGATCGGCGGGTGACTCGGTCATCACGCCACGGTACGACGCGGCCGTCACCTCGGGTGCGCCGAACCGCGCATCCGCTCACCGCTCCGGCACGGGACGGGTCTGCGGACATCCCGGCCGCGCCACCACCGGCGGCAGCGGCGGGGCGGGGCGGGCCCGGGAAGCCGCCCGGGCCCGCCCGGCCTGTCAGAGCCCGTCTTCGCAGCTCAGACGGGCCAGCAGCAGGTTCGGGTCCTGCCGGGTGAAGTACGCGGCGCTGTCGACGTAGACCGTCCCGTCGTGCACGGCCAGGGAGGTGGGGTTGGACAGCCCGTCGGCGTGCGTGAGGACGGCGGTGTGGGTGCCGTCGGGGTGCACCTCGGCGACCTCGTCGTCGCCGATCAGGGCGGCGAGGACGGTGTCGCCGCGCGGTGTGGCGAAGGTGAAGTCGTCGATGTGGTCCAGCCCGGTGGCCCGGGTCTCGACCGTTCCCGCGGAGCCGTTCGGCCGCACGGGGATGCGCAGCAGCGTCCCGCGGTCGCTGTTGGACACCCACACGGCGCCGCCGTGGATCTTGACGCCGTTGGCACCGAATCCGGCGCCGGTCACGGGGACCGGGTCGAGGGCGGTGTCCTTGGCCCACACGGTCGGCGTGCCACCGGCCTGCGGAACCCGCCACACGGCACCCTGCACCGAGTCGGCGGCGTAGAGCAGCCCGTGGCGTTCGTCGAGGGCGAGGCCGTTGGGCAGTGCGGTCGCGGGCAGCTGGGCGATCTGCCGGGGCGTGCCGCCGTCGGGGTCGATGCGCCAGATGCCGGTCTTGCCGGTGCCGGTGGCGTAGTCGACGTAGAGCGTGCCGTCGTGGGCGCGGGCGATGCCGAAGACGGTGGCGGCCTTCAGGTTGGGGGTGTTGGCGTCGGGCTCGTCGGGCAGGGTCGCGCGGATCGTCGTGTGTCCGTCCGGGGTGACGTGGGCGATCTGCCGGGCGGAGGCGAAGGTCAGGTCGGCGGAGCCGTCGGGTTCGACCGCGATGTTCTCCGGCGACTGCCCTGCCGCCAGGTCGAAGTGGGCGACGATGTGCGGCTGGGACACGGCCGGTTCGCCGGCGACCGCGGGCGACGCCGTGAGTACGACGGCGGCGGCGACGGCCGTGGCGGCACCGGTCGCGAGTCTGAGACGGGTGAGTCGGGACATGGACTGGACCTCTCCTCGGGCGGGGAACATGGACCTCTCCCTGGGACGCGGGAACGCCTGTGGAGGTTGACTCTCCCTGAGACACCAGTGATTGATGAGTCGTCAGATCACGGGAGGGATCCGGACCGCCTCATCCGGCGAGGGGAAGTCCGGGCAGCCGCAGCGCCGTCCGCTCCCGGCCCTTCTCGAACTCGGCCAGCAGCTCCGCGAGTCGGTCCAGGTGCCGGGCCGCGAGACGGCCGGAGTCGTCGAGGTGGACGGCGCAGGCGGTGGTCGTGTCCACGAGCCGTTCCAGGGTGGCGACGATCTCGTCCGCGCCCTCCGCGTGCCGGGCCAGCGGGGGGAGTTCGGCGGCGGCGAGGACGACGGCCGCGCGGGCCTCGGCGAGAGCGCGGTAGGCCTCGCGGCGCAGCGTCCAGCGGGTGGCGCGGTCCTGGGACCGGGTCACCACGTGGGCGAGGTACGCCTGCGCCGCGTCCCCCGCGGCGGTCAGCCGGGCCCGCACTCCCCCGCCCCGCTGCCCCGGCATCGGCAGGTGCCCGACGACGAGCACGATCACGCAGGCCAGCAGGGTCTCCCCGATCCGGCTGACGGAGGCCTGGGGCTCCCCGCCGGTCATCAGGAGGCTGAGGACGAGGACGGTCACGACGGCTGTCTGGGCGGCGAAGTGCCGTGTGGCCACGGGGATCAGGGCGCCGCTGACGGCCACGAGCGCGATGAGCCCGCCGGGCCTCGGCAGGACGGCGGCGAACCCGGCGAACACGAGAGCGCCCAGCACGGTCCCGGCCGCCCGGCACAGCACCCGGGACACGAGCGGCCCGAGGTCGGGCTTGACGAGGAAGACGGCGGTGGCCGGCAGCCAGTACCAGTGCTGGTGGTGGCCGTACCAGCGGGTGTGGTGCAGCGCCTGCGCCACGGCGGCGCCGGCGCCGAAGCAGAGGGCGACCCTGAGGCCGTACTCGCGTCCGCCGGCGCCGAGGGCGATGCGCACCAGGGTTGCGGCCGTACGCCTGCGGGTGTGCAGGTCGGTCGGCTTGCCGCGGTCGAAGGCCTCGGCGGCGCGCAGCAGGGCGTCGTCGAGGGCGCGCAGGGCGGGCGCCGACCGGTGCGGGGCGGGCAGCGGGCCGGTGGCGGTGTTGTCGCGGACGGCTGCGGCGAGTCGCCGGGGCCCTGCGGCGGCCCGCGCCGAGACGGGCTCCCCGGCCCAGAACAGGGCGGTGGCGGCCTCGGCGAGGGGCAGCGCGGCCGCGTACCGCGCGTGCAGCCGGCGCTCGGCGGCGGAAGAGGCGAACCGGCGCAGCCGGGGCCCGGCGAGGGCGTCCTGGGCGTGGTCGAGGGCGGCGGTGAGTGCGGCCCGCCGGGCGGTGGCCTGCTCACCGCCCACGGCATCGAGCAGGGCGGCGACGGCGTCGTACACCGCGGCGACCGCCGCCCGCTCCCCGTCGAAGCGGAAGTCCCCGGCGAGCGAACCGGGTGTGGGCAGGGCGAGCCGCAGCACGAGCAGCCAGCCGGCCCCGGCGAGGAAGGCGAGGGCCCGCTGCCAGCCGCTCTCGGCCGCCGGCATCCCGGCACCGAGGGCGGCGCCGACGAGCAGCTGCGTGCCCGCGGCGGAGGCGACGGGTCCGATCGCGCTGACACCGCCGGCGAGCAGCCCGAGCCCGGTGAGCGCCAGGGTCAGCGGTACGGCCGTCAGCCCCTGCCCGGCACACGTGCCCACGAGCAGGCCGAGCGCGCCGGCCAGCGCGGGCACCCCGAGCCGCCTGACGGCGGCCCGGCGGCTGCCGGGCCGGTCGTTGAGGCCGGCGAGCATCGCACCGATGGCGGCGAGCACCCCGGCGGGTGTCCGCCCGGCGAGCACACCGGCGAGCAGCAGCGGCCCGGCGGCGAGCGCGCCCCGGGTCACCGCGCTCCAGGGCACGGGACCGCGCTGGGCGCGCAGGGCGTGGGCGAGCCAGGGGGGTACGGCGGGCCGGGACACGGGGCTCCTTGTGCGTACGAGGGCAAGGGTGGGGGGCCTTCGGACGACGGTGGCCGGGTGGGCTGTGCTTCCACGGTAGGGCGGGTTTCCCGGGGGACCGGGGCGATCACGTTTCAGGCAGGTGAAAGGTGCCCGGGACGGCTGGTTTCTTTATGAACGCAATGCCCGGCGCCTTCACGAACGCACCGCTTCGACGGTTCTACACACGCGGTGCCCCGACGATCCGCTCGGCTTCGGTGACGGCACGCACCAGCACGTCGGGTGCGCCGCGCAGCCCGCCCACCACCGCGTCCATCCGGCGCAGCCCCGCCCGCTCCAGCAGCTGCTTCTCGTTCGTCACCCACTCGCCGCGGGCCGCGAGCACGCCGTGCGCGGCCTGGGCGGCGGCCGTGGCGATGGCCCCGGCGGTCTCGGTGAGGCGGCCGTGGGCGGCGTGGTGGGCCTTCGCGTACGCGAGGGTGGCACCGGCGGTGCCGTGCCAGCGCTCGGCGGCGCTGACGCGCAGCCTGGCCGGGTAGCCCGCGGGGCGGGGGAGGGTGCCCCGGAGCACCTGGTTGACGGCCAGTTCGGCCACGACCAGATAGGTGGGGATACCGGCGAGATGGAAGAGCAGCGGCTCCACCCGGAACCGTCCCTCCTCCGCCTCCGCCAGTTCGTGCTCCACCACGTCCAGATCCCGGTAGTGCACATCCACCCGGCGCCCGTCGACGGTCAGCCAGGCCCCGCCGTTGAAGACCCCGCCGCCCCAGCCGCCGACCTCGGACACCTCCCCCTCCCAGCCGACGGCCCGCAGGTCGTCCGGGTCGAAGGCGCCGCGGTAGTAGACCGCCAGGTCCCAGTCGCTGTCGGGGCGATGGGTGCCCTGGGCCCGGGAGCCGCCGAGGGCCACGGCCTCGACTGCGGGGAGGGCGGCGAGACGGTCGGCCGTGGCGGCGAGGAACTCCGTGTCGGGAAGGGCGGGCATGGTGGGGGCCTCCACTGGTGCGGGGGAAGGGAGGGGGCGGGGAAGGGAGCGTAGGGCGCGGCCGGGGGCCGCGGCGACCCGATAAGTGGCGGCGGCGGGCCAAGTGGGGGCGGCGGGGCGGAAATCCGGATGCGTGGGGCCGTACGGGCCACCGATGATCGGCATTTGACGATTCCGACTACCCCAGGGAGCCGCCATGATCCGCCGGGTCAACGCGCCCAGCCTTTTCCCGCCGCCCACCTACGCGCATGCCTCGGTGGTGGAGGCGGGCACCAGGCTCGCCTTTCTGGCGGGAGCCGTGCCGCTCGACGCGAAGGGGGAGATCGTCGGTCCGGACGACCCGGTACGGCAGGCCGAGCAGGTGATCGCCAATCTGCGGGAGCAGCTGGCGGCCGTCGGGAGCGATGTGGCGCACGTGGTCGCGACGGACGTGTACGTGGTGAGCGGCGAGCCCTCGGTGCTGTCCGCGGTGTGGGAGGTCGTGGAGTCCTCGGGGCTGAGCACGGGTCCGCACTCGTCCACTCTGCTCGGCGTCGCCTGCCTCGGTTACACCGGTCAGCTGGTGGAGATCACGGCCACGGCCGTGGTGCCGGAGCGGGAAGGGGGCCGGTGATGGCGGAAGTGGTGCTGCGCCGGGCCGTGGCGGCGGATGCCCGTGCCGCCGCCGATGTGTGGCTGCGGTCCTTCCGTGCCGCACTGCCCACCGTCGTACGGCCGCACTCCGACGACGGCGTGCGGGAGTTCTTCCGGCATGTCGTGGTGCCGTCGCGGGAGACCTGGGTGGCGGAGGCGGACGGTGAGGGGATCGTCGGACTGATGGTGCTGGACGGGGAGGCGCTGTCCCAGTTGTATCTGGACCCCGACTGGCGGGGGCGCGGCATCGGCGACCGGTTCGTCGCGCTGGCCAAGGAGCGCAGCCCCGGCGGGCTGACCCTGTGGACCTTCCAGGTCAACAAACCCGCCCACCGTTTCTACGAACGCCACGGTTTCACCGCCGTCGAGTGCACCGACGGGGCCGGGAACGAGGAACGGGAGCCGGACGTGCGGTACGTCTGGCAGCCGTGAGGGGCGTTTTCCTGCGGCACGTCTGGCAGCCGTGAGGGGCCCTTTCCTGCAGCACGTCTGACGACCGTGCGACCGGCCCCGCGGCACGTCCACCAGCCGTCGGGCCGGGCCTGCGGCACGTCTGGCAGCCGTACGGGGGTTTGTCCGGCACCGATTCCGAGGACGGGGACGGAGCGATCGCCGCCGGCTCCCCCGAAGGCGGTTTCGGTGAGCGCCGGCTACGGCAGACCGGCCGCGTCCGCCGCTGTGCGCAGCACCTCGCGCAGCATCTGCGGGGTGAGCCGGCCGGTGAAGGTGTTGCGCTGGCTGACGTGGAAACAGCCGAAGAGCTCCAGGCCCTCCAGGGGGACCCGGATGCCGTGGGCGAAGGCCGGGCGGGGGCGGGGCACGGTCCAGCCCGCCTCGGTGAAGGCGGGCAGTGCGGCCTGCCAGCCGAAGGCGCCGAGGACGACGGCGGCCTTCAGGGCCGGACGCAGCAGCTTCAGCTCCTGGACCAGCCACGGGCGGCAGGTGTCCCGCTCGCCGGGGGTCGGCTTGTTCGCGGGCGGTGCGCAGTGCACGGGCGCGGTGACGCGGACGCCATACAGTTCCAGCCCGTCGTCGGCGCTGACGGAGGTGGGCTGCGAGGCGAGTCCCACGTCATACATCGCCTGGTAGAGCACGTCTCCGGAGCGGTCCCCGGTGAACATCCGGCCGGTGCGGTTGCCGCCGTGCGCGGCGGGAGCCAGCCCGATGATCGCCAGCCGGGCGTCGGCCGGACCGAACCCGGGCACCGGCCGCCCCCAGTACGTCCAGTCGGCGAACGCGGCCCGTTTCGTCCGGGCCACCTCCTCCCGCCACTCGACCAGCCGCGGGCAGGCCCGGCAGTCCGCGACACGCCGGTCGAGCCGCGCGAGTGCGCTGCTGTCGTCCATACGGCCACCGTATGCCCGGGCCAGGCCGGACCGGCGAAAACGCCTCTCCCCCACCTCTCCCACACCACCACGGCACCCCCGCCGGGACCGCCCCCGCCGCGCCGGCCCCGGGTCGGCCACGCGCCCAGACGGCCAGACGGCCAGACGGAGACCGCTCAGCTGCCAAGCTGCCAAGCCAACGGCTCCCTCGGGGCGGCGGTGCCGTGGGATGGCACCGGGTCCGCTCCATCGCCGGCCGGACCGGCCCGGGTTCCCTCGACCGGCGGCCTCCAGCTGCTCTCCGGCCACCCCGCAACCCCGGAAAAATCGCCCCCGGCTCATCCGGCCCGGGAGTTAGGGTCGGGGACATGGCTTCCGAGGATGCGGACGAGAACGTGAGCGGTGGGACCGGCGGGCCGGACGCGACCGGTTCTGCTCAGGACGCCCAGGACACCGGTGCCTCCGCTCACCGGCCTGTCGCTGCCGACCAGCCTGTCGATCCGAAGATCGCCGCCGCGGTGGCCGCCGCCGAGGCCGCCGGCCCGGGCCGGGGCGAGACGGTACGGATCGACAGCTGGATCTGGGCCGTACGTCTGATCAAGACGCGTTCCCTGGGCGCCACCGCCTGCCGAGGCGGCCACGTTCATGTGAACGGTGAGCGGGTGAAGCCCGCCTACTCCGTGCGCGTCGGCGACGAGGTGCGCCTGCGGCACGAGGGCCGCGAACGGATCGTGATCGTCAAGCGTCTGATCCGCAAGCGGGTCGGCGCCCCCGTGGCCGCGCAGTGTTACATCGACAACTCCCCTCCGCCCCCTCCCCGAGAGGCCCTCGCCCCTGCCGGAATCCGTGACCGAGGCACCGGCCGCCCCACCAAGCGCGACCGCCGCGAGATGGAGCGCCTCCGCAGCCTCGGGGGCCCGGGCATCCCGGGCGGCGGCTCCGTTGCCTTCCGCGGCCCCGCAGGCCCCAGCGGCTTCGCCGGACCCGGCGGGCTCGGCGGCCCCGGTGGATCCGGTGCCTTCGGAGGATCCGGTGGAGCAAGCGGGCGGGCTGGATCCGGGGCCGGCAGGCGCGGTGGAACCGCGGCTGGGGGGCGGACTGGATCCGGAGCCGGCGGGCCCGGTGGATCCGGCGGAACCAGCGGGCACGGTGGGTCCGGCAGGCACGGTGGAACCGGCTCGAACGGATCCGGTGGATCCGGTGGATCCGGTGGATCCGGTGGATCCGGTGGATCCGGGGCCGGTAGAACCGGTGGGCGTGGGTCCGCTGGGCGCCCCCGGGGACGGTGATCCGAGGGCGGGGGCCCTACCCGCAGGCATGCATCCGCCGAGTACAGCGACCGGGCCCCCGCGCCCGGCCGTTGCGTCGACCCGCCGCCACGGTGAGGCCCGCCTCCTTCGCCCCTGCGGCGGCTCAGACCGACGGCCCAGGCCCATCCGCCCGTGCTCTCGTCCGCTCGTCCGCTCGTCCGCTCGTCCGCTCGTCCGCTCGTGCAGGCTTCGGCCCGGTCGGCTTGGCCGTCGAGGCACCGGAGTCTCCGCACGGTGCCAGGGGACGTCGGCGTCATCCTCGCCGCACCGACCGCAGCAGCTCCCTGTTGTGACCACGTCGCGCCCAGGCGATCAGGGCGAGCGGCACCATCAGGATCAGCGGGGTCGCCGCGTTCTGGCCGTCGAAGACCGTGAGCTGGACGATGAACGCGCCCACCATGAGCGCGCTGAGCGCGATCGCCGCCACGGACTGCAGGACGGGGATCAACAGCGCTATGGCTCCGGCGAGTTCGAGCGCGCCGATGGTGTACATGGCCCCGCTGCCCCAGCCGATCCTGTCGAAGGACTCGACGGCCGAGGGATGCGCGATGAGCTTGGGAAGCGCGCTCGCGACGCCGTAGAACAGCGCGAGCAGCACCTGCACGGACCGCAGCGCGACCCGAGCCGCGCGCCTCCGGCCGCTGGGGGAACCGGCGAGGGTGACCGGAGTGGCGGGGGTGACCGGAGTGGCGGGCGCGACGCGGGCGGTGGACTCGGACATGGGGGTCTCCTGGGGGAAGCGGTGCCGGTTGCTTTCACAGAGGTAGACCCCACCCGAACCGGAAACTCATCGCTCTCCGCCCGCCCGCTGCGACCAAGTGCCCGCTGCGACCGCTACGCCTTCGGCACCGCTCTCACCCAGGTCCCGTCCGGGGTCAGATACGCGTCCACCTCCAGTCCCGCTTCCTCCAGTGCCGACTCGAACTGCTGCTTTGTCAGCGGTCGGGCCAGGAACGTCTGGGTCCAGAACGCGTCCGGGAAGACGTACTCCGCGCGGACCGAGTTCACCCCGTCTCCGGCCGGCTCCACCGAGGCGATCCTCACGGTGAATCCGCTCGGGTCGACCCGCTCCCTCGGCACATTCGTGTGGTAGTCCTCGCCCTCCCGCTGAATGAGCACGCAGCCGCCCTCCGCCACATGGCCGGCGCAGGTGCGCAGCATGCCCAGGCGCACTTCCTCGTCGCCGTTGTGCACGAGGAACGACGCGAGCATCACCACCTCGAATCTCTCGCCGCCCAGGTCCAGGGCCTCGATCGGACTGCATATCGTGCGCGCCCCGCGGACCCGGCTCAGCATGTCGGCGGACTCGTCCACCGCCGTGACCGTGAAACCCCGCTCGATCAAGGGGTGGGTCATGCGGCCCACCCCGCTGCCCAGCTCCAGGATGTGCGCCCCGGCCGGTGCCGCCGCGGCGATGATGTCCGGCTCGTTGCCCACCGGCAGCCGCTCGTACAGCTCCACCGCGCAGCCGTCCGGGGTGATCGCACCGGGTCCCGTGCCCTCGTATCCCTCACGCATCTCGACCGTCATGCCCGGACAACGGCCCGTCTCCGCACGTCCGTTCCCCTACGCCGACGATTCACCCGTTCGAGTCATTCCGCGTCAGCCGGCGGAGACGCCAGGGGGCGGAGAACGTCAGCCGACGGAGGACGTCGATCGGTGCAGGACGTCGTCAGTCGGCCGAGAACGGGAACCACCCGTGGCCGACGTACCAGTGGCCGCCCGCCCGCAGGTGGTCTCCCACGGCCCGCTCCACGGAGGTGCGGCGCGGCAGTTCCGCGACCGGCAGGTCGGGGTCGCCGAAGACGAACAGGACCGGTTCGGTGTCGGACGGCTCGGTGTCCTCGCGGGCGGTGCGGAACCGGTCCTGGAAGCGGACGATGTGGGAGTCGGCGGGCAGGTACCGCTTCAACTGCGGGTCGAGGAGCCAGGAGTGGCACAGCGCGGCCACCGGCCGCTCCTCGGGGTAGTGCACCGCGAAGAACTCGCGGGCCCGGGCGAGGGAGCGGTCACAGGCGGACGGTGTCAGCGGGCCGTGGAAGTCGGGGATGTGCAGGTTCAGACAGGGCGTACCGGGGGCCGCGTCCAGTCCGGCCGCCGCGATCACCGGTGCCGAGCGCTGACCGAGCCGTGCCCGCTCGAACTGGAGCCTGCCCAGCTGGTACAGCTCTCCCCGGAAGTGCCGGACGAGCCAGCTCTGGGCGTGCACGCCCGTCGTACCGTGCCGTCGCCGGTGCACCGCCATCTGACGGCCCAGGTCGGCCAGGGTGCGCCGGGAGACCTCGGCCGGGATGCCGCGTTCCCGGTGCCGGGCGAGTGTGTGCGGGAGCGCGGCGATGAACACGTACGCGGCGAAGGTGCCGCTCAGCCCGGCCGGCGCCGCGGCGAAGAGGTCGGCGAGGTCGGGTGGGTGACCGGTCGCCTCCGGGTGGCGGAAGAGCTCCTCGACGCACTCCTGCAGGAGTACCAGCGCACCCGGGTCAGCGGTCACCCGGCGCCGACCGGCCACCAGTTCGTTGACGTCCTCGTGCGGCACGGCCAGGTCGAGGAGCAGTTCGGGCAGGTCATCGGCGTCCGGCAGCAATGGATCCCCCTTCGACGCGCGGCGACACCCGCGCCTGGGCGCCGGACGGAAGCGCGCCGTTGATGAACGTCGTCACCGAAGAGTACGTTGCTGGAAGGAGTGGTGACCGATGCGTACCGGCAGTGAACCGGCGACCGCGCGCAGTGTTCTGCGGGCGCGGTTCTGGTTGTGCGTGTGGGGGCTGGTCTGGGCGGTGTTCGGCACGGCGGCGTTCGCGCTCGCCGGGCGTCCGGGGTGGGCGGCGGCCTGCGGGGTGCTGTGGCTGGTGGTCACCGTGGACATGACCATGATCCTCAGACACATCCGGCAGGGCCCGCACTACCAGCCGGGCCGTGACGTGCCGCCGTACCCGCCGCCGGACGGTGGGCCGCCGTACCCGGGGCCGCCGAGGCACCGTCATCCGTGATCGGCCGACGGAGCGGGGGCCGCTCACTCGTCGAAGCGCGCCGCCTTCACGTACTGCGGGTTCGGGTCGAGCGCGGCCGCGAGGCGGAAGTGGCGTTTGGCCTGGTCGGGACGTCCCTGGCGTTCATAGGTGCGGGCCAGTGCGAAGTGCGCGAACGCGTTGTCCGGCTCACGCTCCAGCACAATGGTGAATTCCAGCTCGGCGGGCCTCAGTTGTGCCGCGGCGAAGAAGGCACGCGCGCGGAGCAGGCGGGCCGCGGTGTTCTCCGGGTACGCCGCGATGACTCCGTCGAGCAGCTTCACCGCACCTCGCGGATCCCGCGAGTTGAGCAGATGCTCGGCTGCACGGAAGTCGATGACATGCGTTTCCGGAGTACGTCCGGTGGAACCGCTGGTCTCGGGCACGGCAGAGTCCTTCCCTCGCTGCGGCACTTCAACGCCCGCGGCGGGGCCCGCTATTCCGCGCCCTGCGCCGCTGAACCCGCGCGGGCCCGCCGTACGAGGTCACCCCACACCTCGGCGACACGCTGGTGCAGCGCGTCCAGGGGTACGTCGTTGTCGATCAGGACGTCCGCGATCTGCCGGCGCTGCTCGCGGGTCGCCTGCGCGGCCATACGCGCGCGTGCGTCGCTCTCGGTCATCCCGCGCAGCCGGACCAGCCGGTCGAGCTGGGTCGCGGGGCTCGCGTCGACGACGACCACGAGGTCGTAGAGCGGTGCCAGACCGTTCTCCGTGAGGAGGGGCACGTCGTGGATCACGACGGCGTCGTCGGCCGCGGCGTCCTCCAGCTCGCGGGAGCGGGCGCCCACCAGGGGGTGCACGATCGAGTTGAGGACGGCGAGCTTCTCGGGGTCGGCGAAGACGATCGAGCCGAGCTTGGGCCGGTCCAGTCCGCCGTCCGCGGTGAGGATCTCCTCGCCGAAGGCCTCGACCACGGCGGCGAGGCCGGGGGTGCCCGGCGCCACGACCTCCCGCGCGATGCGGTCCGCGTCGATCAGCACGGCCCCGTGCTCCACGAGCAGCCGTGACACCTCGCTCTTGCCGGCGCCGATCCCACCGGTCAGGCCCACTTTCAGCATGACGGGAAGCCTAGACGCTCCGCTTGGCGGCCGGAGCGACGGGTGCTGCCGCTGCGAGGGGTACGGGCCGGTACGCCGCACAGGCAGGTGGGAGCCGGGCACCCCGCACGGCGAAGCCCCCATCGATACGGCTCCGGCGTGCTCTCAGCTGTCGCCCTCCCGCTCCGCCAGGAACCGCTCGAACTCGCGCCCGATCTCGTCGGCCGACGGGATCTCCACGGGCTCGGCGAGCATGTTGCCCCGGGTCTCGGCGCCCGCGGCGGCGTCGTACTGGTGCTCCAGGCCCTGGACGAGCGCGGTGAGTTCCTCGTCGCCCTCCTGGATCTGCCGGTCGATCTCCGTCTGGGTGCGGTGCGCGTCCGTGCGCAGCGCGTGCGCCACGCCCGGCAGGACGAGCCCGGTGGCAGCCGTGATGGCTTCCAGGACGGTGAGGGCGGCGTCCGGGTAGGCGGAGCGGGCGATGTAGTGCGGGACGTGCGCGGCGACGCCGAGGACCTCGTGTCCGGCTTCCATCAGGCGGTACTCCACCAGCGCCTCGGCGCTGCCGGGCACCTGGGCCTCGTCGAAGGGGCTGCGGTGGCCGGGGACGAGGTCCGTGCGGTTGCCGTGCGGGGTGAGGCCCACCGGGCGGGTGTGCGGGACGCCCATGGGGATGCCGTGGAAGTTCACGGACAGGCGGACGCCGAGCCGCTCCACGATCTGCCGTACGGCCGCCGCGAACCGCTCCCACTCCACGTCCGGCTCGGGACCGGACAGCAGCAGGAAGGGGGCGCCGGTGGTGTCCTGGACGAGGCGGACCTCGATGGCCGGGACCTCGTATTCGGTCCAGCGGTCCTGCTTGAAGGTCAGCAGGGGCCGGCGGGCCCGGTAGTCCACGAGCCGGTCGTGGTCGAAGCGGGCGACGAGCTGGTGGGGCAGTGAGTCGAGCAGCCGGTCGACGATCTGGTCCCCGGTCTCGCCCGCGTCGATGTATCCGTCGAAGTGGTAGAGCATGACAAGGCCGGCCGACTCCTGGGCGAGCGCCATGTCGACAACGGCGAGGCCCTTCGGCTCCCATGCGTACAAACCCTGCGGATCAAGCACTGTGACCGCTCCTCCTCGTGTTCGTCGTCGTCAACACGCCCTGGAGAGCGGGCATTCCCGCGACACGCCACTGATCAGCATCGGCCTCGAAAACGCCTGAGGGGCCGCACCTCGAAAGGTGCGGCCCCTCAGAGCCGACTATCGGCTACGCCTCAGCGGCTGCGCTCAGCTCTGGCCGCCGGCCAGCTTCTCGCGCAGCGCGGCCAGCGCCTCGTCCGAGGCCAGCGCACCGGAGGTGTCCGCACCCTCGGAGGAGTACGAACCGCCACCCGCGGCCGGAGCCGCACCGGCGGCGTCGCCACCCTCGGCGGCAGCGGCAGCGTCGGCCTCGCGGCTCTTGATGACCTGCTGCTGGTGCTGCTCGAAGCGCGTCTGCGCCTCGGCGTACTGGCGCTCCCACTCCTCGCGCTGCTTCTCGTAGCCCTCGAGCCAGTCGTTGGTCTCGGGGTCGAAGCCCTCGGGGTAGATGTAGTTGCCCTGGTCGTCGTAGGACGCGGCCATGCCGTACAGGGTCGGGTCGAACTCGACCGAGGCCGGGTCGGCACCGAAGGACTCGTTGGCCTGCTTCAGCGAGAGGCTGATGCGACGACGCTCGAGGTCGATGTCGATGACCTTGACGAAGATCTCGTCGTTGACCTGGACGACCTGCTCCGGGATCTCCACGTGGCGCTCGGCCAGCTCGGAGATGTGGACCAGACCCTCGATGCCCTCGTCCACGCGGACGAACGCACCGAACGGAACCAGCTTCGTGACCTTGCCGGGCACGACCTGGCCGATCTGGTGGGTGCGGGCGAACTGCTGCCACGGGTCTTCCTGGGTCGCCTTCAGCGACAGGGAGACGCGCTCGCGGTCCATGTCGACGTCGAGGACCTCGACGGTGACCTCCTGGCCGACCTCGACGACCTCGGAGGGGTGGTCGATGTGCTTCCAGGACAGCTCGGAGACGTGGACCAGACCGTCGACGCCACCCAGGTCCACGAAGGCACCGAAGTTGACGATCGAGGAGACCACACCGGAACGGACCTGACCCTTCTGGAGGGTCGTGAGGAACGTCTGGCGGACCTCGGACTGGGTCTGCTCCAGCCAGGCACGGCGGGACAGGACCACGTTGTTGCGGTTCTTGTCCAGCTCGATGATCTTCGCCTCGAGCTCCTTGCCCACGTAGGGCTGGAGGTCGCGGACACGGCGCATCTCGACCAGGGAGGCCGGGAGGAAGCCGCGGAGGCCGATGTCGAGGATGAGACCACCCTTGACGACCTCGATGACGGTACCGGTGACGATGCCGTCCTCTTCCTTGATCTTCTCGATGGTGCCCCAGGCACGCTCGTACTGGGCGCGCTTCTTCGAGAGGATCAGGCGGCCTTCCTTGTCCTCCTTCTGGAGGACCAGGGCCTCGATCTCGTCACCGACGGCGACGACCTCGTTGGGGTCGACGTCGTGCTTGATCGAGAGCTCGCGGCTCGGGATGACACCTTCGGTCTTGTAACCGATGTCGAGCAGGACCTCGTCCCGGTCGACCTTCACGATGACGCCGTCGACGATGTCGCCGTCGTTGAAGTACTTGATCGTCTCGTCGATCGCGGCGAGGAAGGCTTCCTCGTTACCGATGTCGTTGACCGCAACCTGCGGGGTGGTGGCGGTGGTCTCGGTGCTGCTCGTCATGTGGGAAAGGGCTCCGGTACGGACATTGAAGTCGTAGGTACTGCTACGCCGGGAGCCCGTATCGCTCTGAAGAAGCCGGACAGCCAAGGAAGCGCCCCACCAGAGAACTGGTGATGGCGCCTCGACAACCGAGGGGACATACAACAGATGCGAGCGCAGCCTGCTACGTCTGAGGTGCGCAGGCCCGCAGCGCAACTTGTAGCATACGGGGGCAGCCGGAAAGGGTCAATGCGCGAAGGCGCACACCGGGGGCAGAACGCCACATAACCGGCAGAAGAAACGTCCTTTGAGGCCACACGGCCCATGAACCCGCCTGGGTCGCGGGCCCCGTCCGGGCTGGACGGAAGAGTACGACGAGGGAGCCGATCATCCAAGAGTCGGAAACGTACGAGACCCGGGAATCCGAGGCGGCCGAGCCGGAGGCCACGCGGCGTGACGCGGGCGTCACGGAGAGCGCACGGGCCAACCGGGGCTGGTGGGACCGCAACGCGGACGAGTACCAGGTCGAGCACGGCACGTTCCTCGGCGACGACCGCTTCGTGTGGGGCCCTGAGGGTCTGGACGAGATCGAGGCCGAGCTGCTCGGCCCGCCGGAGGAGCTGAAGGGCAAGGAGGTCCTGGAGATCGGCGCGGGTGCGGCACAGTGCGCGCGCTGGCTGGCCGCCCAGGGGGCGCGCCCGGTGGCCCTGGACCTCTCGCACCGCCAGCTGCAGCACGCCCTGCGCATCGGCGGCTCGTTTCCCCTGATCTGTGCCGACGCCGGCGCGCTGCCCTTCGCGGACGGCTCCTTCGACCTGGCCTGCTCGGCGTACGGGGCGCTGCCGTTCGTCGCCGACCCGCGGCTGGTGCTGCGCGAGGTGCGCCGGGTGCTGCGGCCGGGCGGCCGGTTCGTCTTCTCGGTGACGCATCCGATCCGCTGGGCGTTCCCCGACGAGCCGGGCCCCGAGGGCCTGTCCGTGGCCTCGTCCTACTTCGACCGCACGCCCTATGTGGAGCAGGACGAGGAGGGCCGCGCGGTCTATGTCGAGCACCACAGGACACTCGGGGACCGCGTGCGGGACATCGCGGTGTCCGGCTTCCGGCTGGTGGACCTGGTGGAGCCGGAGTGGCCGGCCTGGAACACCTCGGAGTGGGGCGGCTGGTCGCCCCTGCGCGGCAACCTGATCCCGGGGACGGCGATCTTCGTGTGCGAGCGGGACTGAGCACCGGCCGACCCTGATGGGCACGCGCGCGTAGGGGCCGTTTTCGCCGTCGTACGACACTAGGGGGCGTGATCCGTTACGACGCCCTGGACGCGCTGCCCGTGCGTTCCGCCCTGCCTGCCCTGACCGAGGCCCTGGAAGGAGCCGGCACCGCCGTGCTCGTGGCGCCGCCCGGCACGGGCAAGACGACGCTGGTACCGCTCGTCCTGGCGGGGCTGGTCGGCGGCGGTCCCGCGCGGCGCGTCGTGGTGGCGGAGCCGCGCCGGATCGCGGCCCGGGCGGCGGCCCGGCGGATGGCGTGGCTGCTGGGTGAGAGGCCCGGCGAGCGGGTGGGGTTCACCGTGCGCGGCGAACGGGCCGTGGGGCGGCACACACGCGTGGAGGTCGTCACGACCGGTGTGCTGCTGCAGCGGCTGCAGCGGGACCAGGAGCTGCCGGGCGTCGACGTCGTCGTCCTCGACGAATGCCACGAGCGGCATCTGGACGCCGACACGGTGGCCGCGTTCCTGTGGGACGTACGGCAGGCGCTGCGGCCGGAGCTGCGGCTGGTGGCCGCGTCCGCGACGACGGACGCCGAGGGCTGGGCGCGGCTGCTGGGCGGGGCGCCCGTGGTCGAGGCGGCGGGCGTCGCGCATCCGGTGCGGGTGGTGTGGGCGCCTCCGGTGCGTCCGCTGCGGCCGCCGCACGGGATGCGCGTCGATCCGGCGCTGCTGGCGCACGTGGCGTCGGTGGTGCGCCGGGCGCTGGCGGAGCGGGATGGGGACGTGCTGTGCTTCCTGCCCGGTGTGGGCGAGATCGCGCGTGTGGCGGGGCAGCTCGGGGATCTCGGGGCGGTGGACGTGCTCCAGGTGCACGGGCGGGCGCCGGCCGCCGTGCAGGACGCGGTGCTGGCGCCGGGGACGCGGCGCCGGGTGGTGCTGGCGACCTCGGTGGCGGAGTCGTCGCTGACGGTGCCCGGCGTGCGGGTGGTGGTGGACTCGGGCCTCGCGCGGGAGCCGCGGGTGGACCACGCGCGCGGGCTGAGCGGGCTGACGACGGTGCGGGCCTCACGGGCCGCCGGGCGGCAGCGGGCGGGGCGGGCCGGGCGCGAGGCGCCGGGGACGGTGTACCGGTGCTGGACGGAGGCCGAGGACGGGCGTCTGCCGGCGTTTCCGGCGCCGGAGATCAGGGTGGCCGACCTGACCGCGTTCGCCCTGCAGGCGGCCTGCTGGGGCGATCCGGACGCCTCCGGGCTGGCGCTGCTCGACCCTCCCCCGGGTGGGGCGATGGCGGCGGCGCGCTCCGCGCTGACGGCGGTGCGGGCGGTGGACTCCCTCGGCCGGGCCACGCCGGTCGGTGTGCGGTTGGCCCGGCTCGGAGTGCATCCCCGGCTGGGGCGGGCCTTGCTGGACACGGCCGGTGAGGGTGCGGAGGTCGTCGCTCTGCTCTCGGAGGAGGTGCCGCGGGACTACGGGGACGATCTCGCCGGTGCGCTGCGGCGTGCCCGGCGCGGGGGTGACGCCTACGCCGCGCGATGGGCTGCGGAGGTGCGGCGGCTGCGGGCCGTCGCGACGGAGTTCTCCCGCCCGCCCGCTCCCGGCCGTCGGCCGGAAGGCACCGGGCAGGCCGGTGCGGGCACCCCGGCCGAGGCGCGCGACCGTCGGGCAGGGACGGGCGCCGGGGCGGGAGCAGCTGCCCTGGCCGAGGGGGGTGACCGGCTGCGGGCGGGGGGCGTCGAGGGCAGGCCGGACGCTTCCGCGGCCGCCTCGGCCCCGGCCGGGACGGACGGGCGGGCCGGGGCCGGGGAGGACGGGCTCGCCGGTCTGGTCGCCGCCCTCGCCTTTCCCGAGCGGGTGGCCAGGCTGAACGGCGGGTCGTACCTCATGGCCTCCGGGACGCGCGCCGAGCTGGTGGACGGGTCGGCGCTGCGGGGCGCTCCCTGGATCGTCGTAGCCGTGGCCGACCGGCCCGCCGGGAAGGGTCACGCGCGCGTGCTGCTCGGAGCCGCCGTCGAGGAGGGCGTGGCGCTCGCCGCCGCCGGGGCGCTGTTCGCCGAGCGGGACGAGGTGCACTGGGCCGGCGGCGACGTCGTGGCCCGGCACGTCGAGCGGCTGGGGGCGATCGAGCTGGCCGCGCGCCCGCTGCGGGACGCCGACCCGGCGCTCGTACGGGAGGCCCTGCTGGACGGGCTCCGGCAGGAGGGGCTCGGGCTGTTGCGGTGGACGGCGGAGGCGGAGACGCTGCGGCAGCGGCTGGCGTTCGTGCGGGCACACCTCGGGGAGCCGTGGCCGGACGTGTCGGACGACGCGCTGCACGCGCGCGTGGACGAGTGGCTGGAGCCGGAGCTGAGCAGGGCCGGGCGACGGGCCGATCTCGGCCGGGTCGACGCCGGGCAGGCGCTCGCGCGGCTGCTGCCCTGGGCCGGCGGGGAGGCCGCCCGGCTGGACGAGCTGGCGCCCGAGCGGATCGCCGTGCCGAGTGGGTCCATGATCCGGATCGACTACGGGGATCCGGAGCGGCCGGTGCTCGCGGTGAAGCTCCAGGAGATGTTCGGGCTGCGGGAGACGCTGGCCGTGGCGGGGGTGCCGCTGCTCGTGCATCTGCTCTCCCCCGCCGGGCGGCCCGCCGCCGTCACGGCCGATCTGGCCTCCTTCTGGCAGGACGGTTACAAGGGTGTGCGGGCGGAGCTGCGCGGCCGGTATCCGAAGCATCCCTGGCCCGAGGACCCGGCCGCCGCCGAGCCCACCCGGTTCACCAATGCGCGGCTCAGGCGCTGACCGGTTCGGGGTCCGTCGCCTCCGCGGGGGCCGGGCCCTCCGGGCGGCGGCCGAGGGCTTCCAGGCAGAGGGAGAGGGCGAGGAGCAGCAGGCCCGCCGTCAGGGAGCCCCAGGGGACGTACGAGGTGAGCATCAGGACCAGGGTGCGGTTGTGCTCGACCAGGGCGACGGTGTGCTCGATGTAGTCCTCGCGCATCTTCACGTCCCCGGCGAACGCCGTGACGCCGGGCCGGCCGCCCAGCAGGGTGCCGCCGCGCAGTTCCTCCTGGTGGAGTTCCTCGCCGTAGACGGGTGCGCCGGTGACCGGCTCGACCCAGAACCTGCGGACCGTGCTGTACCAGCGGGTGGTGCCCGTCCTGGCGACCGATTCGGGTGTGATGCCCCGCACCGGCATGCTCCTGGGCATCGGGACCTTGGTCCAGGGGATGGTCTGTTCGAAGAAGTAGACCTTCAGACCGCGGAAGGTCCGGGTGCCCTTGTAGTGGATGGGGCTGGTGGTGCGGGTCTGCGCGTCGAAGTACTCGTAGTCGCGTTTCTGGGTCAGGAAGGGCCACTTGAACTCGATGCCCTGGCGGGTGACCGGGTCGCCGTCGACCATCTCGCCGGTGGCGTGGACGGGGTCCTGGCTGTGGGCGTCGAAGATGTACCGCTCGGGGACCTTGGAGACCATCTTGCCGTCGGGGCCCTGGACGTAGGAGAGGCCGTCCCAGACCACGACCGGCCGCCCCGCCGTCTTCCCGATCCTCTTGGCCGCGTCCACATCGCCCTTGAGGGTCTGCACGATGGTGACCTTGGAGACCTTCTTCGCGCGCATGGTGCCGTAGTCGAGGAGGGTGGCGCCCCTGGCCTCCAGGACCATGTCCTGGTACTGGTTCGCGGGGATCCTGGCCAGGCGCGGGAAGGCGTACCAGCGCATGAGCGGGGACAGCGCCGCGCAGAAGACGGCGCAGGCGAGCAGGACCAGGCTTGCCTTGCGGCGCATGGCCGGCCTCCCTCCCGGACGGGTGCGGCTACGGGTGCGAGGGCACCGTCGTCAGCAGCGGCTTGGGGGACGTACGGCCCGCCGGTGTGCCCGTCGCGGTGATCGTGAGGACGACGGCGAGGGCGAGGACGAGACCGGTGGCGGCGGCGATCAGGGCGCGCATACGGGCCTCCCGGCGGACGGTCTGACTGCCGACGATGTTCTGATGACTCGTCAGGTCTCGGCACCGTAGCAACGGGCGGGTGAGATGAGAACAGCGGTGCACGGACGAACGGGGGCGCCCTCCCCGCGGGTGCGGGGAGGGCGCCCTGCCGGTGCGCGTGGTGTCAGGAGGCGGACGGGGACGGCGACGGGCTCGCCGAGGTGCCGGCCGCGGCGACGTTCAGTTCGACGGTGAGGGTGCCGCCGCCGGGGGTGGTGATGCGGAGCAGGAAGGTGCCGGTGGTGTCGTCCGCGTACAGCTTCGGCAGGGTCAGCAGCCCCCTGGCGTCCGTCCGGAGGCCGGTGAGGGTGCGTACGGGCTTGCCCTCGGCGTCCTTGAAGTAGGGGCCCTTGTCGTTCTCGGTGGCGTCGGTGTCGGACGTGATCAGGGTGGCGGTGGCCGCGACCTTGTCCGCGACGGCGTCCTTGTACGTGGCCTTCACCTGGACCTGGTCGGCGAACTCGCCGCCCGGGGTGCAGGTCAGCGGGGTGTCGCTGGCGCGGGCCAGGGTGTCAGCGGCACGCTCGGTGACGGTGGCCGTGTAGCCGGCGCCCTTGACCTTGCGGCCCACGACGGTGGCCGTGACCTTGAAGTCGCCGGTCTTCTCGCCCGCTTCGAGCGCCGGGGCGAGTGCGACACCCTTGGCGTCGGTGGCGACCGTGGCCACGGTCTCGCCGCCGGTGAAGGTGGCGTCGGTGTCTCCGCTGATCGTGAACCTGAGCCTGACCTTGGCGACGGACTTGTCGGCCTTGGTCTCGGCACGGGTGCCGATCCGCTCGGTGAAGGCGTGCCCGGCCATCGCGGTGAGCTTGGCGGTCCCCGCGTCCTCCAGGTGGTCCACCGTGTCGGTGGGCGTCGACGGGGTCGCCGGCGGGGGTGTGGGCGGGACGGGCGGCTTGGGCGGCTTGGGGCTGGGACTTTCGTTCCCGCCACCCGGCTTGTCCGGCTTTCCAGGCTTTCCGGGCGTTCCAGGCTTTCCGGGCCTGTTCGGCTTGTGGTGCTTCGGGGCGGACCTGGGCTTCGACGGGCCGGAGTGCTTCGGCGACGTGGCGTGCGGGGTGTCGTCGTCGCTGCGGTGGGTGGGCACCCGGCCGGTGCCGTCGGGCACGGAGTGGGTGCCCTTGCGGTAGTACTCCAGCCAGTTCAGGACCAGGTTCAGATAGTCCTGCGAGTTGTTGTAGCTGAGGATCGCGCTGTGCAGGTCGGCCTCGCGCGACAGGTCCCAGCCGTTGCGGCACAGGTAGTGGCCGGCGGCGAGGGCGGCGTCGTAGACGTTGTTGGGGTCCTTCTTGCCGTCGCCGTTGCCGTCGCGGCCGGCCCAGGCCCAGGTCGACGGGATGAACTGCATGGGGCCGACGGCCTGGTCGTACGCCGTGTTGCCGTCGTAGGCGCCGTGGTCGGTGTCCTTGATGAGCGCGAAGCCGTTGCCGTCGAGGGCCGGGCCCAGGATCCGCCCCAGCGTGGTGCCGTCCGCGTCGACCCGGCCGCCGCGGGCCTGGCCCGACTCCACCTTGCCGATGGCGGCGAGCAGCTGCCAGGGCAGATTGCAGCCGGCCTTGGCGGAACGCAGTTCGGCCTCGGCCCTCTTGTAGGCGTCGAGGACCGTCGTCGGGATGCCGGCCTCGGCGTCGCCCCGCGCGACGGGGGTACCGGCGCTCGGCGAGGGGCTGGGGCGGGGGCTGTTGAGCGGTGGCAGGTCCGTGTAGTACGGGGAGTCGCCGGTGGCGTTGCCGTCGGAAGGCGGGTCGGGCACGGGGGCCGAGGCGCCGGCCGCGGCCTGTCTGCCGTGGTCCTCGCCGGTCACTCCCGGAGCCTGGGACGCGGACAGTGCCGCGACCGCTGCCGCGGCCACGGCGGTGGTCGCCGCCCCCTTGCGCAGCCGCCTTCCGAAATGCGCCGCCATCGAGTGAATCCCTCCCGTGGACGCCCCGCGTCCGTCTCCGTCGGTCTGTCCTGCTCTGGTCTGACGGTTGACCCGGCGATCCGGTTGCCCCTGTGTCGTCCTTCCGTCCGAGTGACGCGTGTTCGACCCCGTGCGCCCGGCAGGCGACGCAGGTGACCCTACGACAACTTTCTTGGCGTCGGGACCCGTTCACGCCCGTTTTCACCGGTTGGCCAACTCTCGTTACCGCCTACGGCTCCGAAGGGGGGTCCCGCATACTGAACGGACTTGATCACCGGCTCGGCACCCGTGCCGACGACCGCCGCGGAGGCCTCGTTGCCGTTCACGCTCAGCCATGCGGCCGCCGTCCTGCCCGCGGTCCGCCGGGACGGCACCGGCCGCGGTCCGCTGGTGCCGGCGGTGCTCGTCGCGGGGTCGTTCGCGCCCGACATGACCTTCTATGCGGCGAGTGTCCTTCCGGGTGGCATGGAATTCGGCGCGGTCACCCACTCGTTCGCCGGCGTCGGCACGGTCGACGTGCTCATCTCCTGGGCGCTGGTGGGGCTGTGGCTGCTCGTCCGCGAACCGTTGCTCGCGCTGCTGCCCCGGTCCCGGCAGGGGCGGCCGGCCCTGCTGCTGGCCTGCGCCGTGCCACGCAAACGGGTACGGGCCGCGACGGTGGGGTGGTGGTACGTCTCCGCCGCGCTGGGTGCGCTGACCCATGTGGTGTGGGACGCGTTCACACATCACGGGCGGTGGGGGACGCGGCTGGTTCCGGCCGTCGGTCGGGATCACCCGGCGGGCGTGCCGCTGTTCACGTGGCTGCAGTACGGCTCCTCCGCCGTCGCCGCGGTCGTGATCGTGGTGTTCTCCGTGCGTGCGCTGCGGCGGGCGCCGGCCGGGCAGCCGGTGGGGGTGCCCGTGCTGTCCGGGCGGGACCGGTGCTGGGCCGGCGCGGTGATCGGCGGCTGCGCGGTGGCCGGGGCGGTGCAGCGGGCGGCGCGCCGGTGGGGCGCCGGGGGCGCGCCCCAGCGGCTCTGGGAGCTGGTGCCCACTCTGTGCTTCGGGGTGGGCTCCGGGCTGGTCCTGGGGCTGGTGCTGTACGCCGTCGGGGTCAGGGTGTGGCGTCCGGGCCCGGTTCCGGGCGGCCCCGGTGGGGTGGTCGGTGCGAGCCGGGAGAGGCCGGTCGCTCGGTGAGGGACGCGACGAAGACCGTGAGGGTGGGCCGGGGGCGTGAGCGCGGGATCACGGTGAGCGCGAGGGCCAGGTAGCCGCGGGCCAGGTCGGCCCACTGGCGCCAGTCCGGGGCGTGGTCCGCGCGGGCGGTCAGGCCGGCGAGTCTCTGCCGGAGGTGCATGGCGGCTCTGCGGACCGTCGCGGCCAGGTCGGCGGGGATGCGGGCGGTGCTTGCGTCGGCCGCGAGGGCCGGGACCGGCGAGGCGGGCATGGCCTGCGCCGAGGCGGTGTCCGCCCAGGCCCGGGTGACTGCCTCGGGCGTCCGGCGGTGAAGCATGCGTATACCCATGCCCGCAGTTTTGCGGCTGTGGGGGGTGGGGGGCGTTTTGGCGGGGGCCACGTGAGTGACGGTCCCTCCGGGGGTCCGGCGGACGGTTCCGTGTGGCGCCGGTCCCTGTGCTGGTGGGGTGGGGTGCCGCGGGGCGGAAGGCGCGGGGGAAGCGGGAGGAGCCGGAGGAGCGAGGTGGCGCCCGGTTCGGCACCGCCGGTACGCGCCGAGGCGGCTGAACACCATCACGGCGGAGACACCGCCGCAGGTCCTGCGAAGAACGCGCCGCAGATACTACGGCCGAGTACCACGAAGGCGGCGCCCACCCGGAAAAGCAGGCTCGCACCCAGATCGCCACCGCCGGTACGCGCCGAGGCGGCTGAACACCATCACGGCGGAGACACCGCCGCAGGTCCTGCGAAGAACGCGCCGCAGATGCTACGGCGGGGCGCCGCAAGTGCCGCGGAGGGGGCCCGCAGTTGCCCTGAGGGCGCGCCGCGGATGCCGCGAACGGGACACCGCAAGTGCCGCGAGGGACGCCGCGGACGAGGCGCCGCAAGCGCCACGAGGGACGCCGCGGACGAGGCGCCGCAAGCGCCACGAGGGACGCCGCGGACGGGGCACCGCAAGCGCCACGAGGGACGCCGCGGACGGGGCACCGCGGATGCCCGCGAGGAGGCGCCGCAGGTGCTGCCGACGGCACACCGCAGGAGCCGCGATGGGCCCGCCGCAGCTGCCCCGGACGGGGCCACCCCGCAGGCCGCGAAGGGCGCGCCACAGACGCCGCTGAGGGGGCACCGCAGCCCCGCGAGGGGGCGCCGCAGCCGGATCGGCTGTGGCGGCCCCCGCCGCCGGGGTGCCGCGGGCTAGTGGGCTGCCGACTCCCAGTCCGGGCCCACGCCCACCGAGACGTCCAGTGGGGCGTGCAGCTGGACGGCGCTCGCCATTTCGCGGCGGACGATCTCCTCCACGGCCGCCCGCTCGCCCGGGGCGATCTCCAGGACGATTTCGTCGTGGACCTGCAGGAGCATGCGGGACCTCAGGTCCGCCGCCCGCAGCGCGCTGTCCACCTTGAGCATGGCGATCTTGACGATGTCGGCCGCGGTGCCCTGGATGGGCGCGTTGAGGGCCATGCGCTCGGCCGCCTCGCGCCGCTGGCGGTTGTCGCTGTTGAGGTCCGGCAGATACCGGCGGCGGCCGAACAGTGTCGCCGTGTAGCCCGTCGCCCGTGCCTCGTCGACGGCACGGCGCAGATAGTCCCGGACGCCGCCGAAGCGTTCGAAGTACGCGTCCATGAGGGCGCGCGCCTCCGCCGCCTCGATGTTCAGCTGCTGGGAGAGCCCGAAGGCGGACAGGCCGTAGGCCAGGCCGTACGACATCGCCTTGATCTTGCGGCGCATCTCCGCGTCCACCGCGGCGGGCTCGACGGCGAACACCTGGGAGGCGGCGGTGGTGTGCAGGTCCTCGCCGGAGGTGAACGCCTGGATCAGGCCCTCGTCCTCGGACAGGTGGGCCATCACCCGCAGCTCGATCTGGCTGTAGTCGGCCGTCATCAGGGACTCGAAGCCCTCGCCGACGACGAAGCCGCGGCGGATGGCCCGGCCCTCGTCCGTGCGGACCGGGATGTTCTGGAGATTCGGGTCCGTGGAGGAGAGGCGGCCGGTCGCGGCCACCGTCTGGTTGAACGTGGTGTGGATGCGGCCGTCGCCCGCGATGGTCTTGATCAGACCCTCGACCGTGACCCGCAGCTTCGCCTGCTCGCGGTGGCGGAGCATGATCACCGGCAGTTCGTTGTCGGTCTGGGTGGCGAGCCAGGCCAGCGCGTCGGCGTCGGTGGTGTAGCCGGTCTTGGTCTTCTTGGTCTTCGGCAGGGCCAGCTCCTCGAAGAGGACCTGCTGGAGCTGCTTGGGCGAGCCCAGGTTGAACTCGTGGCCGGCGGCGGCGTGCGCCTCCTTCACGGCCTGCTGCACCGCGCCCGCGAACATCTGCTCCATCGCTTCGAGGTGCGCGCGGTCGGCGGCGATGCCATGGCGCTCCATGCGGGCGAGCAGGGCGGACGTCGGCAGCTCCATGTCGCCCAGGAGTTCCGCCGCGCCGACCTCTTCGAGGCGGGTCCGGAAGGCAGTGCCGAGGTCGAGGACCGCGCGGGCCTGGGTCATCAGGGCGTCGGCCTCGGCGCCCTCGTCGGTGCCGAAGGCCAGCTGGCCGTCGGCCGCGGCGGCGGGCGCCAGCTCGCGGTGCAGGTACTCCAGGGACAGCGCGTCCAGGTCGAAGGAGCGGCGGCCGGGCTTGACCAGGTAGGCGGCGAGCGCGGTGTCCATGGTCACCCCCTCGACGGACCAGCCGTGCTCGGCGAAGACGCGCATGGCGCCCTTGGCGTCGTGGAACACCTTGGGGCGGGCGGTGTCGGCCAGCCAGGCCGCGAACGCCTTCTCGTCGGCCTCGTCCAGCTCGGCCGGGTCGCACCAGGCGGCCGCTCCCCCGGCCGCGGCCAGGGCGACCTCGGTCACCGAGCCCGTGCCCAGCGCCCAGGTGTCCACGGTGGCGACGCCCAGGGTCTCGGCGCCGTGCTCGGCGAGCCAGGGGGCCAGCTCGCCGGTGCGCAGGATCGTGCCGTCGATCTCCACACCCTCCGCCGTGACCGGGGTGGCCTCGGCCTCCTCGGAGCCGGGGTCGACGGCGAAGAGACGCTCGCGCAGGGACGGGTTGCGGATCTCCAGGGTGTCCAGGACCATCGTGACGGTCTTGCGGTCGTACGCGGCCCGCTCCAGGTCGAGGACGGACCGCGGCAGCTCGACCTGGCGCTCCAGCTCGGTCAGGACGCGGTTGAGCTTGACCGACTCCAGGTGGTCGCGGAGGTTCTGCCCGGCCTTGCCCTTGACCTCCTCGGCGCGCTCCACCAGCTCCGCGAACGAGCCGAACTGGTTGATCCACTTCGCGGCCGTCTTCTCGCCGACGCCGGGGATGCCGGGGAGGTTGTCGGAGGGGTCGCCGCGCAGGGCCGCGAAGTCCGGGTACTGGGCGGGCGTCAGGCCGTACTTCTCGAACACCTTCTCCGGGGTGAACCGGGTCAGCTCCGAGACCCCCTTGGTCGGGTAGAGCACCGTGATGTTCTCGGTGACCAGCTGGAAGGAGTCGCGGTCGCCGGTGACGATCAGCACCTCGAAGCCCTCGGCCTCGGCCTGGGTGGCGAGGGTGGCGATGATGTCGTCCGCCTCGAACCCCTCGACGGCGAAGCGCGGGGCGTGCATCGCGTCGAGCAGCTCGCCGATCAGCTCGACCTGGCCCTTGAACTCGTCCGGGGTCTTGGAGCGGTTCGCCTTGTACTCGGTGAAGCGCTCGGAGCGCCAGGTCTTGCGCGAGACGTCGAAGGCCACGGCGAAGTGCGTGGGCTCCTCGTCACGCAGGGTGTTGGCCAGCATCGACGCGAAGCCGTAGATCGCGTTCGTCGGCTGGCCGGTCGCGGTCGTGAAGTTCTCCGCCGGCAGCGCGAAGAACGCGCGGTAGGCGAGCGAGTGCCCGTCCATGAGCATCAGCCGGGGACGGGTGCCGCCAGGGGTCTTGTCGGTCTTCTTCGATGCTGTCTCTGCCACGCCCCCGATCCTGCCACGCCGCACTGACAGTCCGGGTCGCGTCCCGCTGGTGGGTGTGACCGCCGGCACAGCGATCGAAGATCGACGAGGGGAGGTCAGGGCGGGTGGGGCGGGGGCGGCACCGTTGTCGGTGCCGCGTGGGAGGATCGTCGGCGTACTCGGACCGCGCAGTCGAAGAGGAGCGTGCGATGGCGACGAAGCCACCGAAGGGGGATCCGGTTCAGGACGCGCCGCAGGTCGCGGAGCCGAAGCACGCGGCCGCGGGGCTGCCCGCCATCGGGCACACCCTGCGCATCGCCCAGCAGCAGATGGGTGTGCGGCGCACGGCGCTGACCCTGCTGCGGGTGAACCAGAAGGACGGGTTCGACTGCCCGGGCTGCGCCTGGCCGGAACCGGACCACCGGCACAAGGCGGAGTTCTGTGAGAACGGCGCGAAGGCGGTGGCCGAGGAGGCCACCCTGCGCCGCGTCACCCCGGAGTTCTTCGCCGCGCACCCCGTGACCGACCTGGCCGGCCGCAGCGGCTACTGGCTGGGCCAGCAGGGCCGGCTCACCCACCCCATGTACCTCCCCGAGGGCGGCACGCACTACGAGCCGGTCAGCTGGGAGCGAGCCTTCGGCATCGTCGCCGAGGAGATCGCCGCCCTGTCCTCCCCCGACGAGGCCGTCTTCTACACCTCGGGCCGTACCAGCAACGAGGCCGCGTTCCTGTATCAGCTCTTCGCGCGCGAGCTGGGCACGAACAACCTCCCGGACTGCTCCAACATGTGTCACGAGTCGTCCGGGTCGGCGCTGGTCGAGACCATCGGCATCGGCAAGGGCAGCGTCCGCCTGGAGGACCTCCACAAGGCCGACCTGATCATCGTCGCGGGGCAGAATCCGGGGACGAACCATCCGCGCATGCTCTCCGCGCTGGAGAAGGCCAAGGCGAACGGCGCGAAGATCATCAGCGTCAACCCGCTGCCCGAGGCCGGCCTGGAGCGGTTCAAGAACCCGCAGACCCCGAAGGGCATGCTCAAGGGCGCCGCGCTCACGGACCTGTTCCTGCAGATCCGCATCGGCGGCGACCAGGCCCTCTTCCGGCTCCTCAACAAGCTGATCCTGGCCGCGCACGACAGCGCCCCCGGCGCGGTCGACGAGGAGTTCATCCGCGAACACACCCACGGTTTCGAGGAGTTCGCGAAGGCCGCCCGCGCCGCCGACTGGGACGAGACGCTGAAGGTGACGGGTCTCACCAGGGAGGAGATCGAGCAGGCCCTCGGCATGGCGCTCGCCTCGCAGCGGACGATCGTCTGCTGGGCCATGGGCCTCACCCAGCACAAGCACGCGGTCCCGACCATCCGCGAGGTGGTCAACTTCCTGCTGCTGCGCGGCAATATCGGCCGGCCGGGCGCGGGCGTGTGCCCGGTGCGCGGCCACTCGAACGTGCAGGGCGACCGCACGATGGGCATCTTCGAGCGCCCCGCGCCGGCCTTCCTGGACGCGCTGGAGAAGGAGTTCGGGTTCGCACCGCCGCGCGAGCACGGCTTCGACGTCGTACGGGCGATCCGCGCGCTGCGTGACGGCGAGGCGAAGGTCTTCTTCGCCATGGGCGGCAACTTCGTCTCCGCCTCCCCCGACACCGAGGTCACCGAGGCGGCGATGCGGCGCGCGCGGCTGACGGTGCATGTGTCGACCAAGCTGAACCGTTCGCACGTCGTCACGGGCGCGCGGGCACTGATCCTGCCCACGCTGGGCCGCACCGAGCGGGATCTGCAGGACAGCGGCGAGCAGTTCGTGACCGTCGAGGACTCGATGGGCATGGTGCACGCCTCGCGCGGGCGGCTGGCGCCGGCGGGTCCGCAGCTGAAGTCGGAGCCGGCGATCATCTGCGGTCTCGCGCGCCGTGTGCTCGGCGCGGACAGCGTCGTGCCGTGGGAGGAGTTCGAGAAGGACTACGCGACGGTCCGTGACCGCATCGCGCGCGTGGTCCCCGGTTTCGAGGACTTCAACGCGCGCGTGACCCGCCCGGGCGGCTTCGCGCTGCCGCACGCCCCGCGCGACGAGCGCCGCTTCCCGACCGCCACGGGCAAGGCGAACTTCACGGCGGCACCGGTGGAGTATCCGGAACTGCCCGAGGGCCGGCTGCTGTTGCAGACCCTGCGCTCGCACGACCAGTACAACACCACGATCTACGGCCTGGACGACCGGTACCGGGGCATCACGGGCGGCCGCCGGGTGGTGCTGGTGCACCCCGAGGACGCGCGGGCGCTCGGCTTCGCCGAGGGGTCGTACGTCGACCTGGTGAGCGAGTGGAAGGACGGCGTGGAGCGGCGGGCGCCCGGCTTCCGGGTCGTGCACTATCCGACGACGCGGGGCTGCGCGGCGGCGTACTACCCCGAGACGAACGTCCTGGTCCCGCTCGACGCCACAGCCGACACCAGCAACACCCCGGCCAGCAAGTCCGTGGTGGTCCGGCTCGAAGACCACACGGAGGGCACGACGGACCGTCTGGAACAATCAGCGACCGACTGAGCGTTTGCTCAGCCAGCAGACAGGTGGACCAAGAACGGAGCCGGGCCCATGGGCGAGCAGCAGCGAGTGAAGTTCCCGCAGGAGATCATCGACGAGTACGCGGCGCTCGGTGTCGACCTGCCCGCCCTGTTCTCGGCCGGGCACCTCGGCACCCGCATGGGGGTCGAGATCCTGGAGGCCTCGCCGGACAAGGTCGTCGGCACCATGCCGGTGGAGGGCAACACCCAGCCCTACGGCCTGCTGCACGGCGGCGCCTCCGCGGTGCTGGCGGAGACCCTGGGCTCGGTCGGCTCCATGCTGCACGGCGGCAGCTCGAAGATCGCGGTGGGGGTGGACCTCAACTGCACGCACCACCGCGGGGTGCGCTCGGGTCTGGTGACGGGTGTGGCCACGCCGGTGCACCGGGGCCGTTCGACGGCGACGTACGAGATCGTGATCAGCGACGAGGAGGGCCGCCGGGTGTGCAGCGCCCGGCTGACCTGCCTGCTGCGCGACGTGAACAAGGACGACGCGGCGCACGCCCGGGGCGCGGGCGCCTGACGACAGGCCGGCGGGGCCGCGCGGCCCCGCCGAACCGCCGCGCCCGGTTCCCCGGGCCGCCAGGGACGAAACAGCCCGCGCACCGATGAGTTGACGGACCGACAGGTCCTCGCCAGTCCCGCCCCGTACCGCCGGGGCCCTTACCGGCCGGCCCGGCACGCCCTGGGCGTGCCCCCGCGTGAACCCGCCCCGGCGCGGAGACGCGAAGAATTTCCGAAGCCTGGACTTCCCTCCCCCGCGTAACTCTACGTAATACGCGTGCAATATACATTTGTTCTTTCACTCCAGACTCGCGTCGCGGACAACGCCCCCCAAGGCCGCGGAAGTAGCCCCCGGCAACAGTGATGTGTCATTACCAAATCGCCTGAGACGCCTGAACGGATCATGGTGAGTCCTGCGGGTTCTCAGAATGCGGACGGGGTGAATCGGCCTGAATTCCTGCTTTCCCCCCACGCTGTACCGCTCTCCATTACCTCGTGTCATAACAAGAGCGTCACAGCCTTGGTCAAGCCCTCCTCCACGTTCCCTACACACGCTTAGAGTCACGGCCAGTCACCGCTCCATCGGGAGTTCGGTACCGGCGCGGCACCCGCCGTTCCCCTTGAAGACGGGGGCGGATTGTGCCTGCGGAAAGGATCGATTGTGCGACAGCGTTCTCTGGTGATTCTTACCTCCGTGCTGACCACCGGAGCTCTGACCCTCACCGCGTGTGGCTCCCGCGACAAGGACAACAAGGGCGGCGACAGCGGCAACGTGACGGTCACGATCGGCGTCGACGCCCCGCTGACCGGCCAGAACTCCGCGACAGGCCTGGGCATCCAGTACGGCGCCCAGATCGCCGTCGACGACGCAAACAAGAACAAGGCCGTCCCGGGCGTCACCTTCAAGATCAAGGCGCTGGACGACAAGGCGATCCCCGCCACCGGCCAGCAGAACGCCACCCAGCTCGTCTCCGACAAGGACGTCCTCGGCGTGGTCGGCCCCCTCAACTCCGGTGTGGCCACGCAGATGCAGCAGGTCTTCGCGACCGCCAACCTGGTGGAGATCTCCCCGTCCAACACCGGTGTCGAGCTGACCCAGGGCAAGAACTGGCAGACCACCAAGTCCCGCCCGTTCAAGACCTACTTCCGCACCGCCACCACCGACGCGCTGCAGGGTGCCTACGCGGCGGACTACGCCTACAACGGCATTCACAAGAAGAAGGCGTTCGTCGTCGACGACAAGCAGACCTACGGCGCGGGCCTTTCCAAGATCTTCAAGGAGCAGTTCGTCAAGCAGGGCGGCAAGGTCATCGGTACCGACCACGTCAACACCGGCGACCGCGACTTCTCCACCCTGGTCACCAAGATCAAGAATTCCGGTGCCGACGTGCTCTACTACGGCGGCCAGTACGACGAGTCCGAGGTGCTGACCAAGCAGCTCAAGGACGCCGGCGCCAAGATCCCGCTGTTCGGCGGCGACGGCATGTTCACCCCGACCTACATCAAGACCGCCGGCAAGGCCTCCGAGGGCGACCTGGTCACCTCGATCGGTGTCCCCGTCGACACCCTGCCCGCCGCCAAGGACTTCGTCGCGACCTACAAGGCCAAGAAGTACCCCGGTGACTACGGCACTTACGGCTCCTACGCCTACGACGCCACCACCGCCATCATCAAGGCCGTCGGCCAGGTCGTGAAGGACGGCAAGGTTCCGTCCGACGCCCGCAGCCAGGTCGTCGACGCCGTCCAGAAGACCTCCTTCGACGGCATCTCCGGCAAGATCTCGTTCGACGAGTACGGCGACACCACGAACAAGCAGCTGACCGTCTACCAGGTCACCAAGGGTGTCTGGAAGTCCGTCAAGAGCGGTACGGCCAACCCGAAGTAAGCCACCGCAGCACATCGCACCCCCAGGGCCGCGCGGCGCAGACCACCGTCACCGCGCGGCCCGCCTTCTACCGCCCCCTTGACTCTCCCCACCACATGGAGGCCATGCGGTGAACACCCTGCCGCAGCAGCTGGCCAACGGGCTGTTCCTCGGCTCGATGTACGGGCTGATCGCCATCGGCTACACGATGGTGTACGGCATCGTCCAGCTCATCAACTTCGCCCACGGCGAGATCTTCATGACCGGAGGTTTCGGCGCCCTCACGGTCTACCTCGCCCTGCCGGACGGCATATCCATGTGGATAGCCCTGCCGGCGATGCTGATCGGCGGTGCACTGGTCGCCGTACTCATCGCCGTCGGCGCCGAACGTTTCGCCTACCGTCCGCTGCGCGGCGCGCCACGCCTCGCCCCGCTGATCACCGCGATCGGTCTGTCGCTCGCGCTGCAGCAGGCGGTCTTCAACTGGTACCACGTCGACGGCGACGCCAAGTCCGCCCGGGTCTTCCCGCAGTTGCCGTTCGGCCCGCTGCACATCGGCTCCGTGACCGTGCAGAGCGGTGACGTCTTCCTGATCATCGCCGCCCCGCTGTGCATGGCGGCCCTCGCCTTCTTCGTCCGGCTCTCCCGCACCGGCCGCGCCATGCAGGCCACCGCCCAGGACCCGGACACCGCCCAGCTGATGGGCATCGACACCAACCGCATCATCGTCATCGCCTTCGCCATCGGCGGCTTCTTCGCCGCGGTCGCCGGTGTCTCCTACGGCCTCAAGTACGGCTCCGTCTCCTACGACATGGGCTTCCTCGCCGGTCTGAAGGCGTTCACCGCGGCCGTCCTCGGCGGCATCGGCAACATCTACGGCGCCATGCTCGGCGGTCTCGTGCTCGGCGTGGCCGAAGCCATGGCCACCGCCTACATCGCCGACGTTCCCGGCATGCACCAGCTCGGTGGCGGCAGCTGGGCTCCGGTGTGGGCCTTCGTCCTCCTCATCCTCGTACTCCTCTTCAGGCCACAGGGCCTGCTCGGCGAACGCGTCGCGGACAGGGCGTGAGCAGCATGACCGACACCACCACCGAGCCCACCGCCAAGGCCCCGGAAGCGGCCGGACGCGGACTCGTCCCGCTCCCCCGGGCCGCCGCCCGGCTGCTCATCATGATCGGCGCGATCGGCACTATCGCCAGCACCTTCCTCAGCTGGACCTGGACCTCCGACTTCCCCGGCGACCTGACGATCTACGGCTACCCGGCGGGCCTGCAGGTCATCGCTCTCGTGGCCGGCGCCCTCACCCTGCTCTACGGGCTCGTCCTGTGGAACGTACGAGGGCTGGGCTGGCTGAACCCGGGGAAGGCCACCACACCCGTCTTCCTGATCGCCCTCTCGGCGTTCGCCGTCTGCTGGTTCACCGGCATCGCCATCGCCGTGGACCTCGGCGGCCTGGTGAACCTGGACCCGGGCGCCTTCGTGGCGATGGCGGCCTCCGCACTGCCCGTCGTCGGTGCCCTCGCGCTGCCCCACCCGGCCCCCGGAACGGGCCTGCGCGGCTACTTCGCCAAGCCCGACCAGCCCCGCCACGGCGCACTCTCGCCGCTCGCCGAGCGTGCCGTCATCACCGTGGGCACCGCCCTCGGCCTCGTGGTGTTCACCTACGGCATCGGCATCAACGACGACGACAGCGAGACCTTCATCGGCTTCCTGCTCGTCCTGGCCTTCGGTGCCTGGGGACTGGTCCACGCCGGACTGCTCGACCGGTACGCGACGATGTCCGCCCGCCACAAGGGCTTCGCCACCACCCTGGCCTTCGTCGCGGCCGTGCTCTTCCCCTTCACCCAGAGCGACGACCACAACGCCAACATCGGCGTCAACATCCTCATCTTCGCCACCGTCGCCCTGGGCCTGAACATCGTCGTCGGTCTCACGGGTCTGCTCGACCTCGGTTACGTCGCCTTCCTGGGCGTCGGCGCCTACGCCGCCGCGCTGGTCTCCGGCTCGGAGTACTCCCCCTACTCCGTCCACTTCCCCTTCTGGGCGGCGGCCGTCACCGGTATGGGCGCCTCGCTGGTCTTCGGCGTCCTGATCGGCGGGCCCACGCTGCGACTGCGCGGCGACTACCTGGCCATCGTCACCCTCGGCTTCGGAGAGATCTTCCGCATCACCGTCAACAGCCTCGACGGCGACTCCGGTCCGAACGTCACCCGGGGCCCCAACGGCATCACCCAGATCCCCGACATCAACATCTTCGGGTTCAACCTGGGCGACGCCCACGACGTCGCCGGATTCACCCTCGGCCGCTTCGCCAACTACCTCTTCCTGATGCTCGTCATCACGGCGATCGTCGTCCTCGTCTTCACGCGCGCCGCCGACTCCCGCATCGGCCGCTCCTGGATCGCCATCCGCGAGGACGAGACCGCCGCCACCGCCATGGGCATCAACGGCTTCCGCGTCAAGCTGATCGCCTTCGCCCTCGGCGCGTCCCTCGCGGGCCTCGCCGGCACCGTGATGGCGCACGTCAACTACAGCGTGAACCCGCAGCCGTACCAGTTCGCCGGCGCAGCCCCGCCCAACTCGGCCTTCCTGCTGGCCGCCGTCGTCCTCGGCGGCATGGGCACCGTCAGCGGCCCGCTGCTCGGCGCGAGCGTGCTCTACCTGGTCCCGGAGAAGCTCCAGTTCCTGCAGAACTACGAGCTGTTCGCCTTCGGTATCGCGCTGATCCTGCTGATGCGGTTCCGGCCGGAGGGCATCATCGCCAACCGCCGCCGCCAGCTGGAGTTCCACGAGACCGGCCAGCTCGACGTACCGGCGCAGACGACGCTCACGGACGATCCGGCCGTCACCAAGGCAGGGGCGTGAGGAACCATGACGACACCTGTACTCGAAGCCCGTGACGTCACCATGCGTTTCGGCGGCCTGACCGCCGTCCGGTCCGTCGACTTCACGGTCAACAGCGGCGAGATCGTCGGTCTCATCGGCCCCAACGGCGCCGGCAAGACGACCTTCTTCAACTGCCTCACCGGTCTGTACGTCCCGACCGAGGGCACGGTCGCCTACCAGGGCCGGGTCCTGCCGCCCAAGCCGCACCTGGTGACGCAGGCGGGCATCGCCCGTACGTTCCAGAACATCCGGCTCTTCGCCAACATGACCGTTCTGGAGAACGTCCTCGTGGGCCGCCACACGCGGACCAAGGAGGGCCTGTGGTCCGCGCTGCTGCGCGGCCCCGGGTTCCGCAAGGCCGAGAAGGAGTCCGAGGCGAAGGCCATGGAGCTCCTGGAGTTCGTCGGCCTCGCCGCCAAACGCGACCACCTCGCCCGCAACCTGCCCTACGGCGAGCAGCGCAAGCTGGAGATCGCGCGGGCACTGGCGAGCGAGCCGGGACTGCTGCTGCTCGACGAGCCGACGGCCGGCATGAACCCGCAGGAGACCCGGGCGACGGAGGAACTGGTCTTCGCCATCCGGGACAAGGGCGTCGCCGTCCTCGTCATCGAGCACGACATGCGCTTCATCTTCAACCTGTGCGACCGGGTCGCCGTGCTCGTCCAGGGCGAGAAGCTCGTCGAGGGCACCTCCGAGGTCGTACAGGCCGACGAACGCGTCGTCGCCGCCTATCTGGGCGAGCCCTTCGAGGGCGACCCGGGAGAGGCGGAGGCCGCGGAGGTCGAGGCCGCGGAAGCAGCCGCCGCGTCGGAGACCGCTGCCGAGTCGGAGTCCGACACCGCCGCCCCGTCCGAGACCGAGACCGCCGCCGCGCCGGAGTCCGACACCGCCGCCGTATCCGAGACCGAATCCGAGACCGCCGTCGCGGAGAGCACCGGTGACCCGGAGGACACCACCGACGCGGAGAGCACCGGCACCACCGAGGGAGAGGCCCAGTGACCGCACTGCTGGAGGTCGAGGACCTCAGGGTCGCCTACGGCAAGATCGAGGCCGTCAAGGGCATCTCGTTCAGCGTCGAGGCCGGCGAGGTCGTCACCCTCATCGGCACCAACGGCGCCGGCAAGACGACGACCCTGCGCACCCTGTCGGGTCTGCTCAAGCCCACCTCGGGAAGGATCGTCTTCGACGGCAAGCCGCTCACCGGGGTCCCAGCGCACAAGATCGTCGCGCTCGGGCTCGCCCACTCCCCCGAGGGCCGGCACATCTTCCCGCGCCTGAGCATCACCGAGAACCTGCAGCTCGGCGCCTTCCTCCGCAAGGACAAGGAGGGCATCGAGAAGGACATCCAGCGTGCCTACGACCTCTTCCCGATCCTCGGGGAGCGGCGCAAGCAGGCCGCCGGCACCCTTTCCGGCGGTGAGCAGCAGATGCTCGCGATGGGCAGGGCGCTGATGTCCCGGCCCAAGCTGCTGATGCTGGACGAGCCGTCCATGGGTCTGTCGCCGATCATGATGCAGAAGATCATGGCGACGATCGCCGAGCTGAAGTCCCAGGGCACGACGATCCTGCTGGTCGAGCAGAACGCCCAGGCGGCGCTCTCGCTCGCCGACCAGGGTCATGTCATGGAGGTCGGCACCGTCGTCCTGTCCGGCACAGGGCAGGATCTGCTGCACGACGAGTCCGTGCGGAAGGCCTATCTGGGCGAGGACTGAGCCGGGCCACGCCGAGCCCCGCGCCCCTCGGGACGCGGGGTTCAGCCCTTCTTGGCCGCCTTCTTCTCCTCGTTGTCCGCGATGACCGCCTCGGCGACCTGCTGCATCGACATGCGGCGGTCCATCGAGGTCTTCTGGATCCAGCGGAACGCGGCCGGCTCGGTCAGCCCGTACTCCGTCTGCAGAACGGACTTGGCGCGGTCGACCAGCTTGCGGGTCTCCAGGCGCTGGCTGAGGTCGGCGACCTCCTTCTCCAGCTGCTTCAGCTCGGTGAAACGGGAGACGGCCATCTCGATGGCGGGGACCACGTCGCTCTTGCTGAACGGCTTGACCAGGTACGCCATGGCGCCGGCGTCCCGGGCGCGCTCGACGAGGTCGCGCTGCGAGAAGGCGGTGAGCATCAGGACCGGCGCGATGGACTCCTCGGCGATCTTCTCGGCCGCGGAGATGCCGTCCAGCTTGGGCATCTTCACATCGAGGATGACCAGGTCCGGCTTGTGCTCGCGGGCCAGCTCTACGGCCTGCTCGCCGTCCCCGGCCTCGCCGACGACGGTGTACCCCTCCTCCTCCAGCATCTCCTTCAGGTCGAGCCGGATCAGCGCCTCGTCCTCGGCGATGACGACACGGGTCGTCAGCGGAGGCACGTGCGACTTGTCGTCGTCGGGCGCGTCTACGGGCTG
The DNA here is from genome assembly GCF_000725475.1 of Streptomyces durhamensis. Lineage (NCBI taxonomy): Bacteria > Bacillati > Actinomycetota > Actinomycetes > Kitasatosporales > Streptomycetaceae > Streptomyces > Streptomyces durhamensis. The sequence goes on from NZ_JNXR01000012.1 coordinate 220,150, forward strand.
GGGCGACTCGGCGGTCACGGGGGCTCCTCGTTCCAGGCAGGGTACTGCTGACAAGAGCCTACCTAGCTACGGTATGGTGGACGCGCGGAGGGTCGGGGGAAACCTTGGATTCTGCGAGCCCCGGTAGCCCAATTGGCAGCAGGCAACGGATTCAAAACCCGTACAGTGTCGGTTCGAGTCCGACCCGGGGCACTTTTCCTTGGATTCCAAGGTCAGCGCTTCCGGCGGGCCCCTCTCGGTGAGGGGCCCTTCGCTGTGACAGGCGCCGTCACCTGGGCCTGTCGTCCTCGCCGATGCGGTGCACCCGGACCATGTTCGTCGAGCCGGAGACCCCCGGCGGGGAGCCCGCCGTGATCACGACGACGTCGCCCTTCTCGCAGCGTCCGTACTTCAGCAGCAGCTCGTCCACCTGGTCGACCATGGCGTCGGTGGAGTCGACGTGCGGGCCGAGGAACGTCTCGGCACCCCAGGTGAGGCTGAGCTGGGAGCGGGTGGCCGGCTCCGGGGTGAAGGCGAGCAGCGGGATCGGCGAGCGGTAGCGGGACAGCCGGCGGGCGGTGTCTCCCGACTGCGTGAACGCCACCAGGAACTTCGCGCCGAGGAAGTCACCCATCTCGGCGGCGGCCCGGGCCACCGCACCGCCCTGGGTGCGCGGCTTGTTCCGCTCGGTCAGCGGGGGCAGGCCCCCCGCCAGCATGTCCTCCTCCGCCGCCGCGACGATCTTCGCCATGGTGCGCACGGTCTCGACCGGGTACGTGCCGACGCTGGTCTCGCCGGACAGCATCACCGCGTCCGTGCCGTCGAGGACCGCGTTGGCCACGTCGGAGGCCTCGGCGCGGGTCGGCCGGGAGTTGTCGATCATCGAGTCGAGCATCTGGGTGGCGACGATGACCGGCTTGGCGTTGCGCCGGGCGAGCTTGATCGCGCGCTTCTGCACGATCGGCACCTGCTCCAGCGGCATCTCCACGCCCAGGTCGCCGCGCGCGACCATGAGCCCGTCGAAGGCGGCCACGATACCTTCGAGGTTCGCCACGGCCTGCGGCTTCTCGACCTTGGCGATCACCGGGAGGCGCCGGCCCTCCTCGGCCATGATGCGGTGCACGTCCCTGACGTCGTCGCCGCTGCGGACGAAGGAGAGGGCGATGACGTCGAAGCCGGCGCGCAGCGCCCAGCGCAGGTCGTCCTCGTCCTTCTCGGAGAGGGCGGGGACGGAGACGGCGACGCCGGGGAGGTTCAGGCCCTTGTGGTCGGAGATCACCCCGCCCTCGACCACGCGGGTGCGCACGCGAGGACCGTCGACGTCGGTGACCTCCAGGCAGACCTTGCCGTCGTCCACGAGGACGCGCTCGCCGGGGGTGACGTCGGCGGCGAGACCGGCGTAGGTGGTGCCGCACCGGTGGCGGTCGCCCTCGACACCCTCCTCCACGGTGATGGTGAAGGTGTCGCCGCTTTCAAGGAGTACGGGGCCTTCCGCGAAACGGCCGAGCCGGATCTTCGGACCTTGAAGGTCGGCGAGCAGTCCGACACTACGACCCGTCTCGTCGGCCGCCTTGCGCACGCGCCGGTAGCGCTCCTCGTGTTCGGCGTGCGTGCCGTGGCTGAGATTGAAGCGGGCGACGTCCATTCCGGCGTCGACCAGTGCCTTGATCTGGTCGTACGAGTCGGTGGCGGGCCCCAGAGTACAGACGATCTTTGCTCGGCGCATACGTCGAGCCTAGGCCTTACCCGTGGGTAGAGAATCGGGCCCACATGTCCACTCAACAACCTTTGGGTGAAGGCTCATTGACAAGTGTTGAATTGGGCGGCCACTCGCTCCGATGAGCGAATTCCCCTGTCGCAAAGCCTGGCGCCTTGGGTCATGTTCAGGTCAGAATCTACGCGCGTCGTTGACCGATCCAGCACGCGCCTTTGACCGATCCCCCAGGAGAGCATGAGATGGCCTTGAACCGCCGGACGTTCCTCAAGCAGCGATCTGCACGGCCACGTCTTCAACTGGGACTACTTCAAGGACGCGGAGTACTCCGACAAGGCCGGCAACGCGATGGGCCTGGCCCGCATCTCGACCCTCGTCGATCAGGTACGCAAGGAAAGGGGCCGCTGCAACACCCTGCTGCTGGACGCCGGCGACACCATCCAGGGCACCCCGCTGGCCTACTACTACGCCAAGGTCGACCCGATCACCGCCCAGGGCGGCCCGGTGCACCCCATGGCACGGGCGATGAACGCGATCGGGTACGACGCCGCGGCGCTCGGCAACCACGAGTTCAACTACGGCCTCGAGACCCTGCGCGCGTTCGAGGACCAGCTCGACTTCCCGCTGCTCGGCGCCAACGCGGTCGACGCGAACACGCTGCGGCCCGCCTTCCGCCCGTACGTCCTCAAGACGTTCCACGTGCCGGGCGCGAAGCCGGTCAAGGTCGCCGTGCTGGGCCTGACCAACCCGGGCATCGCCATCTGGGACAAGGCCTGTGTGCAGGGCAGGCTGGCGTTCCCCGGGCTGGAGGAGCAGGCCGCGAAGTGGGTGCCGAAGCTGAAGTCGATGGGCGCGGACGTGGTCGTGGTGTCGGCGCACTCGGGCACCTCGGGCACCTCCTCGTACGGCGACCAGGTGCCGTACGTGGAGAACGCGGCCGCCGAGGTGGCCAGGCGGGTGCCCGGCATCGACGCGATCCTCGTCGGGCACGCACACGTGGAGATCCCGGAGCTGAAGGTCGTCAACGAGAAGACCGGCAGGACGGTCGTCCTCTCCGAGCCCCTGTGCTACGCCGAGCGCCTCACCCTCTTCGACATCGAACTTGCCTTCGCCAAGGGCAGGTGGGAGGTCCGGTCGGTCTCCGCCTCGCTGCGCAACTCCAACGCGGTCGCCGACGACCCCAGGATCACCAGGTTGCTGCGGGAGGAGCACCGGAAGGTCGTCGCGTACGTCAACCAGGTCGTGGGCAGGGCGACCGAGACGCTGACCACGGTCGAGGCCCGGTACCGGGACGCCCCGGTCATCGACCTGATCACCAAGGTGCAGGAGGACGTCGTCAAGGCGGCCCTCGCGGGCGGCGCGTACGCCTCGCTGCCCGTGATCGCCCAGGCCTCGCCGTTCTCCCGGACCTCCGAGATCCCGTCCGGCGACGTGACCATCCGGGACCTGTCGGGCCTGTACGTCTACGACAACACGCTGGTGGCCAAGCTGCTGACGGGCGCCCAGGTGCGGGCGTACCTGGAGTACTCGGCGGAGTACTCCACGCAGACGGCCGCCGACGCCCCCGTCGACGTCGACAAGCTCACCAACGCCGGCGGCCGTCCGGACTACAACTACGACTACGTCTCGGGCCTGTCGTACGACATCGACATCGCGCAGCCCGCCGGGTCGCGGATCAGGAACCTCACCTTCAAGGGCGCCCCGCTGGACGACACCCAGCAGTTCGTGCTCGCGGTGAACAACTACCGCGCCAACGGCGGCGGCGCCTTCCCGCACGTCGCCACCGCGAAGGAGCTGTGGTCGGAATCGACGGAGATCCGCACCCGGATCGCGGAGTGGGTCACCGCGAAGGGCGTCCTGGACCCGAAGGACTTCGCGTCCGTGGACTGGAAGCTGACGCGGAACGGTACGCCGGTGTTCTGACGGCCGGTCCGGCCTCATGTCCCCCCACCGCGGACATGAGGCCGGCGCCGCTGCCGTGCTGTGCCCGCTACCACCTCTCGACGAGCGGAGTGAGCAGCTCCGCCCGCCGGGCCCGCAGCACCCGGGTTCCGGCGGTTTCGAGCCCGAAGGTGGTGAAGGCCGTTCGGGCGGGCAGCCGGTAGGGCTCCTCGCCGGTGAGGGAGTTGAGGATGGTGGCGCTGCGCCAGGCGGCCAGGCCGAGGTCGGGGGCGCCGACGCCGTGGGTGTGCAGTTCGGCGTTCTGGACGTAGACCGTGCCGGTGACCAAGGGGTCCAGGACGAGGCGGTACTCCTCGTCGATGCGCGGGCGTTCGCTGCTGTCGCGGCGCATATAGGGGTCGAGTCCGGCGAGCAGGCGGCCGAGGGGGCGTTCGCGGTAGCCGGTGGCGAGGACGACGGCGTCGGTGGTCAGCCGGGAGCGGCTGTCCTGCTGGAGGTGCTCCAGGTGCAGCTCGACCTTGGTGGTGGCGATCCGGCCGGCCGTGCGGACGCTGACGCCGGGGGTGAGGACGGCGTCGGGCCAGCCGCCGTGCAGGGTGCGCCGGTACAGCTCGTCGTGGATGGCGGCGAGGGTACCGGCGTCGATGCCCTTGTGCAGCTGTCCCTGGGCGGCGACCAGCCGGTCGCGGACGGGCTCGGCGAGGGCGTGGAAGTAGCGGGTGTAGTCGGGGGTGAAGTGCTCCAGGCCGAGCTTGGAGTACTCCATCGGCGCGAACGCCTCGCTGCGGCCGATCCAGTGCAGCTTCTCGCGGCCGGGCGGGCGGTGGCGCAGCAGGTCCAGGAAGACCTCGGCGCCGGACTGTCCGGAGCCGACGACGGTCACGTGTTCGGCGGCCAGCACGGCGGACCGGTGGTCCAGGTAGTCGGCGGCGTGGATGACGGGCACGCCCGGGGCGTCCACCAGCGGCTGGAGCGCGTCGGGCACATAGGGGGCGGTGCCGACACCGAGGACGATGTTCCGGGTGTAGGTACGGCCCAGCGCCTCGACCTCGCCCTGGGCGTCCAGCTGGGTGAAGTCGACCTCGAACACGTCCCGTTCGGGGTTCCAGCGGACCGAGTCGACCTGGTGGTGGAAGCACAGCCCGGGCAGGCTCTGCGCGACCCAGCGGCAGTAGGCGTCGTACTCGGCGCGCTGGATGTGGAAGCGCTCGCCGAAATAGAAGGGGAAGAGCCGCTCGCTCGTCCTGAGGTAGTTCAGGAAACTCCAGGGGCTGGTCGGGTCGGCGAGGGTCACCAGGTCCGCAAGGAAGGGCACTTGGACGGTGGCACCCTCGATGAGCAGGCCGGGGTGCCAGTCGAAGCCGGGGCGCTGTTCGTAGAAGACGGCGTCGAGTTCGGCGAGCGGGTGGGCGAGGGCGGCCAGGGAGAGGTTGCACGGTCCGATGCCGATGCCGACCAGATCGCGGGGGGAGGCCGGATCGTGGCCTGGGGAGTTGGTCATGCGCGGGTGCCTTCTTCTGCGAGTTTCAGGAGCTGGGCCAGGTCGTCCGGCCGGGTGTGGGGGTTGAGGAGGGTGACCTTGAGCCAGAGGCGGCCGTCGAGCCGGGCGCGCCCGAGGACGGCCCGGCCCTCGTGCAGCAGCCCGCGGCGTACGGCGGCCACGGTGTCGTCGCCGGCGCCGGCGGGCCGGAACAGGACCGTGCTGATCACGGGCCGGTCATACAGCTCGAAGCCGGGGTGTTCCCGGACCAGCGCCGCGAACTCGGCGGCCCGGGAGCAGACTTGGTCGACCAGGGCGCCGAGTCCGGTGCGGCCGAGGGTCTTCAGGGTGACGGCGATCTTGAGGATGTCGGGGCGGCGGGTGGTGCGCAGCGAGCGGTCGAGCAGGTCGGGAAATCCGGCCTCGGTGTCGTCGGCGGCGTTCAGGTAGTCGGTGCGGTGGTGGAGTACGGCGAGTTCGGCGGGGCGGGCGACGGCGAGGAGGCCGGCGGCTGCCGGCTGCCAGCCGAGCTTGTGCAGGTCGAGGCCGACGGTGTGGGCGGCCTCCAGGCCGGCGAGCTTCTCGCGGTGCCGGTCGCTGAAAAGGAGGCCACCGCCGTAGGCGGCGTCGATGTGCAGCCGGGCGCCGTGGGCGGTGCACAGACCGGTGATCTCCGGCAGCGGGTCGATGAGGCCGGCGTCGGTGGTGCCGGCGGTGGCGGCGACCAGCAGGGGGCCGGAGAGCGCGGTCAGGGCCGCGTCCAGGGCGGCGAGGTCGAGGGTGCCGCCCGGCGCCGGGACGACGACCGGGTCGGGCAGACCGAGCAGCCAGGCGGCGCGCGGCAGCGAGTGGTGGGCGTTGGCCCCGCACACCAGCCGCACGCTGCCGCCGTGGGCCTCGCGGGCGAGCAGCAGCGCGAGCTGGTTGGACTCGGTGCCGCCGGAGGTGACGAGGGCGTCGGCGAGGCCCGCGGCGTGGGCGAGCGCGCGGGTGACGGCGGCCTCCAGCGCGGAGGCGGCCGGGGCCTGGTCCCAGGAGTCCAGGGACGGGTTGAGGGCGCTGGCGGCGAGGTCGGCGGCGGTGGCCACGGCGAGCGGCGGGCAGTGCAGATGGGCCGCGCACAGCGGGTCGGCGGGGTCGGCGGCGCCCTCCGCGAGGGTGTGCACCAGGGCGCGCAGGGCATCGGGGTCGCCGTGGTCCGGCAGGACGTCCCCGAGGACGTCGGCGACGCGCGCGGCGACGGCCTCGGGACCCCCGGCGGGCAGCGGTCCGCCGCGCGCCCGGCCGCCGGCCTCGAGGGCCTCCAGGACGGTGCCGAGGAGGGAGCGCAGGGTGCCGGGGCCGTGGGGGCCCGAGGCGAGGGGCGGCGTGCGCAGAGGTTCTGCACCGCTCATCGGCTGTCCTCCCGCTCCTGGGCCGGCCTTCGGTATCCAGCTTGTACGGGAAGAGGACCGGTTGTCCCGAAAGACCGACGATAGGAACCCGAAAGTGGGTACTGCCGTGTAGAGAAGGCCCGTTGGGGAAGCGCCGCGGATCGGTGCGAGCCGGTCAGTCCCGTCCGTCGAAGTCCTGCGCGTGGTCCCGGGCCCACCGGGCGAAGGTGCGGGCCGGGGTGCCGGTGAGTTTCTCCACGGTGCCGGTGATCTCCGGGGGCACGCCGATGGTGTCCTCGAAGGACCGCAGCAGCCGTTCGAGCATGTGCGGCGGGACGTGCGGGAACAGCTCCGGGCCCGCCTCGCGGGGGTCCGTCTCCACGAACGTCAGCTCCCTGCCGACGGCCGCGCCGATCGCCGCGACCTGCTCGGCGTTGGTGGTGGCCGCGGGCCCGGTCAGCCGGTGTACGGCGTCCTCGTGTCCGCCGTCGAGCAGGACCCGCTCGGCGACGGCCGCGATGTCGTCCTCGTGGATGGGTGCGCTGAGCGCGTCCGCGAAGACCCCGCGGACGGTGTTCCCGGCGCGGACCTGCGGTGCCCACTGCAGGGCGTTGGTGGCGAAGGCGTTAGGCCGCAGGAAGGTCCAGTCGAGCCCGCTGTCGCGGATCTGCTGTTCGACCGTGGCGTGCATGACGTGGATGGGATGGGTCTCGTCGGCGCCCTCCTGGATGATGCCGCTGGAGAGCAGCACGACGTGCCGCACGCCGTGGGCGCGGGCCGCCGCCAGCAGGTCGGCCGCGCCGGCCTGCGCGTAGAGGAAGAGGGCCGTGGCCCCGCCGAACAGGGCGGCCGGGTCGTCCGGCCGGAACCGCACGACCTCGGCGCCGTCGGGCAGTGCGGCCCGCTGCGGGTCGCGGGTGAGCGCGCGCACGGGCCGGCCCGCGGCGAGCAGGCGGTCGACGAGGGCACGGCCGACGTTGCCGGTTGCGCCGGTCACTACGATCACGGAAGTCGCCTCCGAAGGCTCGGTTGATCGTTCCTGACGGCTCCGAGCCTAGGATCGGCGTCCGGACCGCCGCATCGTCGCCAGGGACCAGCCGCGCCCTAGGTCGCCGGACCTACTCCGCCATCGCGCCCTGTGCCTCCCGGTCCTCCTGTCCCCCGTTCCCCTCCTGCGCCCCGTGGGCCTGCGGGCCGCGCACGCGCAGGGCGCGGGCCAGGTCGTCGAGGCGGTCCGCGAGGGTGCGGCGCAGGGCCGGGGTGGGGTCGGCGTCGCGCAGACACGCCTCGCCCAGCCGCAGGTTCTCGGTGTCGACGGCGTACGCCGGGAAGGCCCAGCGGCCGGCCGCGACCGCCAGGGCGGGACCGCGCCGGGCGCTGAGGGCGACGGCGTCCGGGTAGAAGCGCGGCACGTACTCCCGTACCAGGTCGGCCTGTTCGGGCTGCCAGAAGCCCTGTGCGGTGGCCGTGAAAAGGTAGTTGGACAGGTCGTCCCCGGCGAACATCGCCTCCCAGGCCGCCCGCTTGGCCTGCGGATCGGGCAGGGCGGCACGGCAGCGTGCGGCGCCCTCCTGGCCGGTGGCGCTCGGGTCGCGGTCGAGCTCGGCGGCGATGGCGGCCTCGTCGGTGTCGCCGAGCGCGGCGAGCCGGCCGAGGATGCGCCAGCGCAGCTCGGGGTCGAGTTCCGGACCGCCGGGCACCGTGCCGTCGGCGAGCCAGGCGGCGATGGTGTGGGGGGTGGCGGCCACGGAGATCAGGTACCGCACGGCGATCAGGCGCAGGCCGGGATGGTCGCCGTCCTCGGTGCGCCGCAGCAGGTCGCGGCAGAGGGCGGTGAGGGTGGACAGGGCGGCCGGGCGGTCCTCGGGCCCGAGGTACTGGTCGGCGATCGGTCCGCAGGCGAAGGCGAGGACGCCCTGGGCGATGGCCAGGTCGGTCTCGTGAGGGAGGTGGGCGCGGGCCGTCTCCAGGTAGGCGGCGGGCGGGAGTTCGCCGTCGCGCACGGCGTCGCGCAGGGCGTTCCAGACGACCGCGCGGGTGAGCGGGCCGGGCAGTCCGGACAGGCCGGTGCGGACCGTGTCGAAGGACTCGGCGTCGAAGCGGACCTTGGCGTAGGTGAGGTCGCCGTCGTTGAGCAGGAGCAGCGCCGGACGCTTGCCGATGGGCTGCGGGGCGGTCTGCGGGACGTCGAGGTCGAGGCGTTCGCGCAGCACCAGCCGGCCCTCGTCGGCGATGTCGTGGTCGTACAGGCCCACGGCAAGGCGGTGCGGGCGGCTGCCCGCGTGGTCGACGGTCAGGGTGCAGGTGCCGTCGGCGGCGGCGACGACCGGCGTCAGCTTGTCCACGCCCGTGGTGCGCAGCCAGCTGTCGGCCCAGGCGGGCACGTCCCGGTCGGTGGCGGAGGCGAGGGAGTCGATGAAGTCGGCCAGGGTGGCGTTGCCGAACTTGTGCCGGGCGAAGTGGGTGTTGATGCCGGCGAGGAACTCCTTCTCGCCGATCCAGGTGGCCAGCTGGCGCAGCGCGGAGGCGCCCTTGGCGTAGGAGATGCCGTCGAAGTTGAGCAGCGCGGAGGCCGTGTCGTCGACCTTCTCGGGGGCCACCGGGTGGGTGGTGGGCCGCTGGTCGGCGTCGTAGCCCCAGGCCTTGCGGGCGACGCCGAACTCGGTCCAGGGGCCGGTGCCCCACCTTCTGGGGGAAGTCCGCCCGGAGCCGGGAAGAGCGGCCTCGGCGGTGGTCTGGTAGCCCATGTACTCGGCGAAGGACTCGTTCAGCCAGATGTCGTCCCACCACGTGAGGGTGACGAGGTCGCCGAACCACATGTGGGCCATCTCGTGCGCGATGACCATCGCGCGGGTCTGCCGCTCGGTGTCGGTGACGGCCGAGCGGTAGACGAACTCGTCGCGGAAGGTGACCAGGCCCGGGTTCTCCATGGCGCCCGCGTTGAACTCGGGGACGAACGCCTGGTCGTAGGAGTCGAAGGGGTACGGCTCCTCGAACTTCTCGTGGTAGCGGTCGAAGCACGCGCGCGTGACGTCGAGGATCTCCTCGGCGTCGGCGTCCAGGTGGGGCGCGAGGGAGCGGCGGCAGTGGATGCCGAAGGGCAGTCCGCGGTGCTCGGTGCGCACCGAGTGCCAGGGGCCGGCGGCGACGGCGACGAGGTAGGTGGAGATCGGCGGGGTGGGGGCGGCCTGCCAGTGGCCGTCGGCCCGCTGCTCGGTGATGCCGTTGGCGAGCACGGTCCAGCCCTCGGGCGCCCTGACCGAGACCTCGAAGACGGCCTTCAGGTCGGGCTGGTCGAAGGCGGCGAAGACCCGCTGGACGTCGTCCATGAACATCTGCGTGTAGACGTACGTCTCGCCGTCGCTCGGGTCGGTGAAGCGGTGCATGCCCTCGCCCGTGCGGGAGTAGCGCATGGCCGCGTCGACGCGCAGTTCGTGCTCGCCCGCGCCGAGGTTCCTCAGCGGCAGCCGGCCGTCCTGCAGCGACTCCGGGTCGAGGGGCTGTCCGTCGAGCGTGACGGCGCGCAGCGCGGCGGGCTTCAGCTCCACGAACGTGTCCCCGGCCGACCGTGCGGTGAACCGGATCACCGTGCGGGAGTCGAAGGTCTCGTCCCCCGTCGTGAGGTCCAGTTCGACCGTGTAGCGGTGGACGTCGAGGTGCTGCGCTCGGAGCTGCGCTTCATCGCGCGTGAGTACGGACATGCAGGCCATGCTGCCTGATCGCACCGACAGGGCACAGAGGCTGGGCGGCTTCACGGCTTATGTCCGGCTGCTCCCCCTTCCGCTTCGGACGGCCGGATGCGGGCCGGGGGTCAGGCGTCCGGCTGCTGCCCGTTGGCGGTGTCCTCGGCGATGCGCTCGTGGTGCCGGATCACCTCCGCGATGATGAAGTTCAGGAACTTCTCGGCGAAGGCCGGGTCGAGCTTGGCGTTCTCCGCGAGCCGGCGCAGCCGCTCGATCTGGCGGGCCTCGCGGGCCGGGTCGGCGGGCGGCAGCTGGTGCACCGCCTTGAGCCGGCCGACCTGCTGGGTGGCCTTGAAACGCTCGGCGAGCAGGTGGACGACGGCCGCGTCGATGTTGTCGATGCTGTCGCGCAGCCGCGCCAGTTCCTGGCGGACCTCGGGGTCCACGTCACCGGTTCCGATGTCGCTGGTGGTCATGGACGTCAGCCTATGGGTTCGCCGGGCCGGCTCTCGGCGGTGTCCGGAGAGTGGATCATCGGCGGATCGTCCGGGTCCGGGACGCGGTCGCTCCAGCCGCCGGGCACGCTGCGGCCCTGCTGGGCGCGGAAGCGGACCGGGGCGAGGCCCACGCGGCGGGTGAACAGCCGGGAGAAGTACGCGGGGTCGTCGTAGCCGACACGGCGGGCCACGGCGGCGACGGGCAGCTCGGTCGCGGCGAGCAGTTCCTTGGCGCGGCCGAGGCGGATGCCGAGCAGATAGTCCTTGGGGCTGCAGCCCGCGGCCCGGCGGACGGCGCGACGCAGCTCGGCGGGGGTCATGCCGTGCACGCGCGCGTGGTCGGCGACGCTCAGCGGCGCGCAGGCGTCCCGCGCGAGCGCCTGGAGCACCTGGTCGCCGTCCGGGGCGAGGTCGGCGCGGGCACGGCGCAGGGCGACGAGGAGTTCGTGCACGGCGGCGCCGGTCTCCACCTCCAGCAGCGGATTGCCACGCCGGGCGGCGCGGGCGATGCGGGCGACCACCGCGCGGGGCCCCGAGGCGTCGGAGAGCGGGACGACGGGCCGCTCGGGTTCGATGTAGCCCAGTTCGGTGTACGTCGCGGCGGCGGGTCCGGCGAAGTCGACGAAGCCCTCGTCCCAGCCGGTGCCGGGGTCGGGCGCGTAGTGGTGGGGCACGCCGGGGGTGAGCCAGAGCAGCGCGGGCGCGGTGACGGCCGTACGACGGCCGTCGGCGCCCCGGTACCAGCCGCAGCCCGCGCTGATCACGACGGCCACGTGGTGGTCGAGGGTGCGCGGGCCGACCGTGGGCAGCGCGCCGTGCTGCAGACCGACGCCGAGGCAGACCAGGCCGAGGCGGTGATGCGCGGGCCCGGGGCTGAAGAACCGCATCCAGGTCTGGTACATCGGCACTCCTCCCGGGCGTGCTCCGAGACGGCCTTCCGGCGTTTTGTCCAAGCAGTGCCGATCTTCGTCCATGGCGCTGACCGCCGGAAGGGGTGAGGCTGGGGCGCATGAGCGAGTTCGCGGTGGGGGAATCCGACTTCCTGCTGGACGGGCGGCCGGTACGGCTGCTGTCCGGGGCGATGCACTACTTCCGGGTGCACGAGGGGCACTGGCGGCACCGGCTGGCGATGCTGCGGGCGATGGGCCTGAACTGCGTGGAGACGTACGTGCCGTGGAACCTGCACCAGCCGGTCCCGGGCGGCTACCGGGACGTGCGGGCGCTCGGCCGCTTCCTGGACGCGGTCCGGGAGGCCGGCCTGTGGGCGATCGTGCGGCCGGGTCCCTACATCTGCGCCGAGTGGGAGAACGGCGGGCTGCCGCCCTGGGTCACGGGCGCGCCGGGCACGCGCGTGCGTACGCGTGACGAGCGCTGGCTGGTCCCTGTGGAGCACTGGTTCCACCACCTGATGCACGAGATCGCGCCCCGGCAGATCGACCGCGGCGGCCCGGTCGTCCTGGTGCAGGTCGAGAACGAGTACGGCAGCTACGGCAGTGACACCGGGTATCTGCGGGAGCTGGCGGATCTGCTGCGCGCCAAGGGCGTCACGGTTCCGCTGGTCACCTCGGACGGCCCCGAGGACCACATGCTGACCGGCGGCTCGCTGCCCGGGGTGCTCGCCACGGTGAACTTCGGCTCCCACGCGCGCGAGGCCTTCGCGGCACTCCGCCGCCACCGTCCCGAGGGCCCGCTGATGTGCATGGAGTTCTGGTGCGGCTGGTTCGACCACTGGGCCGGTGAGCATGTCGTCCGGGACCCGGAGGAGGCCGCCGGGGCACTGCGGGAGATCCTGGAGTGCGGGGCGTCGGTGAACCTCTACATGGCGCACGGCGGCACGAGCTTCGCCGGCTGGGCGGGCGCCAACCGGGGCGGCCCGCTGCACGAGGGCCCGCTGGAGCCCGATGTGACCTCCTACGACTACGACGCCCCGGTGGACGAGTACGGCCACCCGACGGAGAAGTTCTGGCGTTTCCGCGAGGTACTGGCCGAGTACCGCTCCGAACCCCTGCCCGAACTGCCGCCCACGCCGCCCCCGTTGGCCCGCCCGGCAAAGGTGACGCTGGACGGCTGGGCGTCCCTGGGTGACGTCCTGGAGACGCTGGGCGGCGAGGAGACGGTCGCACCGCTGCCGCCCTCCTTCGAGGAACTGCACGTCACCCGGGGCCTGGTGCGCTACGAGGTGCACGTGCCCGGCCCACGGCAGCCGTACCCGCTGACCCTGCGCGGGCTGCGGGACCTCGCGGTGGTGTACGTCGACGGGGAGCGGGCCGGGGTGCTCACCGAGGAGGAGCCGCGGCTGAAGGAGCCCGTGGCGGGGCCCGCGCGCGTGGAGCTGTGGGTGGAGTCCCTCGGAAGGGTGAACTACGGGCCGCGTTTCGGCGAGCCGAAGGGGATCACCGGCGGCATCCTGCACGAGCGGCAGTTCCTGCACGGGGTACGCGCGCGTGGCCTGGATCTGGACGCGTTCGAGGGCGGGGTGGACGCGGTGCCGTTCGGCACGCTGCCCGCGGTGGGCGCACCGGGCCTGTACCGGGGCACCGTCACGGTCCACGGGGCCGGGGACGCCCGGCTGGAGCTTGTGGGCCGGACGCGCGGCTTCGTCTGGATCAACGGCTTCCCCCTGGGCCGTTACTGGTCGGTGGGCCCCCAGCGGTCCCTGTACGTCCCCGGTCCGGTGCTGCGGGAGGGCGAGAACGAGGTGTGGGTGCTGGAGCTGCAGGAGACGGACCCGGACCGGCCGGCGCCCCGTCTGCTTCCCGTGTGAGCGGCGGCTCGTCCCGCCTACAGTGGAGAGGAGTTCCGGCGTCTTTGGGGGTGTGGACGTGGCGAACGGCGGACCGGTCCAGCACGGCTACCCGCATCTGGAGACGGTGCGGGCCGCCATCACGGCGCTGTACAGGCGCCTGTCCTACGCCACCGTCCAGACGTTCTCGGCCAGTGTGGCCCCCGCGGACGTCGCCTTCTGCGACACCGACGACCTGCATCTGGGCGCACAGAGGGTGGCCCGCGAGATCGTGCGGCACTTCCGGCTGCCGGACGCGCGGCTGATCGTCGGCTTCCGGGAGATGACCCACGCGGCGAACGTCGAACTGGCGGCGGGACCCGAGTACTTCGTGGAGCTGAACGACCGTTTCCGCACCCACCGCAGGGACATCGGCGCGGCGCTCGCCCACGAGGTGGCGCACGTCTACCTGCACCGCCTGGACCTCTCCTTCCCGACCACCGCGGAGAACGAGATCCTGACGGACACGGTGACGGCCTACCTGGGCGCCGGCTGGCTGCTGCTGGACGCCTACCGGGAGGACGCGCTCTCCTCGCAGAAGCTCGGCTACCTCACCCCGGAGGAGTTCGGTTACGTCCTGGCCAAACGGGCGCTGCTGTTCCAGGAGGACCCCTTGGTGTGGTTCACCAGCCCGCAGGCCTACGACGCGTACGGCAAGGGGATGGCCCTGGCCCGCCGGGACGAGCAGCAGCCGCCGCTGACCGGGGCCGGCTGGGCGGGCCGGCGCCGCTACGCCCACGACCGCCGGCACGCGCCCGGCATCCAGCCGACGGCCCCCTACACCTTCAGCCCCGACCCCGCCGGGCACCTCCGGGTGTCTTTCCCCTGCCCCACCTGCCAGCAGCGGATCCGGGTACCGGTGAAGGGGCGGGTACGGGCGCGGTGCGGGCTGTGCCGGACGGTACTGGAGTGCGACACGTAGGCCCACCGCACCCCGCCGGGGCCAGCCTCCGGTGGTCCGGGACGGCGGCCGGCTACTCGGCCACCGCCCGCCGGGGAAGCCACGCGCACAACCCGCCGCACAGCACGAACGCCCCGATCACCCACGGCATCGCATCAGCCAACGCCGCGGACATCCCCTTGCCGACGGCCCCGAAGAACACCGTGCCGACCACGCCGGCCCCCACCGCGCCCCCGAACTGCTGAGCCGTGGAGAAGATCCCGGACGCCCCGCCGGCCAACTCCCCCGGCACCGCCGACAGCACGACGTTCACCAGCGGCACCACCAGGAACCCCAGCCCCGCCCCGGCGATGAGCAGCCCCGGCACCAGCGGCCACGCTCCGGTGTGCGCGGCCGGTGCCCCGTCGACGACGGCTCCGACCCAGCCGAGGCCGCCCGCCATCAGCAGCGCCCCGGCACCGAGCACCAGCCGCCCGTACCGTACGGCGAGCCCGTCCGCGGCGGGCGCGGTGAGGAAACCGCCGGCCGAGAAGGCGACGGTCACCAGCCCGGCCTGCATCGGTGTGTACCCCTCGCCGGCCTGCAGCCAGACCGCGAAGACGAGGAAGAAGCCCTGCATCCCGACGGAGAAGAGCAGCTGGACGAGCACGCCCACCGAGAACGCGGGGAGCCGGAAGGCGCGGGCGGGCAGCAGCGGCACCGTCCCGGGCCGGTGCCGCAGGGCCTCGTACACCCCGAGTCCCACCACGGCCGCGCCCCCCGCACCCAGGCAGACCCAGCCCCACAGCGGCCAGCCGTTCTCCCGGCCCTGCACCAGCGGCAGCACGATCGCGACCAGGCCGCCGGCCAGGAGCAGACTGCCCAGGACGTCCGGCCGGCCCGCCGAACGCTCGCGCGTGGAGGGGACCAGCAGCAGTCCGCCTGCGAAGGTGGCCACGGCCACCGGCACGTTCACCAGGAAGACCGAACGCCAGCCCCAGCCGAACAGGTCGGCGTCCGTGAGCACCCCGCCGAGCAGCAGCCCGACGGCGGAGGCGAATCCCGCGACCGCGCCGTACATCCCGAAGGCGGCCCCGCGTTCCTTGCCCTGGAAGAGCGTGCGGAACGAGCCGATCACCTGCGGGACCAGCACGGCGGCCAGGACGCCCTGGACCGCGCGGGCGGCGATCAGCTGTCCCGGTGACTGGGCGATTCCGCAGGCCAGGCCGGCCAGCCCGAAACCGGCCGTGCCGGCGAGGAAGAGGGGCCGGCGGCCGATGCGGTCGCCGAGGTACCCGAAGACGATCAGGGCGGCGGCGAAGCCGAGCAGGTAGGCGGAGACGATCCATTGCAGGTCGCTCGCCGAGGCGTGCAGATCACGGCTGATGGACGGCACGGCCACGCTGACGATCGTGGTGTCCAGGAGGTCCATGAGCGCCGCGGTCATCATCACGACGGCGGCGGCCCAGCGGCGCGGATGGGGTTCCGTCGTGCTGGAGGGAGGTTCGGTGAGCGTTGCGGGCATGGGGGTCTCCTCGGGTTCCTCGGCCACGGATGCATGTCGGCGGACTCGTGCCGACGAACTGTCGACGAACTGTCGACGGAGTTATTTCGTTCGGCCTAACGAAAGAGTTGCACCGAGACGACGCCGGCGCAAGTCATTAGTTCGACCGAACGAAATTTTTGTTAGGCTGAGGACATGGCCAAGGCAGACGAGAAGCGGGACGAGGCGGCACGGTCCGAGGTGCTGGGGCAGCTCATGACGGTGGGCCGGACCCACAGCGCGGTCACGGTCATGTTCCACTCGGCGGTCGCCGCCAAGCAGGGGCTGAACGCGACGGAGGAGAAGACCCTCGACCTCCTCCAGCGGCACGGCCCGCTCACCGCGAAGGAGCTCGCCGAGCTGACCGGGCTCGCCCCCGCCTCCGTCACGGGACTGCTCGACCGGCTGGAGACCAAGGGTTTCGTCCGCAGGGTCAAGCACCCGACGGACAAGCGCCGGGTGCTGGTCGAACTGAACCAGGACAAGCTCGCCGAGCTGGCCGTGTTCTTCGAGGACTGGGCCCGTGACATCGCCGAGGCCTGCGAGGAGTTCAGCACGGAGGAGCTCAGGACGGTGATCCGCTTCCTGTCCGCGATGAGCGAGCGGCAGCACGCGGCGGCGGCCCGGCTGACCGGCTGACCGGCCGGCCCTGGCTACGCCCCGTAGACCGCCCCCGGCGGTTCCGCCGCCGCCAGGAGCTCGCGCGCCGCCTCCCCCGCCTCGGCCGGTGTCCACCGTGCGCCCTTGTCTGCGGCGGGGCCGGGCCGCCAGCCCTCCATGACGGTGATCCGGCCGCCCTCCGCCTCGAAGACCCGGCCGGTGACCCCCGCGCTCGCGGCCGAGCCCAGCCAGACCACCAGCGGGGAGACGTTCTCCGGCGCCATGGCGTCGAAACCGGTGGCCGGGGCCGTCATGGCCTGCGCGAAGGCACGTTCCGTCATGCGGGTGCGGGCCGCGGGCGCCACGGCGTTCACCTGGACGCCGTAGCGGGCCAGTTCGGCCGCCGCGACCAGGGTCAGCCCGACGATCCCGGCCTTGGCGGCGCTGTAGTTGCCCTGCCCGACCGAGCCCAGCAGACCGGCACCGCTGCTGGTGTGGACGACCCTGGCCTGCGGGATCCGCCCGGCCTTGGCCTCGGTCCGCCAGTGCGCGGCGGCGTGCCTCAGGGGCAGGAAGTGCCCTTTGAGGTGAACGCGGATCACGGCGTCCCAGTCGTCCTCGCCGAGATTCACCAGCATCCGGTCGCGCAGGAAGCCGGCGTTGCTGACGAGCGTGTCGAGACCTCCGTACACCTCCAGGGCGGTCCGGACCAGGGAGGCGGCGCCGTCGGCGGTGGCGATGTCACCGCCGTGCGCGACCGCCTCGCCGCCGGCGGCCCGGATCTCGGCGACGACAGCTCCGGCCGGACTCTGCGCGCCGCGCTCCCCGTCCAGTCCCACACCCAGGTCGTTGACGACGACCCGGGCGCCTTCGGCCGCGAAGGCGAGGGCATGGGCGCGGCCGAGCCCGCGGCCGGCCCCGGTGACGACGACGACCCGGCCGTCGCAGATTCCGCTCATCTCGACTCCCCTGTCACTTCTCGCGGTTGACGGTCGTGGCGTCCAGAAAGGCGGGCCGCTCCCCGCCGCCGTGCACCTGCAGACTGGCTCCGCTGATGTAGGCGGCCGCGTCGGAGGCGAGGAAGACGGCGGCGGCGCCGACGTCGGCGGGGGCGGCGAGCCGGCCGAGCGGGACGGTGGCGGAGACGGCGGCGATGCCGTCCGGTCCGCCGTAGTGCAGATGCGACAGCTCGGTGCGGACCATGCCGACCACGAGCGTGTTGACGCGCACCTCCGGCGCCCACTCCACGGCCATGGAGGCGGCCAGTTGCGCGAGGCCCGCCTTGGCCGCGCCGTACGCGGCGGAACCGGGCGAGGGCCGGCCGCCGCTGACACTGCCGATCATCACGACCGAACCCCGGCTGCGGCGCAATCGCTCGTACGCGGCGAGGGACGCGGTCAGCGGTGTGACCAGGTTCAACTCGATGACTCTGGCGTGCCGTTCGGCGTCGGCGTCCGCGAGGCGCCGGTACGGTGTGCCGCCCGCGTTGTTGACGAGGACGTCGAGCCGGGGCAGCGCGCCGAAGAAGGCGTGGACGGCGGGCACGTCGCGCAGGTCGAGGGGGACGAACTCGACGCCCTCCAGGGGCTGTTCGGGCGGCCTGCGGGCACAGGCCACGACCCGGGCGCCGGTATCGGCGAACGCCCGGGCGATCCCGGCCCCCACACCCCGGGTGCCGCCGGTGACGACGACGGTTCGGTCGCGGGTCATGTCGTGGGTTCGGTCGCGCTTCCTGCCGTGGGTCCTGTCGCGGATGGTGTCGCGCGGCGAGTTATCCACAGGCCCTCCCGCTCGTCTGCACCGGCTGCTAGCTTCGAAGCCTCGCACCTAACAAATGTTTGGTGGAAAGGTAGCTGATGCGCCCATGGGTGTCTCCCGTTCGTCCCCGGAAAAAGGCGTTTGCGTGGTCACCGTCGACTTCCCGCCGGTGAACGCGCTGCCGGTGCACGGCTGGTTCGACCTGGCCGACGCCGTGCGTGCCTGCGGCCGCGACGCCGACGTCCGGTGCGTGGTGCTGGCCGCCGAGGGCCGCGGGTTCAACGCGGGCGTGGACATCAAGGAGATACAGGCGCGGGGGCCACAGGCGCTGATCGGCGCCAACCACGGCTGCGCCGAGGCCTTCGCCGCGGTCTACGAGTGCGCGGTCCCCGTCGTCGCGGCGGTGCAGGGCTTCTGTCTGGGCGGCGGGATAGGCCTGGTGGGCAGCGCGGACGCGATCGTGGCGAGCGAGGACGCCTCCTTCGGGCTGCCCGAGCTGGACCGGGGCGCGCTGGGGGCGGCGACCCATCTGGCCCGCCTGGTCCCGCAGCACCTGATGCGCGCCCTGTACTACACGGGCCGTACCGCGAGCGCCGAGGAGCTGCACCGGCACGGCTCGGTGTGGCGGATGGTGCCGCGCGCGGGGGTACGGGCGGCGGCGGTGGAGCTGGCCCGCGAGATCGCCGCCAAGGACGGGCGGCTGCTGCGCATGGCGAAGGCGGCCATCAACGGCATCGACCCGGTCGACGTCCGCCGCAGCTACCGCTTCGAGCAGGGCTTCACCTTCGAAGCCAACCTCAGCGGACTGGCCGACCGGGTCCGCGACACGTTCGGGAAGGAGGGCGCGTAGATGGGTGACAAGACGATGACCGCCGACGAGGTGGTCTCCCGGCTGGAGAGCGGCATGACCCTCGGCGTCGGCGGCTGGGGTTCCCGCCGCAAGCCGATGGCGCTGGTGCGGGCGCTGCTCCGCTCCCCGATCGCCGACCTGACCGTGGTGTCGTACGGCGGCCCGGACGTCGGGATGCTCGCGGCGGCCGGCCGGATCCGTAAGCTGGTCACCGCCTTCGTCACCCTCGACTCCATCCCGCTGGAGCCGCACTACCGGGCGGCGCGCGAGCGGGGCGCCTTCGAGCTGACGGAGGTCGACGAGGCGATGTTCATGTGGGGACTGCGCGCCGCCGCGAACCGGCTGCCCTTCCTGCCGGTCAGGGCCGGCCTCGGCTCGGACGTCATGCGGGTCAACCCCGGCCTGCGCACGGTCACTTCGCCGTACGAGGACCAGGAGACGTTCGTCGCCATGCCCGCCCTGCGCCTGGATGCCGCCCTGGTGCACGTCAACCGCGCCGACCGGCTGGGCAACGGCCAGTACCTGGGACCGGACCCGTACTTCGACGACCTGTTCTGCGAGGCGGCGGACGCGGCGTACGTCTCCTGTGAACGGATCGTCGGCACGGCCGAGCTGACGAAGGCGGCGGCGCCGCAGACCCTGCTGGTCCGACGGCATGTGGTGACCGGCGTCGTGGAGGCCCCGGGCGGCGCGCACTTCACGTCCTGCGCCCCCGACTACGGCCGGGACGAGGCGTTCCAGAAGCGGTACGCGACCACGCCGTGGCCCGAGTTCGCGGCGCGCTGTCTGTCCGGGGACGAGCGTGCCTACCGGGCGGCGGTCGAGGAGGAGTCATGAGCGAGGCCACACCGGCCGCGGACGGCGTCGTGTCCCGCGCCGAGTACTGCGTCGTCGCCTGCGCCGAGGCCTGGCGGGGCGGGGGCGAGATCCTGGCGAGCCCGATGGGCCTGGTCCCGTCCGCCGGCGCCCGTCTCGCCACCCGGACCTTCGCGCCCGACCTGCTGCTGACCGACGGCGAGGCGATGATCACGGGCCCGGACGGCACGGTCGAGGGCTGGCTGCCGTACCGCAAGCACCTCGAACTGGTCACCGGGGGCCGGCGGCACGTGATGATGGGCGCGAGCCAGATCGACCGGTACGGCAACCAGAACATCTCCTGCATCGGCGACTGGGCGAAACCGGCGCGGCAGCTGCTCGGGGTGCGCGGGGCACCGGTCAACACGCTCAACAACCCGACGAGTTACTGGATCCCGAAGCACTCCCGGCGGGTCTTCGTCGAGAAGGTCGACATGGTGTGCGGGGTCGGGTACGACCGCGCGGCCGGCGCTCCGTACCACCGCATCCCTCGTGTCGTCTCCGACCTCGGCGTCTTCGACTTCGCCACGCCGGGCCGCACGATGCGGCTGGTCTCGGTGCATCCGGGCGTGACGGTGGAGCAGGTGCGGGAGGCGACCGGGTTCGACCTCGTGATCCCGGACGAGGTGCCGTACACCCGCCGGCCGAGCGCCGCCGAGCTGCGCCTGATCCGCGAGGTGATCGATCCGGGCAACACCCGGGCCAGGGAGGTTCCGCTCTGATGGACACCGCGCTCACCCGGCTGGCCGGGGTCCGCCATCCGGTCGTGCAGACCGGGATGGGGTGGGTGGCCGGCCCCCGGCTGGTCTCGGCGGCGGCGAACGCGGGTGCTCTCGGCATCCTGGCATCGGCGACCATGACACGGGACCGGCTGCGCGAGGCGATACGGGAGGTGAGGTCCCGTACCGACGCGCCGTTCGGGGTGAACCTGCGCGCCGACGCGGGCGACGCGGCCGACCGCGTGGAGATCATGGTGGCGGAGGGCGTCCGGGTGGCCTCCTTCGCCCTGGCACCCTCGCGTGAGCTGATCGCCCGGCTCAAGGAGGCGGATGTGGTCGTGATCCCGTCCGTCGGGGCGCGCCGGCACGCCGAGAAGGTGGCCGCCTGGGGTGCGGACGCGGTGATCGTGCAGGGCGGCGAGGGCGGCGGGCACACCGGCGAGGTGGCGACGAGCGTGCTGCTGCCGCAGGTGGTGGACGCGGTGGACATACCGGTCGTGGCGGCGGGTGGCTTCTTCGACGGGCGGGGTCTGGTTGCGGCGCTGGCCTATGGGGCTGCCGGGGTGGCGATGGGCACGCGGTTCCTGCTCACCTCCGACTCGACGGTGCCGGACGCGGTGAAGGCCCGGTATCTGGCGGCGACGGTCCGGGACATCACGGTCACCCGGGCGGTGGACGGCCTGCCGCACCGGATGCTGCGCACGGACCTGGTGGAGACGCTGGAGCGGTCGGGACGGGTAGGGGTCCTGGCCCGTGCGCTGCGGAAGGCGGCCGGTTTCCGCCGGTTGTCGGGGCTCACCTGGCGGCAGCTGGTGCGGGACGGGCTCGCGCTCAAGCACGGCAAGGAGCTGTCCTGGAGCCAGGTCCTGCTGGCCGCGAACACGCCGATGCTGCTGAAGTCCGCGATGGTGGACGGCCGTACGGACCTCGGGGTGATGGCGTCCGGGCAGGTCGCCGGGGTGATCGACGACCTGCCGTCCTGCGCGGAGCTGGTGGAGCGGATCGTGAAGGAGGCGGAGGAGGTGCTGGAGGGACTGACACGACCGCGGGACGGACGGCGCTGACGGGCGGGAGGGCTCAGAGCCGTTCGATGATGGTCACGTTCGCCTGGCCGCCGCCCTCGCACATGGTCTGCAGGCCGTAGCGGCCGCCGGTGCGCTCCAGTTCGTGGAGCAGGGTCGTCATCAGGCGGACGCCGGTCGCGCCGAGCGGGTGGCCGAGGGCGATCGCGCCGCCGTTGACGTTGACCTTCCCGGGGTCGGCGCCGGTCTCCTTCAGCCAGGCCAGGACGACCGGCGCGAAGGCCTCGTTGATCTCGACGAGATCGATGGCGTCGATGGTCAGGCCGGTCTTCTTCAGGGCCTGGGCCGTGGCCGGGATGGGGGCGGAGAGCATCCGGATGGGGTCCTCGCCGCGCACGGAGAGATGGTGGACGCGGGCGCGCGGGCGCAGCGCGTGGTCGTGCAGCGCCCGCTCGGAGGCGAGCAGCAGGGCGGCGGCGCCGTCGGAGACCTGCGAGGAGCAGGCCGCGGTGATGGTGCCGCCGTCGAGGACGGGTTTCAGCGCGGCCATCTTCTCCGGGGAGGTGTCCCGGCGCGGACCCTCGTCCACGGTGACCTCGCCGTGGGGGACGGTCTCGCGTGCGAAGCGGCCGGTGTCGAGGGCGCGGACGGCCCGCCGGTGCGAGCGCAGGGCGAACTCCTCCTGGTCCTCGCGGCTGATGCCCCATGTGGCGGCGATCATCTCGGCGCCGGCGAACTGGTTGACGGGCTGGTCGCCGTAGCGGGCGCGCCAGCCGGTGCTGCCGAGGAAGGGCCCGTCGGTCAGGCCGAGGGGTTCGGCGGCCTGGCGGGAGGCGAAGGCGATGGGGATCTGGGACATGTTCTGCACGCCGCCGGCGACCACCAGGTCCTGGGTACCGGACAGCACGGCCTGCGCGGCGAAGTGCACGGCCTGCTGCGAGGAGCCGCACTGCCGGTCGACGGTCACGCCCGGTACCTCCTCGGGCAGCCCGGCGGCCAGCCAGCAGGTGCGGGCGATGTCCCCGGCCTGGGGCCCCACCGCGTCCAGGCAGCCGAAGACCACGTCGTCCACGGCGGCCGGGTCGACCCCGGCCCGCTCCACCAGCGCCGTCAGCACATGCGCGCCGAGGTCGGCGGGATGGACGGCGCTGAGACCTCCCCCGCGCCGTCCGACGGGTGTGCGGACCGCTTCGACGATGTAGGCCTCGGCCATGGCGACTCCCTCTCAGGAAAGGGGTGTTGTGCAATCGGGTGTCACTCGCGTACGGCGATCCCGTCCAGCACCATCGACAGGTACTGGCGGGCGATCTCCTCGGGGCTGTGCTGTCCGCCGGGCCGGTACCAGGAGGCGGCGACCCATACGGTGTCGCGGACGAACCGGTAGGTGAGGCGGACGTCGAGGTCGGCGCGGAAGACGTGCTCGGCGACCCCGCGTTCCAGCGTGCTGAGCCAGGCCTTCTCGAACCGGCGCTGGGACTCGGCGAGGAACGCGAACCGGTCCTGGGCGGCGAGTTGCCTGCTCTCCTTCTGGTAGATCGCGACGGCCGCGCGGTGCCGGTCGATCTCCCGGAAGGACTCGGTGACGAGCGCCTCCAGGGTCTCGCGGGGCCCGAGCCCTGCGGCGAGGACGGTGTCGTAGCCGTCCCAGAGCTCGTCGAGGAAGGTCCGCAGGATCTCCTCGAGCATCGACTCCTTGGAGTCGAAGTGGTAGTAGAGACTGCCCGCGAGCATGCCGGCGTGGTCGGCGATCCTGCGGACGGTGGTGGCGTTGTAGCCGTGCTCGGCGAAGACCTCGGCAGCGGTGGTGAGGAGTTCGCCGCGCCGGGCCGCTGCCGCGGTCACCTGGGGCTTCTTCTTGGTCGGCACGCTCCCATTGTGGTCCGTCCCGGTCGTCAGGGGTGCTGGCTGCTGACGGCGACGACCTCGCCGGTGAGGTACGAGGAGTAGCCGGAGGCCAGGAAGACGATCACGTTGGCCACTTCCCACGGCTCGGCGTACCGCCCGAAGGCCTCCCGTTCGGTCAGCTCCTGGAGCAACCGGGCCGAGGTGACCTTCGCCAGGTGCGGGTGCAGGGCGAGGCTCGGGGCCACCGCGTTGACCCGCACGCCGTACGCGGCGGCCTCGATAGCGGCGCACCGGGTCAGCGCCATCACCCCGGCCTTGGCGGCGGCGTAGTGCGCCTGCCCGGCCTGGGCGCGCCAGCCGACGACGGAGGCGTTGTTGACGATCACCCCGCTGCCGGCCTCCCGCATCGCCCGCAGGGCGGCCCGCGTGCACCGGAAGGTGCCGTTGAGGGTGACGTCCAGTACCCGGGACCACTGCTCGTCGGTCATGTCGACGAGGTCGCACGTGCCGCCCAGGCCGGCGTTGTTGACGACGACGTCCAGCCGTCCGTGCGCGGCGATGGCCGCTTCGAACAGGGCCTGCACCTGGCTGTCGTCGGTGACGTCGCACGGTGTCGCCGTCACCCGGCCCGGGAACTTGCGGCCCAGTTCGGCCTCGTGCTCCTTCAGCCGGCGCGTGTGCGCGTCGCTGATGACCACGTGCGCGCCCTCCTCCAGGAAGCGGCGCGCGGTCGCGCCGCCGATGCCGGCGCCGGCCGCCGCGGTGATGACGGCGGTGCGGCCCCTGAGCAGTCCGTGCCCGGGCACGTAGGCCGGGCTCTCGACGCCTGTCATAGGGCCACGCTAACCTACCAAGCACTTGTTAGGGAAGGTCGAGGGAAGAAGGTGCAGGCGGTGGACCTGTCCCACTCCAGGGCCGACGAGGAGTTCCGCGCCGAGGCCCGGGCCTGGCTGGCGGCGCATGTGCCGCGCACCCCGCTGCCGTCCCTGGAGACGGCCGAGGGTTTCGCCGCGCACCGCGCGTGGGAGGCCGAACTGGCCGCGGACCGCTGGTCGGTGGTGTCGTGGCCGAAGCGGTACGGCGGCCGGGACGCGGGGTTGCTGCGGTGGCTGGTCTTCGAGGAGGAGTACTGGGCGGCGGGTGCGCCCGGCCGGGTCGGGCAGAACGGCATCAGCCTGCTGGCCCCGACGCTCTTCGACCACGGCACGCAGGAGCAACGCGCGCGCGTGCTGCCGCCGATGGCCACCGGGGAGGTGGTCTGGGCGCAGGCCTGGTCCGAGCCGGAGGCGGGCTCCGATCTGGCCTCGCTGACCTCCCGCGCGGTACGGACGGACGGCGGCTGGCTCCTGCGGGGGCAGAAGACCTGGTCGTCCCGGGCGGCCTTCGCCGACCGGGCCTTCGGGCTCTTCCGCAGCGACCCGGACGCCCCGAAACCCCATCAGGGGCTCACGTATCTGATGTTCGACCTGCGGGCGCCGGGCGTCACGGTCCGCCCGATCGGCCGCCTGGACGGCAAGCCGGCCTTCGCCGAACTGTTCCTGGACGACGTGTTCGTGCCGGACGAGGACGTGATCGGCGAGCCCGGCCGGGGGTGGCGGATCGCGATGTCCACGGCGGGCGACGAACGCGGGCTCACCCTGCGCTCGCCGGGCCGCTTCCTCGCCTCGGCGCACCGGCTGGTCGCGCTGTGGCGGGCGCGCGGCTGCCCGGAGCACGCCCGCGCCCGGGTGGCCGACGCCGTGATCGGCGCCCGCGCCTACCAGCTGTTCACCTACGCGGCCGCCTCCCGCTTCCTGGAGGGCGAGGAGCCGGGACCCGAGTCCAGCACGAACAAGGTCTTCTGGTCCGAGCTGGACCTCGCGCTGCATGAGACGGCCCTCGACCTGCTGGGCCCGGAAGGCGAGCGGGCGGACACGGACTGGTCCGAGGGATACGTCTTCTCGCTCGCCGGTCCCCTCTACGCGGGCACGAACGAGATCCAGCGCGACATCATCGCCGAGCAGCTGCTCGGCCTGCCGAAGGGACGCCGCTGATGCGCTTCCTCCTCGACGCCGAACAGCGCGCCTTCGCCGGGTCCCTGCACGCGATGCTGTCGGCCGCGGGCACCCCGGCGGTGATCCGGGCCTGGAGCCGCGGCGATCCCGCGCGCGGGCGCGCGCTGTGGTCGCGGATCGCCGAGGCGGGGGTGTTCGGGCTGGCGGTGCCGGAGGACCACGGCGGACTGGGGCGGCATCCCGTGGAGCTGGCCCTGGCGTTCGTGGAGCTGGGGCGGCACGCGGTGCCGGGGCCGCTGGTGGAGACGGTCGCGGCGGCGGTGCTGGTCCAGGACCTCCCGTCGGCCGAGCGGTTCCTGCCGGGGCTGGTGGCGGGCACGGACCTGGCCACCGTGGCCACGCCCCTCGGCCGCGCCCTCAGGACCGCGCCGGCCCCCGCCGAGCCCGCCCCCGACACTGGCCCTCCCCTCATCGCCCTCGCCCGTGACCCTGATCCGGCCCGCCTCCGCCTCGCCGCCGACACCGCCCCGGCCCGCCTCCGCCTCGCCCCGGGAACCGACCCGGCCACCCCGCACCTCGCCCTGGACGCCGACGCGGCCACGCTTCGCCTCGTCCTCACCGCCGAAGGCCTCCGCCTGGCCACCGCGGCCGCAGGCCCCCCGCGCCGCTCCCTCGACCCCGCCCGGCGCCTCACCCCGCTCACCCCGGACGGCGAGCTCCTCACCCCCGATCCGCCACGCGAGCGCGCCCTCACCTGGGCCCGCCTGGCCATCGCCGCCCAGGCCCTCGGCGTCGGACTCGCCCTCCTCGACCGCACGGTCGCCCACGTCCGCCGACGCACCCAGTTCGGCGTCCCCATCGGCTCCTTCCAGGCGGTCAAACACCGTCTCGCGGATGCCAGGACCGCCCTGGAGTTCGCCCGCCCCCTGGTCCTCGGCGCGGCGGTGTCACCGCGCCCCGCGGACGTGGCGGCCGCCAAGCTCACGGCATGCGAGGCGGCGTACACCGCCGCCCGCGCAGCCCTCCAGCTGCACGGCGCGATCGGCTACACCGCGGAGTACGACCTGTCCCTGTGGCTGACCAAGGCCCGTGCCCTGCGCACGGCGTGGGGTACGCCCGAGGAGTGCCGGGAGGCGGTGCTCGACGACGCGCTCAAGGGACACGACGCGCCGAGGCGGCCAGCCGGACCCGTGGACGAGGCCGGGCCATGACTCAGGCCGGCCGTACGATGCCCGCGGCGCGTGCGGCCGCCAGCCACTGGGGGAACTCGCCGACGAGCCGGTCGTACAGCTCGGCGTCGGAGACGCGCCGCGGGTCCTGGCCGGCGTGGAAGAAGCCCGCGTTGTCGAGGATCCGCCTGCCCGGCACGGCCAGCTCGTCCAGCTTCCGCAGGAACTCGAACTGCCGGCTGCCGGGGTCGCCGAAGCCGACGAACTGCCAGAACAGCGGGAGCCTGGCCGCCTTGCACAGATAGCGCTCGGCGGCGAGCTTGTTGATCGGGCCGCCGTCGGTCTGGAACACGACCAGGGCCGGATCGGTGGCGCCGCTGTCCAGGTAGTGGTCGATGACGGCGTCCATCGCCAGGTGATAACTGGTCCTGCCCATGTGTCCGAGCCCGGCCACGATGCGCTCGACGCTGCCCTGGTGCCGGTCGAGGGCGATGTCGGTGACCGCGTCGACGTCCGTGGAGAAGAACACCACCGGCACCCGGCCGTCGTCGTCCAGATGCGCCGCCAGGCCCAGCACCCGGTCGGCGAGCGTCTGCACGCTGCCGTCCTGGTAGTAGGGCTTCATCGAGCCGGAGTAGTCGACCACCAGGTAGACCGCGGCACGCAGGCCGTCGAGGCCGTGCTTGGTGAGCGACACCCCGGCCGACCTGTAGGCGCCGACGAGCGCGGGCGCGGTCTCCTCCACCTTGCGCAGACTGATCGCGGCCATGGCTCCCCCTCGACGTGCGGACATGCAACGACGCCTGCCCGGGTCCGGTCGGGGACGGGGCAGGCGTCGTCAGTGTTCCGTACGCCGTTGTACGGGACGTTCTCGGGTGCCGTCAGACCGCCAGGGCGCGGTCCGTCGGGCGGATCGGGGCCGGCAGGTCGCTGGCACCGGTCAGGAACCGGTCGACACCGCGGGCGGCCGAGCGGCCCTCCGCGATCGCCCACACGATGAGGGACTGGCCGCGGCCGGCGTCACCGGCGACGAACACACCCGGCACGTTGGTCTGGAAGTCGGCGTCGCGGGCGATGTTACCGCGTTCGTCGAGGTCCAGGGCGAACTGCTCCACCAGGCCGTTCTCCCGGTCGGTGCCGGTGAAGCCCATGGCGAGGGTGACCAGCTGGGCCGGGATCTTGCGCTCGGTGCCCGGCTTGGAGGTCAGCTTGCCCTCGACGAACTCCACTTCGGCCAGGTGCAGCCACTGCACGTTGCCGTCCTCGTCCCCCTCGAAGTGGGTGGTGGAGGCGGAGTAGATCCGCTCGCCGCCCTCCTCGTGGGCCGAGGTGACCTTGTACAGGATCGGGAAGGTCGGCCAGGGCTGGTTGGTCGGGTGCCGCTCGTCGTTCGGGCGGGGCATGATCTCCAGCTGGGTGACGGAGGCCGCGCCCTGCCGGTGGGCGGTGCCCACGCAGTCCGCGCCGGTGTCACCGCCGCCGATGACGACGACGTGCTTGCCCTCGGCCGAGATCGGGGGCGCCACGTAGTCGCCCTCCTGGACCTTGTTGGCCAGCGGCAGGTACTCCATCGCCTGGTAGATGCCCTTGAGCTCGCGGCCCGGCACCGGCAGGTCGCGCGCGGTGGTGGCACCGGCGGCGATGACGATCGCGTCGTAGCGCTTCTTCAGGTCGCGGGCCCCCAGATCGCGGCCGATCTCGACGCCGGTGCGGAAGCGGGTGCCCTCCGCGCGCATCTGCTCGATACGGCGGTTGATGTGCCGCTTCTCCATCTTGAACTCGGGGATGCCGTACCGGAGGAGACCTCCGATGCGGTCCGCGCGCTCGTAGACGGCGACCGTGTGGCCGGCCCGGGTCAGCTGCTGGGCGGCGGCGAGACCCGCCGGGCCCGAGCCGATGACCGCGACCGTCTTGCCGGACAGGCGCTCGGGGATCTGCGGGGTGACGTCCCCGGTCTCCCACGCCTTGTCGATGATCGAGACCTCGACGTTCTTGATGGTGACCGGCGGCTGGTTGATGCCCAGCACGCACGCCGACTCGCAGGGGGCCGGGCA
Organism: Streptomyces durhamensis; assembly: GCF_000725475.1. Lineage (NCBI taxonomy): Bacteria > Bacillati > Actinomycetota > Actinomycetes > Kitasatosporales > Streptomycetaceae > Streptomyces > Streptomyces durhamensis. The sequence continues at coordinate 248,849 of NZ_JNXR01000012.1, forward strand.
GAGGCGACCGGTGAACTCGGGGAAGTTGTTGGTCGCGTGCAGCCGCTCCTGGGCGGCGGCCCAGTCCTCGCGATAGGCGTAGTCGTTCCACTCGGGGATCAGGTTCCCCAGCGGACAGCCGTTGTGGCAGAACGGGATGCCGCAGTCCATGCACCGGCTGGCCTGCTTGCTGATGATCGGCAGCAGGGAGCCGGGGACGTAGACCTCGTTCCAGTCCTTGACGCGCTCACCGACAGGACGGGTCTGGGCGACCTCGCGGCCGTGGTTCAGGAAGCCCTTCGGGTCAGCCATTGATCGCCGCCTCCATCATCTTCTCGGTGATCTCGGTCTCGGTCAGACCGGCTCGCTCGGCGGCGTCCTTGGCGGCGAGCACTGCCTTGTACGTGCTGGGGATGATCTTGCTGAACCGCTCCACGGCCGCGTCCCAGTCGGCGAGCAGCTTCTCGGCGACCGTCGAGCCGGTCTCCTCGGCGTGGCGGCGCACCACGCCGTGCAGCCACTGCTTGTCCGTCTCGTCCAGCGCCTCGACCGACTGGGCGTTGCCGGCGTTGACGTTGTCGCGGTCCAGGTCGATGACGTAGGCGATACCACCGGACATGCCCGCCGCGAAGTTGCGGCCGGTCGGGCCGAGGACGACCGCGTGACCGCCGGTCATGTACTCGCAGCCGTGGTCGCCCACGCCCTCGGAGACGACCAGCGCGCCGGAGTTGCGGACGCAGAACCGCTCACCGGTGCGGCCGCGCAGGAACAGCTCGCCGCCGGTGGCGCCGTAACCGATGGTGTTGCCCGCGATGGTCGAGTACTCGGCGAGGTGGTCGGCCGCGCGGTCCGGGCGGACGACGACCCGGCCGCCGGACAGGCCCTTGCCGACGTAGTCGTTGGCGTCGCCCTCCAGGCGCAGCGTGACGCCGCGCGGCAGGAACGCGCCGAAGGACTGGCCGGCCGAGCCGGTGAAGGTGATGTCGATGGTGTCGTCGGGCAGGCCCGCGCCGCCGAACTTCTTCGTCACCTCGTGGCCGAGCATGGTGCCGACCGTGCGGTTGATGTTGCGGATGGCGACCTGGGCGCGCACCGGCTGGGCCTCGGTCGCGTCGTTCGCGGCCAGGGCGTCGGCGGCGAGCTTGATCAGCTCGTTGTCCAGGGCCTTCTCCAGGCCGTGGTCCTGCTCGATCAGCTGGTGGCGGACGGCACCCTCGGGCAGGTCCGGCACGTGGAACAGCGGCTCCAGGTCCAGGCCCTGCGCCTTCCAGTGGTCGACGGCGCGCTCGACGTCCAGCAGCTCGGCGTGGCCGACGGCCTCCTGGATGGAGCGGAAGCCCAGCTCGGCGAGCAGCTCGCGGACCTCTTCGGCGATGAACCGGAAGAAGTTCACGACGTACTCGGCCTTGCCCGCGAAGCGGTCGCGCAGGGTCGGGTTCTGGGTGGCGATGCCGACCGGGCAGGTGTCCAGGTGGCAGACGCGCATCATGACGCAGCCGGAGACGACGAGCGGCGCGGTCGCGAAACCGAACTCCTCGGCGCCGAGCAGCGCGGCGATGATCACGTCACGGCCGGTCTTCAGCTGACCGTCGGTCTGCACGACGATGCGGTCGCGCAGGCCGTTGAGCAGCAGGGTCTGCTGGGTCTCGGCGAGGCCGAGCTCCCAGGGGCCGCCCGCGTGCTTCAGCGAGGTCAGCGGGGAGGCGCCCGTACCGCCGTCGTGACCGGAGATCAGGACCACGTCCGCGTGTGCCTTGGAGACACCCGCGGCGACCGTGCCGACGCCGACCTCGGAGACCAGCTTCACGTGGATCCGCGCCTGCGGGTTCGCGTTCTTCAGGTCGTGGATCAGCTGGGCCAGGTCCTCGATGGAGTAGATGTCGTGGTGCGGCGGCGGGGAGATCAGGCCGACACCCGGCGTCGAGTGACGCGTCTTGGCGACCCACGGGTAGACCTTGTGGCCGGGCAGCTGGCCGCCCTCGCCGGGCTTGGCGCCCTGGGCCATCTTGATCTGGATGTCGTCCGCGTTGACCAGGTACTCGGAGGTCACGCCGAAGCGGCCGGAGGCGACCTGCTTGATGGCGCTGCGCCGGGCCGGGTCGTACAGGCGGTCCGGGTCCTCGCCGCCCTCACCGGTGTTGGACTTGCCGCCCAGCTGGTTCATGGCGATGGCGAGGGTCTCGTGCGCCTCCTTGGAGATGGAGCCGTACGACATGGCGCCCGTCGAGAACCGCTTGACGATCTCGGAGACCGGCTCGACCTCGTCGACGGGGATCGGCGCGCGGTCGGACTTGAAGCCGAACAGGCCGCGCAGCGTCATCAGGCGCTCGGACTGCTCGTTCACGCGCTCGGTGTACTTCTTGAAGATGTCGTAGCGGCCGGTGCGCGTGGAGTGCTGCAGGCGGAAGACCGTGTCCGGGTCGAACAGGTGCGGCTCGCCCTCGCGGCGCCACTGGTACTCGCCGCCGATCTCCAGGGCACGGTGCGCGGGAGCGATGCCGGAGGCCGGGTAGGCCTTGGCGTGGCGGGCGGCGACCTCCTCGGCGATGACGTCGATGCCGACGCCGCCGATCTTGGTGGCGGTGCCGTTGAAGTACTTCTCGACGAAGGCCTCGTCCAGGCCGACGGCCTCGAAGACCTGGGCGCCGCGGTAGGAGGCGACGGTGGAGATGCCCATCTTGGACATGACCTTCAGGACGCCCTTGCCGAGGGCGTAGATCAGGTTCTTGATGGCCTTCTCGGGCTCCAGGCCGCTCAGGAAGGTGCCGGCGCGCAGCAGGTCCTCGACCGACTCCATCGCCAGGTACGGGTTGACGGCGGCGGCGCCGAAGCCGATCAGCAGGGCGACGTGGTGGACCTCGCGGACGTCACCGGCCTCGACCAGCAGGCCCACGTGGGTGCGCTGCTTGGTGCGGATGAGGTGGTGGTGGACGGCCGAGGTGAGCAGCAGCGACGGGATCGGCGCGTGCTCGGCGTCCGAGTGGCGGTCCGACAGGACGATCAGCCGGGCGCCGTTGTCGATGGCGGCGTCGGCCTCGGCGCAGATCTCCGCGATGCGGGCCGCGAGCGAGTCACCGCCGCCGGAGACCCGGAACAGGCCGGAGAGGGTCGCGGCCTTGAAGCCGGGCATGTCGCCGTCGGCGTTGATGTGGATGAGCTTGGCCAGCTCGTCGTTGTCGATGACCGGGAAGGGCAGGGTGACCGAGCGGCAGGAGGCGGCCGTCGGGTCCAGCAGGTTGCCCTCCGGGCCCAGCGACGAACGCAGGGAGGTGACCAGCTCCTCGCGGATCGCGTCCAGCGGGGGGTTGGTGACCTGCGCGAACAGCTGGGTGAAGTAGTCGAAGAGCAGCCGCGGGCGCTCGGACAGGGCCGCGATCGGCGAGTCGGTGCCCATGGAACCGATCGGCTCGGCGCCGGCACGGGCCATCGGCGCGAGGATGACGCGCAGCTCCTCCTCGGTGTAGCCGAAGGTCTGCTGGCGGCGGGTGACCGAGGCGTGGGTGTGCACGATGTGCTCGCGCTCGGGCAGGTCGCCCAGCTCGATCTCGCCGGCCTCCAGCCATTCGGCGTACGGCTGCTCGGCGGCGAGGGTCGCCTTGATCTCGTCGTCCTCGATGATGCGGTGCTCGGCGGTGTCGACGAGGAACATCCGGCCGGGCTGCAGGCGGCCCTTGCGGACGACCCTGGCCGGGTCGATGTCGAGGACGCCGACCTCGGAACCGAGCACGACGAGGCCCTCGTCGGTGACCCAGTAGCGGCCGGGGCGCAGACCGTTGCGGTCGAGCACGGCGCCCACCTGGGTGCCGTCGGTGAAGGTGACGCAGGCGGGGCCGTCCCAGGGCTCCATCATCGTGGAGTGGAACTGGTAGAAGGCGCGCCGGGCCGGGTCCATGGAGGCGTGGTTCTCCCACGCCTCCGGGATCATCATCAGCACGGAGTGCGGCAGCGAACGGCCGCCCAGGTGGAGCAGCTCCAGCACCTCGTCGAAGGAGGCCGAGTCGGAGGCGTCCGGCGTACAGACCGGGAAGACACGGTCGAGCTCGCGGTCGCCGAAGAGATCGGACGCCAGCTGCGACTCGCGGGCGCGCATCCAGTTGCGGTTGCCCTTGACGGTGTTGATCTCACCGTTGTGCGCGACGAACCGGTACGGGTGCGCGAGCGGCCACGACGGGAACGTGTTCGTGGAGAACCGGGAGTGCACCAGCGCGATCGCGGAGGCGAAGCGGCGGTCGGACAGGTCCGGGAAGAAGGGCTCCAGCTGGCCGGTGGTCAGCATGCCCTTGTACACGATCGTGCGCGCGGACAGCGACGGGAAGTAGACACCGGCCTCGCGCTCGGCGCGCTTGCGCAGCACGAACGCCTTCCGGTCCAGCGCGATGCCCTCGCTGGCGCCGTCGGTGACGAAGATCTGGCGGAAGACCGGCATGGTGGAGCGGGCGGTGGCGCCCAGCAGCTCGGGGGCGACCGGGACCTCGCGCCAGCCGAGGACGGTGAGGCCCTCCTCGTCGGCGATCGTCTCGATCTTCGAGACGGCGTCGGCGGTCCCGTCCTCCGGCAGGAAGGCGATACCGGCGGCGTACGAACCCGCGGCGGGGAGTTCGAATCCGGCCACCTCACGGAAGAAGGCGTCGGGCACCTGGGAGAGCAGACCCGCACCGTCACCCGAGTCCGGCTCGGAGCCGGTGGCACCGCGGTGCTCCAGGTTGCGCAGCACGGTGAGCGCCTGCTCGACCAGCGTGTGGGACGCCTCGCCGGTAAGGGTGGCGACGAAACCGACGCCGCAGGCGTCGTGTTCGTTGCGGGGGTCGTACATACCCTGCGCAGCAGGGCGAGCATCCATGAACGACCAGTTCTGGCCATTCGCGGAATGCTGGGACGGCTGGCGCGGCGTACGCATCGGCTCTCCCGTCGTCGTCATGAGGCATGTGGCAAGTGCCGAGGGACGACGTTGGCCCTCTGCGAAAGTGGCGAAATTTCGTGCAGGTTACATGATGGAGCGATTCCCGGGAAGCGGATACTCCGTTCCAGCATGCGGACGCCACGGGGTCCGTGGCAACGGTGCCGCACGGTCCGCGGCGGGGGTGCCACACACGGCGGCGGGGGTGCCGCGCGGTACGCGGCGGGGGTGCCGCTCGCGGGCGGCGGGTGCCGCGCGGGGCGGCGCTGAACGTGCGAGGGGGACCGTCGACAAGATCGGTCGGATCGGCGTCCGGCGGCCCGAAGGGGGCGGGGCGAGCGTCTTCACTCTCCCCGCAAGGGTGCGGCAGGCGTCATTGCCTGCGGCGCTTACGGCTCATGCCCGGTGGTCACGCGTCTGAAACCAGCGAGTAACGGCTATTTATGCGGCCAGATGCATAAGTACCGGCGGCGCTATCCTACGGCCGTTCCGAACAGGCTGCCCAGGGCGTACGTCACACCGGCCGCGGCACCGCCCAGCGCGAGCTGCCTGAGGCCGCTGTACCACCAGCTCCGCGCGGTCACCTTGGCCACCACGGCACCGCAGCCGAAGAGCCCGGCGAGAGCGAGCAGCACGGCGGGCCACAGCGTGGTCGCGCCGAGGAGGAACGGCAGTACGGGCAGCAGGGCACCGAGGGCGAAGGACCCGAAGGAGGAGACGGCGGCGACCAGCGGCGAGGGCAGGTCACCAGGGTCGATGCCCAGCTCCTCCCGGGCATGGATCTCCAGGGCCTGCTCGGGGTCCTTGGACAGCTGGCGGGCGACCTCCCGGGCCAGGTCGGGCTCCACACCGCGGGCGACGTACAGCGCGGCCAGCTCGTCCTGCTCGTCCTGCGGGTGCTTGCGCAGCTCTCGGCGTTCGACATCCAGCTCGGCCTCGACCAGCTCGCGCTGCGAGGCGACCGAGGTGTACTCACCGGCCGCCATGGAGAAGGCGCCGGCGGCGAGCCCCGCGAGGCCGGTGATGACAATGGTCTGCTGACTCACGGATCCGCCGGCCACACCGGTCATCAGGGCGAGATTGGAGACCAGGCCGTCCATGGCACCGAAGACCGCGGGGCGCAGCCAGCCGCCGTTGACGTCGCGGTGGGTGTGGTTGTCGCGGTGCGCCTCGTGCAGCGCGGCCTGGGTTTCGATGACAGCCATGGGGACCCCCGGGGATAGCTTAGCCAAAGCTAACTTTTGGACGAGTTCTACTTTTCGACAACACTGAACCTACGCCCCTTCTCCCGCTCCCGCCAGCAAGGAAAGGCTGGGCTAACCTGCACCTTTACCCATCCGGACACCTCTTTCGCTCATCCGTGCAATCTCATGCTCAGATGCCGAGCGGGTGACTCCGGCCGTGCGGAGGCTCGTGCGGGCGCGCGTTGTGGGACACATCCGCAAAGGGTCACGTGGTCCCGCTGAAGGAGGCCGCCCATGGCGTCGATCGCCTGCACTCCCCCGCTCCCGGCGCCCGACGGCGCCGCCGGACCGCGCGAACGGGCCCGTGGCGCGCTGCTCGGCCTGGCCGTCGGAGACGCGCTGGGCGCACCCGCGGAGAATCTCAAGCCGTCCGAGATCCGCGCCCGCTGGGGCCGCATCACGGGATACGTGACGGAACAGCCCTGCGGTACCGACGACACCGAGTACGCGATCTTCTCCGGCCTGCTCCTGGCCCGGCACGGTTCGGCGCTCACCCCCGCCCATGTGGAGGCGGCCTGGCACCAGTGGATCGCCGACCGCGCCGAGGGCCCCTTCCGGGGCGCGGGCTTCAGCGAGCGCGGCACCCTGGAGAACCTGCGCCGCGGGCTCGCGGCCCCCATCTCGGCCCAGCACCGGCACGCCTGGAGCGACGGCCTGGCGATGCGAGCGGCCCCCTTCGGCGTCTTCGCGGCCGGGCGTCCCGCCGAAGCGGCCCGCCTGGCGGCGATCGACGGCTCGGTCAGCCATGAGGGCGAGGGCATCTACGGCGGCCAGGCGGTGGCGGCCGGGGTGGCGGCGGCGATGACGGGCGCGCCGGTTCCGGTGGTGATCGCCGCGGCCCTCGCGGTCATCCCCGACGACTCCTGGACGGCGCGCTCCCTGCGGCGCGCGGTGGCCGTGGCCCATCGCGGCGAACGCGCGGTCCGCTCGGCGGTCGTGATCGGCGGCTATCCCTGGACCGATCTGGCCCCCGAGGCGGTCGCCCTCGCCTTCGGCGCCTACGCGGCGGCCGACGGCGACTTCGCGCAGGCCGTCCTGACAGCCGTCAACATGGGCCGCGACGCGGACACGACGGCGGCGGTGGCCGGCGCCCTGTCCGGCGCGACCCACGGCATCACGGCGATCCCGCCCCACTGGGCCACCCCCATCGGCCCGGCCCGCGGCCGCTGCCTCCCCTCCATGGCCGGCCACCACGTCCTGGACGTGGCGGAACTCCTGGTACCGGGCGAGGTCGGCAGGTGGGGGGCGGGAGCAACCCTCCCGACTTCACCGCCGGGCACGCCACTGCCGGCCCCACCTCGGAACGGAACCGACGCACTTCCGGCTGCGCACGGGGGAGGGCCGGTGACGGCGCCGGCGGGACTGCACGGGGGAGGGCCGGTAGCGACTCCGGCGAAGCTGCACGAGGAAGGGCGGCCGGTGACGGCTCCGGCGAAGCTGCACGAGGCAGGGGCAGTGGCGGCTCCGGCGAAGCTGCACGAGGAACGGTCAGGGACGGCTCCGGCGGGGCTGCACGAGGAAGAGGCAGTGGCGACTCCGGCGAAGCTGCATGAGGAACGGCCGGTGACGGCTCCGGCGAAGCTGCGCGGGGCGGAGACGCGAACGGCTGCGCCGGGGCTGCCTCAGGAAGGGACGCGAGCCCAGGCACCGGCACCGGCACCGCCACCCGAAGGGCTGCACGGGGCAGAGACGCGGGCGGCTCTACCAGGACCGCCGCCGGAAGGGACGGAAGCTGCTCCACGGGGTTCGCGCGGCGAAGAGACGCGGCCTGCCCCACCGGAGCTGCCCCTGGAAGAGGCGCGGTCTCTACCCCCCGAGCTGCCTCCGGAAGGAGCACCGTCCGCTCCACCGGAGCTGCCTCCGGGACGGGCGGGGGCGGCTCTCCCGGCGACGCCGACGCCGACGACGACGCCGACGGGAGGGACGCAGGGGAAGCGATCTCCGGAAGCGGCGGTGCCCGCTCTGCCAGGGCTGCCTCCGGAAGGCTCGCGGGCTGCTCTACCGGTACCGCCACCCGTGGCCGCCACCCCCGCTCCACCGGGGACGCAGGACGAAAAGACGCCGGCGGCTCTCACAGGGCCGCCGGCAGAACACACGCCGGCCCCGGCACCCGAAGCCGCGAGCCCCGCCCCACCGGGGGCGCACGACGAAGAGACGCGGGCGGTTCTGCCAGGGCCGCCGTCGGCGCAGGTGCCGGCGCTGTCCGGGGAAGCGGTGGGGGCTGCTGTGCGGGAGGTCGCTTCGGGGGCCGGACGGGGCGTGGGGTGCCGGCCGGCCGGTCCGGCCCCGTCCCTCCCGGCCGCGCCCGCCCCCCAGCCGGACGAGTCGGACGCCCCGGCGGGCAGAAAGGTGGGCAGAAAGGGGTTCCGGAGGCCGAGCCCGCTGGTCGGGGCCGGGAACGCCGGGCAGCAGGACAGTGAGGGCCGGTCATGACACGACACCGTATCGAGGGCCTCCTGCTCGGCCTCGCCGCAGGCGATGCCGCCGGCTGGCCCGCCGCGCGCCACCGCGCCGCCCGCATGCCCGAGTGGACCCGGCGCCTCACCCGCGAGCTGGACACCTTCGCCGAGCAGAACGCCACCACCACCCTGCCGGTACCGATCGCCCTCAACCAGCCCCCCGAACCCCTCCGCCTCGGCCCCTCCGACGACGCCGAGTGGGCGGCCTTCGCCGCGGAGGCGGTGCTGCGCGCGGGCGACGACGACGTCCTCGGCGACCTCAGCCGAGAGCGCCGTACCCGGGCCGCCATCGACCTCACCTGGACCGCCGTGGCCGCCGAGGTCGCCGCGGCGGCGGACCGCGCGCCCGAGGTGGAGTCCGCCGTGCTCCCCCTGCGCGCCCGCATCTCGGTTCGCGCCGGCCTCGGCAACCTCGCCACCGGCCTGCGCCCGCCCGCCACGGGCCACGACAACCCGCACTACTTCGACGACGCCGCCTGCGTCCGCGCCTGCGTGCTCGCCGTGGCCCACCCCGGCGACGCCGAACGCGCCGCCGCCCTCGCCGAGTTCGACGCCCGCTACACCCAGGACGGCGACGGCGTGCACGGTGCCCGCGCGATGGCCGCGGCCCTCGCCCTCGCCCTCGCCGACGCCACGACGGACACCTGTGTCACCGCCGCGCTCGCCGAACTCCCCGCCGACACGGAGATCGGCCGCAACGCCCGCCACGCACTCGCCCTCGCCGCGGACAGCGAGTCCGCGTTCGCGCTGGTCCCGCTCCTGGAGCACCAGATCGTCGACCACGTCTACAGCTACGGCATCGCCGCCGCCGAGACCGTCCCGGTCGCCCTCGCCCTGGCCACCGCGGCCGGTGGCCGTATCGCCGAGGCCGTCCCCGCCGCCGCCTGCCTGTCCCGGGTCGCCGACTCCGCCCCCGCCCTCGTGGGTGCCCTCACCGGAGCCCTCGGCGGCGGCGCGGCCATCCCGCGGGCCTGGCGGGACGCCTGCCGCACCCTCTCCGGCTGTGCCCTGCCCCGCCTCACCGGCACCGACCTGGTGGAACTCGCCGGACTCCTGGAAGCCGCGCAACCAGCCCACCCAGGGGGATGATTCGGGGCATGACGCCCAAGGAGTCCAAAGGACTCGAAGAAGAAGAAAGCGACCGGTCCCCCTCGGAGCCTCCCGCGCACGGCCTCGCCGAACGGATCACCGGCGCCCTCGTCGGAGCCGCCGTCGGTGACGCGCTCGGCGGTCCGGTCGAGGGCTACAGCCCGGAGCAGATCGCCGAGCGCCACGGCGGCCGCGTCCACGGCGTCGTCGGCCCCTGGCACGGCCCCGCCTGGCGCACCGCCCGCCCCCTGGCCCCGTACCACAAGGGCGACGGCCACGTCACCGACGACACCCTGATGACGCACGCGCTGATCCGGGTGTACGACCGCGTCCGCGACCACCTCGACGCGTACGCCGTCGCCGACCACCTGGTCCCGGACCTGATGACGAACCCCCGCTGGATCCCGGAACTGGAGACCGAGACCCTGCCGCTGCACCGCCTCTTCCTCGCCGAGAAGTGGCTCGTGACCCGGCTCGCCTACGGTCATGCCGACCCCCGGGAGGCGGGCGTCGGCAACATCGTCAACTGCGGAGCGGCGATGTACATGGCCCCCGTCGGCCTGGTCAACGCGGCCGACCCGGCCGCCGCCTACGCCGAGGCGCTGGACATCGCCGGCGCGCACCAGTCGTCGTACGGGCGTGAGGCGGCCGGGGTCCTGGCCGCGGCCGTCGCCGCCGCCACGGCACCGGGCGCGACCCCGGAGTCGGTCGTCAGCGCCTGTCTGTCCCTGGCGAAGGACGGCACGCGCGAGGCGATCGAGAAGGTCTGCGAAGTGGCCGCGCGGCACCGGGACTTCGAGTCGGCGCTACGGCCCCTGCGCGCGGCGGTCGCCCCGTACGACACCGTGGGCCCGGACTACCGCGCGCCCTCGCTCGCCGCCCGCCGCCCCTCCCGGCTGCACGCGGTCGAGGAACTGCCCGTCGCCCTGGGCATGCTGCTGGTCTCCGGCGGCGACTACCGGCACGCCGTCCTCGGCGCGGTCAACTACGGCCGCGACTGCGACTCGATCGCCACGATGGCCGGGGCCCTCGCGGGCGCGCTCGGCTCGCCCGTCCCCCAGGACTGGGCGAAGACGGTGGCGGAGGCCAGCCGCCTGGACCTGTGGGAGCCGGCCCGCACGCTCACCGAGGTCGCGCGGGAGGTCTTCCAGCGGGACGTACGCCGGCGGCGCGCCCACGAGCGGGCGTTCGCGGCCCTCGGAGGCACCGGATGCTCCGACTGACCTGGGTCCAGCCGGAGGACCTGCTGGGCCACGAGCTCCGCGAGGCCCGCCTGGACGGGCGGGAGCCGTCGGCGATCGAGGCGCGCTGGCGGGCCGCGGGCGGACCGGACGCCCCGCCCCGGGCGGGAGCGTCGGCCCACCGGGCCTCCCGCTACCTCCGCCTCCTCGCGGAGGACCTGCTGGACGAACTGGCCGACCTGCCCAGCGCGCTCTTCGAGGACGAGCCGACGGACCTCGCCCGCATCAAGTCCCTGTGCCCGGACTGGCCGTCGACGCGGACGAGTTGCGAGGAGCCGTCGTCGCGCGGCTGCGGGCGGTGGATGGCTGATCGCACGGTTCCCGGCGCCCCCTCGGGGCACTCCCTGCCGCCCCGGCCCGCAGGCAGTCGTGCAGCCGCGGCGGCACGGGCGGGCGCAGGCGGCACCCCGTCAGCGCGGGCAAGCGGCACCACCCCCGCGCCGGACCCCACCCCCGCGCCGGCGCCCGCCCCGGCCGCCCTCGAAGCCGCCTGGGTCGGGCGGGCCATCGGCTGCCTGCTCGGCAAACCCGTCGAGAAGCTCCCCCTCGACGGCATCCGCGCCCTCGCCCGGGCAACCGGCAACTGGCCCCTCACCACGTACTTCACGGCCCAGGGCGTCCCGGCGGACCTGCTCGCCCGGTACCCCTGGAACCGCCGCTCCGCCCCCACCTCCCTCGCCGAGAACATCGACGGCATGCCCGAGGACGACGACCTCAACTACCCCCTCCTCAACCTCCTGCTCCTCCAGCGCCACGGGAAGACCTTCACCACCGCGGACGTCGCACGGCTGTGGCTGGACGAACTCCCGCCCGGCCGCACCTTCACCGCCGAACGCATCGCCTACCGCAACCTCCTCTCCGGCGTCGAGCCCCCGCACACCGCCCGCCACCGCAACCCCTTCCGGGAGTGGATCGGCGCCCTGATCCGGGCCGACGTGCACGGCTGGACCAACCCCGGCGACCCGGCCGCCGCCGCCGAACAGGCGCACCGCGACGCGACCCTCACCCACACCGCCAACGGCGTCTACGCGGCGATGTTCACGGCCGCCGTCATCGCCACCGCCGCGACCGGCACCCAGGACGTGCACGCCTGTCTGCGCACCGGCCGGAGCGTGATCCCGCCCCGCTCCCGGCTCGCCCGGGCGATCGGCCACGCCGTCCGGCTGGCCGAGTCCCACGAGGACTTCGACGACGTCGTGGACGCACTCCACGCCCTCCACTCCCCCGCCCACCACTGGGTGCACGCCGTCCCCAACACCGCCCTGATCGCCGCCGCCCTCACCCACGCGGACGGCGACTTCACCGGCGCTGTCTGCCGTGCGGTGTCGGGCGGCCTGGACACCGACTCCGACGGCGCCACGGCCGGCAGCATCGCCGGACTGCTCGCGGGCACTCCCGCCGCCCTCCCCGACCGCTGGCGGGCCCCGCTGAAGAACCGGCTCGCCACCACGGTCGGCGACTTCGACGGCGCCGGCTTCGACACCCTCGCCCACCTCACCCATCTGGAGGCGACCCGCTCATGACCCACATCGTCGTCCTCGGCAGCACGAACATGGATCTCGTCACCTACGTCGCGAAGGCGCCGCAGCGCGGCGAGACCGTGACGGGACGGGAGTTCCGCACGATCCCCGGCGGCAAGGGATCCAACCAGGCGATCGCCGCGGCCCGCGCCGGCGCGACCGTCTCGATGATCGGCGCGGTCGGCAACGACGCCTACGGCCTGCGGCTGCGCGACACCCTCGAACACTCCGGCGTGGACACCGACTTCCTGCGCACGATCGAGGGCCCCTCCGGCACCGCGCACATCGTGGTGGACGACGAGGGCGCCAACTCCATCGTCGTCATCGCGGGCGCGAACGGCACCGTCGACCACCTGGCCCCCGGCGACGAGGGCGTGATCGCCTCCGCCGACGCCCTGCTGCTGCAGCTGGAGATCCCCATGGCCGCGGTCGTCGCGGGCGCGCAGGCGGCGCGCAGGCACGGCGTCCGCACGGTGCTCACCCCGTCCCCGGCCCAGCCCCTGCCGCCCGAACTGCTCGCCGCGACCGACCTGTTGGTGCCCAACGAGTACGAGGCGGTCACCCTCACCGGCCGCACCGACCCGCGCGAGGCCGCCACCGCTCTGCTGGACCTGGTGCCGGAGGTCGTCGTCACCCTGGGCGCGACCGGCAGCCTCTATCTGGCCCGGGGCGCCGAGCCGCTCGTGATCCCAGCGCCGCAGGTGACCGCCGTCGACTCCACGGGCGCCGGCGACACCTTCGCCGGCGCGCTCTCGGTGGCCCTCGCCGAGGAGAAACCCGTGCGGGAGGCCCTGTCCTGGGCGGCGGCCGCCGCGGCGATCTCCGTCCAGCGGGCCGGGGCGTCGGCGTCGATGCCGTACCGCCCGGAGATCGACGCCCAGTGCACCGCATGAGTACGCCGGCCCCGCCGCTGTCGGGGCTGCGGGTGCTGGACCTGGCGACCCTGTTCGCGGGCCCGCTGGCCGCCACGCACCTCGGCGACTTCGGCGCCGAGGTGATCAAGGTCGAGCATCCGCGCCGCCCGGACCCCTCCCGCGGGCACGGCCCGGCCAAGGGCGGCGTCGGCCTGTGGTGGAAGGTGCTCGGCCGCAACAAGCGGACCGTCACCGCGGACCTGTCCTCGCCCGGCGGCCGTGCCGTCCTGCTCCGGCTCGCCGCCACCGCCGACGTGGTGATCGAGAACTTCCGCCCCGGCACCCTGGAGAAGTGGGACCTCGGCTGGGCCGAGCTGTCCGCGGCCAACCCGCGGCTGGTCCTCACCCGGGTCACCGCCTTCGGCCAGTTCGGCCCCTACGCCCGCCGCCCCGGCTTCGGCACCCTCGCCGAGGCGATGAGCGGTTTCGCCGCGCTCACCGGCGAACCGGACGCACCGCCGACTCTCCCGCCGTTCGGGCTCGCGGACTCGGTCGCCGGCCTGGCGACCGCCTGCGCCGTGCTCACCGCGCTGGCCGCACGGGAGCGCACCGGCGCCGGGCAGGTCGTCGACATGGCGATCATCGAGCCGATCCTGTCCGTCCTCGGCCCCCACCCCACCTGGTACGACCAGCTCGGGCATGTGCAGGAACGCACCGGCAACCGCTCCGCAAACAACGCCCCGCGCAACACCTACCGCACCGCCGACGGCCTCTGGGTCGCCGTCTCCACCTCCGCCCAGTCGGTCGCGGAGCGGGTGATGCGCCTGGTGGGCCGCCCGGAGCTGATCGAGGAACCGTGGTTCGCCACCGGCGCCGACCGCGCCGCGCACGCCGACGTGCTCGACGAGGCGGTCGGCTCCTGGATCGCCGTCCGCACCCGCGCCGAGGTGCTCGCCGCCTTCGAGAAGGCCGAGGCCGCGGCGGCCCCGGTCCACGACGTCCGGGACGTCCTCGCCGATCCCCAGTACCAGGCCCTGGACACGATCACCACGGTCCACGACCCCGAACTGGGCCCGCTGCGCATGCAGAACGTGCTCTTCCGGCTCTCCGCGACACCTGGCGCGATCCGCTGGGCCGGCCGCCCGCACGGGGCCGACACCGACGCCGTCCTCACCGAGCTGGGCCTCACCCCGGCCGAGATCGCCGCCCTGCGCACGGAGGGAGCCCTGTGACCCGGGCCCCGCTCACCTGGCTCTACGTCCCCGGCGACCGCCCGGCCGTGGTGGCCAAGGCGCTGGTCGCGGGCGCCGACGTGGTGGTGATCGACCTGGAGGACGCGGTCGCCCAGGACCGCAAGGAGTACGCCCGCGCGGCCACGGCCGACCTCCTCACCGAGCTCCAGCCGGTCCCGGTGCACGTCCGGGTCAACGCCCCGGACGGCCCCTGGGCCGCCGCCGACCTGGCCGCCCTGGCCGCGCTTCCCGGCCTCTCGGGCCTGCGTCTGCCGAAGGTGACCGGCCCGGAGCAGATCAGACAGGTCGCCGCGGTCACCCCCGTCCCCCTGTACGCCCTGCTGGAGTCGGCCCTCGGCGTCGAGCACGCCTACGCGATCGCCACCGCGCACCCCGCCCTGCGCGGCATCGCACTCGGCGAGGCGGACCTGCGGGCCGACCTCGGGGTACGGGCCGACGCGGGCCTCGACTGGCCGCGCTCCCGGGTGGTCGTCGCCGCCCGAGCGGCCCGTCTGGCCCCACCGCCCCAGTCGGTCCACCCCGACATCCGCGACCTGGACGGACTCGCCGCCTCCTGCGCCCACGGTCGCGCCCTCGGCTTCCTGGGCCGCGCCGCGATCCACCCGCGGCAGCTGCCGGTGATCGAACGGGCCTACCTGCCCACACCGGCGGAGATCGAGCACGCGGAGACGATCCTCAAGGCGGCGGCCGTGAAGGAGGGCGCCCAGGCCCTGCCCGACGGCCGCTTCATCGACGCGGCGGTGGTGGCCATGGCCCAGCGGGCCTTGTCCTCGGCCCGCCGGCGATGACGACCGGGCGCCCGCACACGCCGAGGGCGCCCGGAACGGACTCCGGGCGCCCTCGGCGTCGTACGACCAGCCGTCAGCTCTTCTTCGTCGCCGATCCGGCCTCGTCCTTCGTCTCCGCGTCGGAAGCCTCGGTCGCGTCCTCGGCCTTGTCCTCGGTCTTGTCCCGGGTCTTGTCCTCGGCCTCGGCAGCCGCGTCCGGCTCGTCACCGGCCGCCCCGGAAACGGCCTCCGGCTCGACCACGGCTTCCCTGCCCGGCCGCTTCTTCGCCGACACGACGAAGTACGTCACCGCGAGCACGAACACGATCAGCGCGGTCCAGACGTTGAGGCGGACGCCCAGGATGTGGTGGGCGTCGTCGACGCGCATGTACTCGATCCAGCTGCGACCGGCGCAGTACGCGGCGACGTACAGGGCGAACGCCCGGCCGTGGCCCAGCGTGAAGCGGCGGTCGGCCCAGATGACCAGGAGGGCGACGCCGACACACCACAGGGACTCGTAGAGGAAGGTCGGGTGGTAGTAGCCCGGCACCCGGCCGCCCTCGGAGGAGGTGATGTGCAGGGCCCATGGAACGTGCGTCTCATGGCCGTACAGCTCCTGGTTGAACCAGTTGCCCCAGCGGCCGATGGCCTGGGCGAAGGCGATGCCGGGGGCGACGGCGTCGGCGTACGCCGGCATCGGGATGCCCCGGCGGCGCGCGCCGATCCACGCGCCGAGCCCGCCGAGCGCGATCGCGCCCCAGATGCCGAGGCCGCCCTCCCACACCTTGAAGGCGTCCACCCAGTCACGGCCGTCGCTGAAGTACAGCTCGTAGTCCGTGATCACGTGGTACAGCCGGCCGCCGACCAGACCGAACGGCACCGCCCAGACCGCGATGTCGGCAACCGTGCCGGCCCGCCCGCCGCGGGCGATCCAGCGTTTGTTGCCGAGCCAGACGGCCACGAAGACGCCGATGATGATGCAGAAGGCGTAGCCGCGCAGCGGGATGGGTCCGAGGTACAGCACCCCGCGCGACGGGCTGGGAATGTAGGAAAGTTCCATGGCAGGTCCGACGCTACCGTGCCGGGCCGTGGGGGCGGCAAGCAGCCCGGCTACGGGTCCATAACGGGGGCGTGAGAAAAGGCGGACGGTTCCGGGGGACGTCCTTACCCGCGGGCGGCCGCCTCCACCATCTGCTTGAGCTTGGCCGGGGTCATGGTCTGGTCCTGGTAGATGTTCTTCCCGCCGAGCAGGACCGTGGGCGTGCCGGTGAAGCCGCCGCCCTGGAAGGCCTTGTGTGACTTGTTCACCCAGCTGTCGTGGGTGCCGTCCTTCACGCACTTCTGGAAGGCGGGGGTGTTCAGGCCGCCGACCTTTCCGGACAGCTCGATCAGCTTGGCGTTGTCGCTGAACGCGTCGTCGGTCTCCTTGGGCTGGTTCGCGTACAGCACGTCGTGGTAGTCGCGGAACCTGCCGGCGTCCTGGGCGCAGGCCGCGGCGTTGGCCGCGCGCAGGGAGCCGGTGCCGCCGAGATTGCCGTCGATCAGCCGGACCAGGTGGTAGTCGATCCTGAGCTTGCCGGAGTCGACCAGTTCGTGGAGCGTCGGGCGGTAGGCGACCTCGAAGGCCTGGCAGGCCGGGCAGCGCAGGTCCTCCCAGACGGTGAGCGTCGACCTGGCGCCGTCCTTGCCGACCGGGATCGCGAGGCTGTCCTTGCCCTGCGCGCCCGAGGGTGCCACGACCGGGCCCGCCTTCTGGCCGCCCTTTTCCTTGCCGGCGTTCGCGGCGAGCACGCCGATCACCGCCGCGAGGCCCAGGACGCAGACGACGCTGGCGCCCACGATGAGCGTGCGCCGCCGCTTGTCCGCGGCCTTCTGCTTCTCGCGCTCGACCGCCAGCCGCTCCCGGGCGGTGCGCTTTCCGTCACGGTTGTCACTCACACCCCCAGAACGAACCGGGGAGGCGCAGCGCGCCTCCCCGGCCTCAGGTCCACTCGTTCGAGTGACCGAATCTTCCGTTGTGGGCGACTACGGCCGATTACCAGCCGATAACCGACCGACTACTGACGGTTACGCCTGTCCGCGCACGCCCTTCGCCAGCTCCCCGGCCAGCTCGCGCACCGCCGCGAGCCCCGACGCGTGGTCGGGGGCGTCCAGCATCCGCTTCACGAACGCCGAGCCGACGATGACGCCGTCGGCGAAGCCCGCGACCTCGGCGGCCTGGGCGCCGTCGGAGACCCCGAGCCCGACGCAGACGGGCAGCTCGGTGCCGGTGGCGCGGGTGCGCTCGACCAGGTTCTGGGCCTGTGCGCCGACGGATGCGCGGGTGCCGGTGACCCCCATCAGCGAGGCCGCGTAGACGAAGCCGCTGCCCGCCGCGGTGATCTCGGCCAGCCGCTCGTCCTTGCTGCTCGGCGCCACGACGAAGACCGTCGCGAGACCGTGCTTCTCGGCGTGCTGCCGCCACAGCGCCGACTCCTGGACGGGCAGGTCGGGCAGGATGCAGCCGGCGCCGCCCGCCTCGGCCAGCTCGGCGGTGAACCGTTCGACGCCGTAGCGGTCGATGGGGTTCCAGTACGTCATGACGAGCACGGGCTTGCCGGTGGCCGTGTGCGCCTCGCGCACCGTCCGCATGACGTCGGCGATCTTGACGCCGCCCCGCAGGGCGATGTCGTCGGCGGTCTGGATGACCGGTCCGTCGAGAACGGGGTCGCTGTGCGGCAGCCCCACCTCCACGACATCCGCCCCGCCGTCGAAGGCGGCCTTGATCGCCTCGATGCCGCCGTCCACGGTCGGGAACCCGGCCGGGAGGTAGGCGATGAGCGCGGACCGGCCCTCGGCCCTGGCGGCGGCCAGGGTGTCCGCCAGCAGCCGTGCCTTCGTGCTGTTCAACGCGGCCCCGCTCACTTGGCGTCCCCCTCGATCTCCGCGGTGTCGGCCTGGTCGGCGGCCACCTCGGCGTCGGTGTCGTAGAGCCCGAAGTAGCGGGCGGCGGTGTCCATGTCCTTGTCGCCGCGGCCGGAGAGGTTGACGACGATCAGACCGTCCTTGCCCAGCTCCCGGCCGACCTCCAGGGCGCCGGCCAGGGCGTGGGCGCTCTCGATGGCCGGGATGATCCCCTCGGTGCGGGACAGCAGGCGCAGGGCCTGCATGGCCGCGTCGTCGGTGATCGCGCGGTACTCGGCCCGGCCGGAGTCCTTCAGGTAGGAGTGCTCCGGTCCGATGCCCGGGTAGTCCAGGCCCGCCGAGATCGAATACGGCTCGGTGATCTGGCCCTCCTCGTCCTGCAGGACGTAGGAACGGGAGCCGTGCAGGATGCCGGGCTCGCCCGCGGTCAGGGTGGCCGCGTGCTCGCCGGTCTCGATGCCGTGTCCGGCCGGCTCGCAGCCGATGAGGCGGACGCCCTCGTCGGGGATGAAGGCGTGGAAGAGGCCGATGGCGTTGGAGCCGCCGCCGACACAGGCGACGGCGGCGTCGGGGAGGCGGCCGGCGCGCTCCAGCAGCTGGCGGCGGGCCTCGACGCCGATGACCCGGTGGAAGTCGCGGACCATGGCCGGGAACGGGTGCGGACCGGCGACGGTTCCGAAGAGGTAGTGGGTGTGATCGACATTGGCGACCCAGTCGCGGAACGCCTCGTTGATGGCGTCCTTCAGGGTGCGGCTGCCGGACTTCACCGCGACGACCTCGGCGCCGAGCATGCGCATCCGGGCCACGTTCAGGGCCTGCCTCTTGGTGTCGACCTCGCCCATGTAGATGGTGCAGTCGAGGCCGAAGAGGGCGCAGGCGGTGGCCGTGGCGACCCCGTGCTGGCCGGCGCCGGTCTCGGCGATGACCCGCGTCTTGCCCATCCGCTGGGTGAGCAGGGCCTGGCCGAGCACGTTGTTGATCTTGTGGGAGCCGGTGTGGTTGAGGTCCTCGCGCTTGAGGAACACGCGGGCGCCTCCGGCGTGTTCGGCGAAGCGGGGAACCTCGGTCAGGGAGCTGGGGCGGCCGGTGTAGTTCACCAGCAGGTCGTCGAGCTCGCGGGCGAACTCGGGGTCCTGCTTGGCCTTGTCGTACTCGACGGCGACCTCGTCGACGGCGGCCACGAGGGCCTCCGGGATGAACTTGCCGCCGAACGCGCCGAAATAGCCCTCGGTGCTGGGGACCTGACCCTCCGGGTCAGGGAAGAAGAAATCGCTGGGCATGCCAGAACCTCACGGTGAGTGTGTGGACAACACGGTTCGCCGTGGGGGCGGAGCTCGTCGGACGACCTCAGGCCGGGTGCGGCCGGTCGCGCAGTTCCCCGCGCCCCTCGGGGGCGCGCTGCCATCGGCGTCCGTTCACCTGACCGGGCTCGTCACCGATGACGTACCGCACGCGACGGCCGTGGACGCGCCTGGCCGGGGCGCGGCAGCCCCGCGGGCGGCAGCCGCGCGCCAGGCGGGCGTGCCGGTCCACGGTCGTCACGGTGAGAGTCATCGGATCCAGCCTACCGGCGGTCAGCCTCGCCCGTGCCGCAGCGCGGGGTGTTCGCCCGCGGCGACCAGGTCGGCGACGGCGGTCTTCGGGTCACGGCCGGTGACCAGGGACTCGCCGACGAGGACCGCGTCGGCGCCGGCGTTGGCGTAGGCGATCAGGTCGTGCGGGCCGCGGACACCGGATTCGGCGACCTTGACGAGGCGGTCCGGGATCTCCGGCGCGACCCGCTCGAACGTGCCGCGGTCGACCTCCAGCGTCTTCAGGTTGCGCGCGTTGACGCCGATGATCTTGGCGCCCGCGTCCACGGCACGCTCCACCTCGTCCTCGTCGTGCACCTCGACCAGCGGGGTCAGACCGATCGACACCGCCCGCTCGATCAGCGACTCCAGGGCCGGCTGGTCCAGGGCGGCGACGATCAGCAGCGCGAGGTCGGCGCCGTAGGCCCGGGCCTCCCACAGCTGGTACGAGGTGACGATGAAGTCCTTGCGCAGGACCGGGATGTCCACGCGCGCGCGGACGGCCTCCAGGTCGGCCAGCGAGCCGCCGAAGCGGCGCTGTTCGGTGAGGACGGAGATGACGGCCGCGCCGCCCGCCTCGTAGTCCGCGGCCAGCCCGGCCGGGTCGGCGATCGCTGCCAGCGCGCCCTTGGAGGGGCTGGAGCGCTTGACCTCGCAGATCACCTTCACGCCGTCGCCCTTGAGCGCGGCCACCCCGTCCTTCGCGGCGGGGGCCTTGGCCGCGCGCTCCTTGAGCTCGTCGAGGCTGACGCGTGCCTGCCGCTCCGCGAGGTCGGCACGGACTCCGTCGATGATCTCGTCGAGCACACTCACGCGAGCGGCCCCCTTTCAGACGGTGGTTCCTTCAGGCTGGGAAAACCTGTGGTCACTGCGATGGTATCCGCAGCAGCGCGGAGCCCTCGCATCCGGTGGACGCCGGTCCCACTCCCTGGACGTCCCCCGCTCGGTCAGGGATGCAGCCAGCCGCCCGACGGCAGGTTCCGGACGGCCGTGAACACCAGCAGCACCGTGCCGGCCGCCCACAGGTGCGCCGGTCCCAGGCCCACCCGCAGGGGCCGGCCGCGGGCCGCGCGGACCACCCACACGGCCCACAGCACGGCGAAGCCCACGTAGGCGGCCACGCCCAGCGCGTTGTCGCGCAGGGCGGTGAGGAGGTCGCCGTGGACGAAGGCGTGCGCGCTGCGCAGGCCGCCGCAGCCGGGGCAGTACAGGCCGGTGAGCCGGTACAGCGGGCAGACCGGGTAGTGACCGGGTTCGTTCGGGTCGACGGCACCGACGTAGGCGAAGGCCGCGGCGACGGCCGCGAGGACGGCCGCCGGGACGGCCAGGCGCCGCCACACGGGTACGGACGCGGTGGGCCAGGGGGCGGTCCGCGGCAGGGGGTGACTGTCGGCGTTCACCCGAGCATTGTCCCCTCCGGGCCGGTGGCGTGCGCGGTGGAACGCCCGAGGGGCGGCCCGCACCCTGTGCCAGGTGCCGGGCCGCCCCTCGGGGAAGCAGACAGGTGCGCTCAGCTCTCCGCGCCGGCCGGCTCGCGGGTCGCGAGGGGGCCGTCGGCCATCTTGAGGGGCTTCGGGTCCGCGCCGAGGCCCATGGCCTTCATGATGCCGCCGACCACAGCGCCGCCGAGGATGAGCACCATGCCGGCCCAGAAACCGACGGTGTTGGCCATCACCATGAAGGCGCCCGCGACGCAGAAACCGATGAAGGAAATGATGACACCGGTCCAGGCGGCCGGGGTGTGACCGTGGCCGTGGCTGCTGCCCGCCATGTCTGTGCTCCTCGTTGCTGTGTACGTGTCCCAGGGGAGCGTCGTACGTGTCGTACCGCTCCGAGCCCGCCCGTCACTGTCCGAGCCGGACGCTCGTCGTCCATTGTCCCGTACGCGCGCCCGTGCCGGACGCGGGGGTGGCGTCTGTTTCACCACACCCGCGGTGCGGGTCACGCCCCCGTCGGGTCCTCGCCCCGGTCCAGGGCCTTCCAGATCTCCTCGGGCCGCTCCGGGTCGACCGGCCGGGCCGTGCGGCGCGGGCGGTCGGTGCCGCGCTCGTAGCGGCCCGACATGGCGGGCCACAGGCTGCCGTAGCGCAGCGCGAGCAGGCCGGCCAGCAGGATCAGCGCGCCGCCGGCGGCCGCGACGTACGGCCAGCCGGTGTGGCTGAGCGCGGCGACGGTGGCGGAGGTGTCGCCGCTCGCCTGGGCGGCCTTCTCGTCCAGCGCGGAGCTGTCGGAGGCGGCCACGAGGGCGGCGGCGGTGATGCCCGCGCCGGACAGGGTGAGCAGTGCGGCGACGACGACGCGGCCGGCCCGGCGGACGGCGAAGACGGCGACGAGCGCGGCGAGGCCCACTATGGCGAGGGCCGCGGGGACGCCCGTGACGTCGCTGCCCTTGGCGGTGAGCGGAAACGCGCCGCCGGCCACCGTCGCGGTGCCCGCCGCCCAGCGCTGCCGGGTCGCGAGCAGCGTCACGGCCGCGCCGAGCGCGCCGCACAGGAGGGCCACGGCGAGGCTGCGGCGGCCGGACCGGGCGGGCGCGGCGGCCTGGGTACGGGGGTGAGGTACAGCAGTCACGTACTCCACTATCGCCTGAACCCCGGGCGAACCGTCACCCGGGGTTCGTATGAGAAGCGCCCCACTCAGCCGGAAGCGCCCTGCCTGCCCAGCCGGTTGGCCGTGTGCACCGCCCGCAGGACCGCCGCCGCCTTGTTGCGGCACTCCTGGTCCTCCGCCACCGGGTCGGAGTCGGCGACGATGCCGGCCCCGGCCTGGACGTAGGCGGTGCCGCCCCGCAGGAGGGCCGTGCGGATGGCGATCGCGGTGTCGGAGTCGCCGGCGAAGTCCAGATAGCCGACGCAGCCGCCGTACAGGCCGCGCCGGGACGGCTCCAGCTCGTCGATGATCTGCATCGCGCGGGGCTTGGGGGCGCCGGAGAGGGTGCCCGCCGGGAAGCACGCGGTGAGCACGTCGAAGGCGGTGCGGCCCTCGGCCACCCTGCCGGTGACGGTGGAGACGATGTGCATCACGTGCGAGTAGCGCTCGATGGACATGAAGTCGACCACCTCGACCGAGCCGGGCTCGCAGACCCGGCCGAGGTCGTTGCGCCCGAGGTCGACGAGCATCAGGTGCTCGGCGCGCTCCTTGGGGTCGGCGAGCAGCTCCTCGGCGAGGGCCTGGTCCTGCTGCGGGGTGGCGCCGCGGGGGCGGGTGCCGGCGATGGGGTGGACCATCGCCCGCCCGTCCTCGACCTTCACCAGGGCCTCGGGGGACGAGCCGACGACGTCGAACCCGTCGAAGCGGAACAGGTACATGTACGGCGACGGGTTCGTGGCCCGCAGGACGCGGTAGACGTCCAGCGCGCTCGCCGTGCACGGGGTCTCGAAGCGCTGGGAGGGCACCACCTGGAAGGCCTCGCCCGCGCGGATGCGCTCCTTGATGTCCTCGACGGCCACCCGGAAGTCGGGGCCGCCCCACAGCGCGGTGTACTCGGGCAGCTCGGAGGGCGGCAGGACGGCCGGGGGCTGGGGGACCGCGCGCGCGAGGTCGGCCTCCATGGCGTCGAGCCGGGCCACGGCGTCGGCGTAGGCCTCGTCCACCCCGGTGTCGAGGTCGTTGTGGTTGATCGCGTTGGCGATCAGCAGGACCGAGCCCTCCCAGTGGTCCATGACGGCGAGGTCGCTGGTCAGGAGCATGGTCAGCTCGGGGAGCCGCAGGTCGTCGCGCTCCCCGGGGCCGATCTTCTCCAGGCGGCGGACGATGTCGTAGCCCAGGTAGCCGACCATGCCGCCGGTGAAGGGCGGCAGGCCGTCCTGGTGCGGGGTGTGCAGGGCCTGGATCGTGGCGCGCAGGGCCGCCAGGGGGTCGCCGTCGACCGGGACGCCGACCGGCGGGGTGCCGAGCCAGTGGGCCTGCCCGTCCCGCGCGGTGAGCGTGGCGGCGCTGCGGACGCCCACGAAGGAGTACCGGGACCACGAGCGGCCGTTCTCCGCGGACTCCAGGAGGAAGGTCCCGGGGCGCTCGGCGGCCAGTTTGCGGTAGAGCGCGACCGGGGTGTCGCCGTCGGCGAGGAGCTTGCGCGTGACCGGGATGACGCGCCGGTCGGTGGCGAGCTTGCGGAAGGTCTCTAGGTCCATGGCGGCTGACCTTACTGATCAGTGGTCGGGACGGCGGAACCGGCGTCCTTGAGGAGCACGTCCTCGTCGAAGCAGGTGCGCGCGCCGGTGTGGCAGGCCGCGCCCACCTGGTCGACCTTGACCAGCACGGTGTCGGCGTCGCAGTCCAACGCGACCGACTTCACCCACTGGAGGTGGCCCGAGGTGTCGCCCTTGACCCAGTACTCCTGGCGGCTGCGCGACCAGTAGGTGCAGCGGCCGGTGGTCAGCGTGCGATGCAGCGCCTCGTCGTCCATCCAGCCGAGCATGAGCACCTCGCCGGTGTCGTACTGCTGGGCGATGGCGGGCAGGAGGCCGTCGGCGCTGCGCTTGAGGCGGGCGGCGATCTCCGGGTCGAGGCTGCTGGGCCGGGGTGCCCCGGTCGTACTGGTCATGGGTGCCATTGTGCCGCGCGGGTACGACAGCGCCGGTGCCGTGTCCACTGCGCGGACTCGGCGGCTGGTCGTAGGCTGACTGCATGTCGACCTTTGCCAAGCGTGAACGGCTGCTGCTCGCCGACCTCTTGGAGACCGTCGGTCCGGACGCCGAGACCCTCTGCGAGGGCTGGCGGACCCGGGACCTGGCCGCACATGTGATCGTGCGCGAGCGCCGCCCGGACGCGGCCGGAGGCGCGCTGATCAAACAGCTCGCGCCGCGCCTGGAGAAGGTGATGGCCGAGTACACCGCGAAGCCGTACGAGGAGCTCATCCAGCTGATCCGGACCGGTCCGCCGCGTTTCTCGCCCTTCCAGCTCAAGCAGATCGACGAGGCGGCCAACATCGTGGAGTTCTACGTCCACACCGAGGACGTCCGCCGTGCCCAGCCGGACTGGAGCCCGCGTGAGCTGGACCCGGTCTTCCAGGACACCCTGTGGTCCCGGCTGGAGCGCACCGCGCGGCTGGTGGGCCGGGGTGTGCCGACGGGCCTGGTGCTGCGCCGCCCGGACGGGCAGACGGCGGTGGCGCACCGGGGTGCGCCGGTGGTGACGGTGACCGGAGAGCCGTCGGAGCTGCTCATGTTCGCGTTCGGCCGGCAGAACACGGCGAAGGTGCAGGTGGACGGCGAGGCGGACGCGATCGCCAAGCTGCACGAGTCCAAGCAGCTGGGCCTCTGACCGGGCGGTCGGACAGCCGGGAGGGGCCGCACCCGCGGCAAGCCGGTGCGGCCGATTCACCCGAAGGGATGAACCTCGGTCAGCGGGGGAGTTCCGCGCGGCGCAGGGCCGGTATGACGAGGGCGACGAGCCCGCCGAGGCCGCAGACGGCGGCGCTGACCGCGTAGACCGGTCCGAGCCCCCAGGTGCCGATCGCGGCGGCGGCGACGGGCATGCTCAGCGGGGTCAGGCCGAGGCTGATCAGGCTGGAGACGGCGGTGACCCGGCCCAGGCAGGCGGGGTCGGAATGGGTCTGCAGCAGGGCCCCGCACAGGGCGCCGCTGAGCCCGGTGAGCAGGCCGACGAGCACGGCCGTCCCCACGGCCGCGGCCAGGGTCGGGACGAAGCCGAGGGCGCCGACGGCCACGGAGCCCGCGGTGCACGCGCACCCGGTGACCAGTCCGGCGCGCGGCAGCCGTCCGCGGACCGTCAGCAGCAGCGAGGCGGCTCCCGCACCGATCCCGAACCCGGCGAGCACCCAGCCCATGCCGGCGGCGCCCCAGCCGCGCCGGTCGGCGAGCAGCGTCAGGCCGACGTTCAGCGGGCCGACGAAGCCGAGGTCGCCGAGGGCGATGGCCAGCATCAGCGGGGCGAGGACGCGGTGCCGGCGGATGTGGCGCAGTCCGGCGCACAGGTCGCTCCAGACGGTCCCCGCCGCGCCGGGGGTGTCGTCCTTCGGCAGGTCCCGCACCCGTACGGACAGCAGCAGCGGCACCGAGACGGCGATGAGCAGCCCGGCGAGTGCGAAGGCCGCCGCGGCGCCGCCGACGGCCACACCGAGCCCGCCGAGCGGGGCGCCGACCACACTGGAAAAACGTATGGCGAGGCCGCGCATGCCCTGGACCCGGGCGAGCTGGCCCTTCTCGGTGAGGCGGGCCGGGAGGGCGCCCACGGCGGGCATGAAGACGGCGTCGACGGCGCCGAAGACCAGCGCCAGCAGGGCGAGCGGCCACAGCCCGGGGCGGGTGAGGAAGAGCAGGGCGGCCACGGCGAGGACGGCCGCGCAGCGCACGGCGTCGCTGCCGATGACGACCCGGCGCGGCCCGAGCCGGTCCGCGACGACTCCCCCGCCCAGCATCAGCACGGCCCTGGGCAGCGCACTCGCCGCCATCACGAGCCCGGCCTGCGCCGGGGTCCCGGCGCGGACGGCGGCCCAGGACAGGGCGAGGTAGTAGACGTTGTCGCCCAGCATCGAGGAGGTGTAGGCGGCGAGCCAGCGCCGGACGTTGGGGTCGCGGTGGGCCTGCGGCGCGGTCGCCGGCGGGAGGAGTGTGGCGGTCATGCGAGGACGGTCCTCTCAGACGCGGAACGGGAAGCCGTACACGTGCAGCGCGACGTGTTCGCGCCCTTCGGTGTCGCCCGCGGCCTCACGGGCGCGCCCCTGCTCGTCGTAGCGCTTGAGCAGGTCGGTCAGGTCCTCCTTGAGCCGGGCCAGCTCCTCGGGGGTCAGCCTGAGCAGCGACTCGGAGTCCGAGGCCGCCTCGTTCCACCGCGCTCCCCAGTGGGTGCGCTCGTCGAGGAACCTGCGGTACATCTCGGTCCGCTGCTCCAGGAACAGGCGCGAGGCCGCCAGGTGGGCCGTCACCTTCTCGGGGGCGTCCTGGAAGTCCTCCTCGCGGATGGAGACGCCGTCGGAGGCCGGTTGCCACCAGCGCTCGCGGGCGTCCGCACTGCGCGGCTCGGCCTCCTCCACCAGTCCGTGCTCGGCGAGCTTGCGCAGGTGGTAGCTGACCAGGGAGACGGCCTCGTCCACCTGCTCGGCGAGCTGGGACGCAGTGGCCGCCTCGGCGATGAACAGCAGCCGGTACAGCCTCATGCGCAGGGGGTGCGCGAGCGCCTTGAGGGTGCCGATGTCGGTGATCCGGCGGTTCTCCTTGCCTGCCATGTCCACGACTGTAGAAGCGAAAGAAAAACTGCACAACAGATTTTGCGCAACTTCTCTTTCGTATCTGTCCCGAAGAAGGCCCCGGCCGCCAGAGGCGACCGGGGCCCGCGCTCAGTGCGGCATCACCGCACCGGGTGGCCCGCCTCGCGCAGCGTCTGCTTCACCTCGCCGATCCGCAGATCGCCGAAGTGGAAGACCGACGCGGCCAGCACCGCGTCCGCGCCCGCCCGGACGGCCGGCGGGAAGTCCGCCAGCCTGCCGGCGCCGCCGGAGGCGATCACCGGGACGGTCACGTGCGTGCGGACCGCCGCGATCATCTCCAGGTCGTAGCCGTCCTTGGTGCCGTCCGCGTCCATCGAGTTCAGCAGGATCTCGCCCGCGCCCAGCTCGGCGGCCCGGTGCGCCCACTCCACGGCGTCGATGCCGGTGCCGCGCCGGCCGCCGTGGGTGGTCACCTCGAACGCACCCGGACCGGTGCGGCGCGCGTCCACCGACAGCACCAGCACCTGCCGGCCGAAGCGCTCGGCGATCTCGCGGATCAGGTCGGGGCGGGCGATCGCGGCGGTGTTCACGCCCACCTTGTCGGCGCCGGCCCGCAGCAGCTTGTCCACGTCCTCGGCCGTGCGGACGCCGCCGCCGACCGTCAGCGGGATGAACACCTGCTCGGCGGTGCGGCGCACCACGTCGTACGTCGTCTCCCGGTTACCGGAGGACGCGGTGATGTCCAGGAACGTCAACTCGTCGGCGCCCTCGGTGTCGTACACCTTGGCCATCTCGACGGGGTCACCGGCGTCACGCAGGTTCTGGAAGTTGACGCCCTTGACGACCCGGCCGTTGTCCACGTCCAGGCAGGGGATGACTCGGACCGCCAGGGTCATGACTGCTCAGGCTCCTCTGAATGCTTCGAGTTCCACTTCGACCAGGATGCGCGGGTCGACGAACCCCTCGACGACCAGGAGGGTCGACACCGGGCGTACGGAGTCGAAGATCTCCTTGTGCGCCCGCCCGACGGCGTCCACGTCCCGCACATGGCTCAGGTACATCCGCGTCCGGATCACGGACCCGATGCCGAGCCCGAACTCACCGATCGCGTCGACGGCGCCGGTGAAGGCCACCTTGGCCTGTTCGTACGGGTCGCCCTCGCCGTACAGCACATCGCCCCGGAAGGACGTCGTGCCCGCCACCAGCACACGGTCGCCCGCCGCGACGGCACGTGCGAAACCGAAACTCTCTTCCCAGGGACTTCCGCTCTGCACGCGCCGCACGGCATCTGTCATGACGACACAGCCTCCAAGGCCTCTTCCAGGGTGAACGCCTTCGCGTACAGGGCCTTCCCGACGATGGCGCCCTCGACACCGAGGGGTACCAGCTCGGCGATGGCGCGGAGGTCGTCCAGGGACGACACGCCGCCGGAGGCCACGACCGGGCGGTCGGTGGCGGCGCACACGTTCTTCAGCAGTTCCAGGTTCGGGCCCTGGAGGGTGCCGTCCTTGGCGATGTCCGTGACGACGTAGCGGGCGCAGCCCTCCTTGTCGAGGCGCGCCAGCGTCTCGTAGAGGTCGCCGCCGTCGCGGGTCCAGCCACGGCCGCGCAGGGTGGTGCCGCGCACGTCCAGACCGACGGCGATCTTGTCGCCGTGCTCGGCGATGACCTCGGCGACCCACTCGGGGGTCTCCAGGGCGGCGGTGCCGAGGTTCACGCGCGTGCAGCCGGTCGCGAGGGCGGCGGCCAGGGAGGCGTCGTCGCGGATGCCGCCGGACAGCTCCACCTTGATGTCCATGGCCCCCGCGACCCCGGCGATCAGCTCACGGTTGTCGCCGGTACCGAAGGCGGCGTCCAGGTCGACCAGGTGCAGCCACTCGGCGCCGGAGCGCTGCCAGGCGAGGGCGGCCTCCAGGGGGGAGCCGTAGGAGGTCTCGGTCCCGGACTCGCCGTGCACGAGACGGACGGCCTGGCCGTCGCGGACGTCGACGGCGGGGAGGAGTTCGAGCTTGGCCATGGTCTACAGGGTTCCGATCCAGTTGGTGAGGAGCTGGGCGCCGGCGTCGCCGGACTTCTCGGGGTGGAACTGGGTCGCCCACAGGGCGCCGTTCTCCACGGCGGCCACGAAGGGCTTGCCGTGCGTCGACCAGGTGACCTTGGGGGCGGCGATCAACGGGTTGTGGCTCTCCAGGGACCAGTCGTGGACGGCGTAGGAGTGCACGAAGTAGAAGCGCGCACCGGCGTCGAGGCCGGCGAACAGCTCCGAGTCGGCGGGGGCCTCCACGGTGTTCCAGCCCATGTGGGGCACGACGTCGGCCTGGAGCGGCGCGACCGTGCCGGGCCACTCGTCCAGGCCCTCGGCCTCCACGCCGTGCTCGATGCCGCGCGCGAACAGGATCTGCATGCCGACGCAGATGCCCATCACGGGCCGGCCGCCGGACAGCCGCCGGTCGATCACCCAGTCACCGCGCGCCGCGCGCAGCCCCTGCATACAGGCGGCGAACGCGCCGACACCCGGCACCAGCAGCCCGTCGGCGTTCATCGCCTTGTCGAAGTCACGCGTGATCTCGACATCGGCGCCCACGCGCGCGAGGGCGCGTTCGGCGGACCGGACGTTGCCGAAGCCGTAGTCGAAGACGACCACTCGCTTGGAAGCGCTCAATTCCACACCTCCAGCCGCATGACGCCCGCGACGAGGCACAGGCCCGCGCCGATGGAGAGCAGCACGATGAGGCTCGCGGGCATCTTCTGCTTGACGAAGGAGACGATGCCGCCGACCAGGAAGAGGCCGACGACGATCAGCAGGGTGGAGAGGCTGTTCACAGGGCGCCCTTCGTGGAGGGAAGAATGCCGGCCGCGCGCGGGTCGCGCTCGCTGGCGTAGCGCAGGGCCCGGGCGAGCGCCTTGAACTGGCACTCCACGATGTGGTGCGCGTTGCGCCCGTAGGGCACGTGCACGTGCAGCGCGATCTGCGCCTGGGCCACGAAGGACTCCAGGATGTGCCGGGTCATCGTGGTGTCGTACTCACCGATCATCGGGGCCATGTTCTCGGGCTCGGTGTGCACGAGGTAGGGGCGCCCGGACAGGTCGACCGTCACCTGGGCGAGGGACTCGTCCAGCGGGACCGTGCAGTTGCCGAAGCGGTAGATGCCCACCTTGTCGCCGAGCGCCTGCTTGAAGGCGGCGCCGAGCGCGAGGGCGGTGTCCTCAATGGTGTGGTGGGAGTCGATGTGCAGGTCGCCGTCGGTCTTCACGGTCAGGTCGAACAGGCCGTGCCGGCCGAGCTGGTCGAGCATGTGGTCGTAGAAGCCGACGCCGGTGGCGATGTCGGTCCGCCCGGTGCCGTCGAGGTCTATCTCGACGAGGACGGAGGTCTCCTTGGTGGTGCGCTCCACGCGTCCAACGCGGTTCATGCCTACAGCTCCTTCTTCAGTTCCCGGACCGCGTCGAGGAACGCGTCGTTCTCCTCCGGGGTGCCGGCGGACACCCGCAGCCACCCCGGTACGCCGTTGTCCCGGACCAGGACGCCCCGGTCGAGGATCTTCTGCCAGGCCTCGTGGGCGCTCGCGAACCGGCCGAACTGGACGAAGTTCGCGTCGGACTCGGTGACCTCGTAACCGATCGCACGCAGCTCGGCGACCAGCCGGTCCCGTTCCGACTTCAGCTGCTCCACGTACCCCAGCAGGGTGTCGGTGTGCTCCAGGGCGGCCAGGGCGGTCGCCTGGGTGATCGCCGACAGGTGGTACGGCAGCCGCACCAGCTGTACGGCGTCCACGACCGCGGGGTCGGCCGCGAGATAGCCGAGGCGCAGACCCGCCGCGCCGAACGCCTTCGACATGGTCCGGGAGACGACCAGGTGCGGGCGGCCCGCGAGCAGCGGCAGCAGCGAGTCGCCGTGGCTGAACTCGATGTAGGCCTCGTCCACGATCACCATCGACGGCTTGGCCGCCTGGGCCGCCTCGTACAGCGCGAGGACCGTCTCCGGCGGGACCGCGTTGCCGGTGGGGTTGTTGGGCGTGGTGATGAAGACGACGTCCGGCCGGTGCTCGGCGATGGCCCGTTCGGCGGCGGCGAGGTCGATCGTGAAGTCCGCGTTGCGCGGACCCGAGATCCAGCCGGTGCCCGTGCCGCGTGCGATGAGCGCGTGCATCGAGTACGACGGCTCGAAACCGATCGCCGTACGGCCCGGTCCGCCGAAGGTCTGCAGCAGCTGCTGGATGACCTCGTTGGAGCCGTTGGCGGCCCACACGTTCTCGATGCCGAGCGGGTGCTTGCCGGTCTTCGTCAGGTAGGCGGCCAGCTCGGTGCGCAGCTGCACCGCGTCCCGGTCGGGGTAGCGGTTCAGGTCGCGGGCGGCCTCCCGCACCCGCTCCGCGATCCGCTCGACCAGCGGCTCGGGCAGCGGGTAGGGGTTCTCGTTGGTGTTCAGCCGTACGGGGACGTCCAACTGGGGCGCGCCGTAAGGGGACTTGCCCCGCAGCTCGTCCCGTACGGGAAGATCGTCGATCCTCACGTCGCTCACTTGCTCTCGGGTACCTTCCAGCCGAACCTCGCCTTGACCGCCGCGCCGTGCGCCGGCAGGTCCTCCGCCTCCGCCAGCGTCACCACGTGATGCGCGACCTCGGCCAGCGCGTCCTTGGTGTAGTCGACGATGTGGATGCCGCGCAGGAACGACTGCACGGACAGGCCCGAG
This sequence comes from Streptomyces durhamensis, assembly GCF_000725475.1. Taxonomy (NCBI): domain Bacteria; kingdom Bacillati; phylum Actinomycetota; class Actinomycetes; order Kitasatosporales; family Streptomycetaceae; genus Streptomyces; species Streptomyces durhamensis. The sequence continues at coordinate 280,488 of NZ_JNXR01000012.1, forward strand.
GAGTGGCAGGCGCAGCCGCCGGTGGGCAGGACGTGGTTGGACCCGGCCGCGTAGTCGCCGAGCGAGACGGGGGCCCAGGGGCCGATGAAGATCGCGCCCGCGTTGCGGACCCGGTCGGCGACCCGCTCGGCGTCGGCGGTCTGGATCTCCAGGTGCTCGGCGCCGTAGGCGTCGACGACGCGCAGGCCCTCCTCGATGCCGTCGACCAGCACGATCGCGGACTGCCGGCCCCGCAGCGCGGGCACGATCCGGTCCTCGACGTGCTTGGTGGCGGCGACCTGCGGCTCCAGCTCCTTCTCCACCGCCTCCGCCAGCTCGACGGAGTCGGTGACCAGCACGGCCGCCGCGAGCGGGTCGTGCTCGGCCTGGCTGATCAGGTCCGAGGCCACGTGCACCGGGTCGGCGGTGTCGTCCGCGAGGATCGCGATCTCCGTCGGGCCGGCCTCGGCGTCGATGCCGATCCTGCCGGTGAAGTAACGCTTGGCGGCGGCGACCCAGATGTTGCCGGGGCCGGTGACCATGTTGGCGGGCGGGCAGGACTCGGTGCCGTGCGCGAACATCGCCACGGCCGTGGCCCCGCCGGCGGCGTAGACCTCGTCCACGCCGAGCAGGGCGCACGCGGCGAGGATCGTCGGGTGCGGCAGCCCGCCGAACTCGGCCTGCGGCGGGGAGGCGAGCGCGATCGACTCGACGCCGGCCTCCTGCGCCGGGACCGCGTTCATGATCACGGACGAGGGGTAGACGGAGCGGCCGCCCGGCGCGTACAGACCGACGCGGTCGACCGGCACCCACTTCTCGGTGACGGAGCCGCCGGGCACCACCTGGGTGGTGTGCGTCGTACGCCGCTGGGCGCGGTGGACCAGGCGGGCGCGGCGGATGGACTCCTCCAGGGCGGCGCGCACGGCCGGGTCGAGGGCCTCCAGCGCGTCCGTGAGCGCCTGGGCCGGGACACGGACGGATTCCAGCCGTACTCCGTCGAACTTCTCGGCGAAGTCGATCAGCGCCGCGTCGCCACGATGATGCACGGCCTCGCAGATCGGGCGCACCTTCTCCAGGGCGGCCTGAACGTCGAAGTCGGCTCGGGGCAGCAGGTCGCGCAGGGCGGGGCCCTCGGGAAGGGCGTCGCCGCGCAGATCGATTCGGGAGATCACAGTCCCAATTCTCTCAGACCGGCGTCACGAGCCGTGGGCGCGTATCAATGGCTGATACAGAACGTGGCCGAACTCGGAAGATCACCCTCACCTTTAGTGTTCCGGACGTCACCCAACGGGCATGAACGGCTGTACGAAAGTACGGGACCAGGAGAGGACGAAGGTGACCGAGGGGGCCGGCGTCGTCGCCGGGGAACTGCCGGACGAGCTGACCGCGACCGAGGCGGGCATGTGGCAGGCCTTCCGCAACGGCAGTGTGTACGACCTGGGCAGCGGGGACGCCGTCGTGGACGACCCGCACGGCGCGCACCCCTGGGGCCCGGAGCGCACGGTGCGGGCGCGGATCGTGGCCTGGCTGCTGCTGGACGGTCCGCCCGCGCTCGCGGGCCGGGTGTCCTCGCTGAAGCTGACCGGCCTGCGGATCACCGGCACGCTGGACCTCTCGGGCGGCACGGTACGACCGTACGTCGAGCTGCGCGGCTGCCGCTTCGACAAGGAGGTCCTGCTGCCGGAGGCACGGTTCACGACCCTGCGCCTGGTGGACTGCGCGGCGCCCCGGCTGGAGGCCGCACGGGTGCACACCGAGGGCGATCTGCATCTGCCACGCTGCCGCTTCCAGAACGGGGTCCGGCTGACGGACGCGCAGATCGGCACCGACCTGCTGCTCAACCAGGCGGTGGTGCACCCCGACCGCAGCGGGCGGTCGATCGCGGCGGACGGCCTGACCGTCGGCCAGGACCTGCAGGCGGAGCTGATGGAGTCGCACGGCGAGCTGAGTCTGCGTGCCGCGCAGATCGGCGTCTCGCTCAGTCTGCGCGGTGCGAAGCTCGACAACCCGTACTCCCGGTACGCCCTGAACGCGCCCCAGCTGACCGTCGAACGGACCCTGTACCTGACCCCGGCCGGCGTGGGCAGCCCGCTGCTGAGCGGCACGACACCCGCGCGCGGGACACGGATCCAGCCGTTCGAGTGCCGGGGCGGGCTGCGGCTGGACGACGGGCGGTTCGGGGACGCCGTCGACCTGGAGCGGGCGCGGTTCGTCCTCACCGAGGACCAGGTGCTGTCGCTGCGCCGGGTGCAGACGCCGGAGCTGCGCTTCCTCGGGGACGCCCCGCAGCGCGGCCAGGTGCTGCTGTCCGGAGCGCGGATCGTCAACCTGGTGGACCGCGCGGCCAGCTGGCCGGGCCCGGGCAGCCTCCACATGGGCGGCTTCACCTACGAGAACCTGGTCCCGCGGGGCCCGTTCCCGCTGACCCGGCGCCTGGGCTGGGTGGCGGCGGCCACCGCCGAGTACAACCCGGAGCCGTACGAGCGGCTGGCCGCCGTCCTGCGCTCGGCCGGCGAGGACGAGGACGCCCGGGAGGTGCTGCTCGCCAAGCACCGCCGGCGCCGCGAGACGCTGCCGCCGGCCGCCAAGGTGTGGGGGTTCGTGCAGGACTGGACGGTGGCCTACGGCTATCGGCCGGGCCGGGCCGCCGTGTGGATGGCGGTGCTGTGGGCGGCGGGCACGCTGGCGTTCGCGCACGCGGACCATCCGCCGATGAACCACGACGGCCATCCGTACTGGAGCCCCGCCCTGTTCACGCTGGACCTGCTGCTGCCGGTGATCGACCTCGGCCAGGTCGGCCAGTGGCAGCTGCGCGGCGGCTGGCAGTGGCTGGCGGCGGCGATGGTCCTGCTGGGCTGGGTCCTGGCAACGACGGTGGCCGCGGGGGCGACCCGGCTGCTGCGGCGGAGCTGACCGGGGACGGTGCAGCGGCGGGTCACGCCGGAACAAAAGTTGAACAGTCACCCTTTACCGGGCCTTGACCCTGGACCGTACAACTTTCCGCGACTTGACCCAAGCCACTGGCGCACCGCCGACCTGCGGACTTTCAATGGACGGCACCATGGCTCTGCTGCCCTCGTTCATCCGCCCCACTCGGATGACCAAACGCTCCGCGCGCCCGGCCGGCCGTCCGCCGGCCGGGGACGAGCCCGTGCTCGACGCGCCCGACGACCGGCTCTCGCCCGCGCTGGTCGCGGCCGGCCGGGGCGAGTACGACGCCGCGGCCCGCCTGCTGGCCGACACCCGCGCCGCGGCCGCCTGGGAGAACCACGACCGGTATGTGCGGCGCCTGGCCGCGTTCGCCGGCTCGCGCCCCGAGTGGTTCGAGCTCTGGCGCGCCACCGCCCCGCAGGACCCCGGCCTGCTGGTGGTCCAGGCGCAGCTGGCGGTGGACCGCGTCTGGCCCTCGCCGGCCCGCGCCGAGCTGCTGCGCGAGGTGAGCCCGCTGATCACCGCCGCCGCCCGCGCCGACGACCGCGACCCGGTGCCCTGGCGGATCGCGCTGGACCACGCGCGCGGCTCGCGGGCCGGCCACCGGTACTTCGAGGAGCTGTGGGAGGCCGCCGTCCGGCGCGCCCCGCACCACTACGGCTGCCATGTCGCCGCCCTGCGCTACCTGGCCGCCTCCTGCTGCGTCCGGTGGGGGGACACCCCCCACGCCCCGCGGGCCTCGCACCGCGAGTGCTTCGACTTCGCCGACCAGGCCGCGCAGGACGCCCCGGCCGACGCGCTCGTCCAGGCCCTGCCGGCCCGGGCCGCCTTCGGCTGCCTGACGGACGGCTGCGGTCCCGAGGTCCCGCGCCCCCGGCTGGACGCCGCGGCGGACCGGGCGCTCGTGTTCTCCGCGCGTTTCCCGGCGGCCGACCCGTGGCCCGCCGAGATCCGCAACAAGCTCCTGTACGTCCTGATGCGCCTGGACCGCTGGGAGGACGCCCGCAACCAGCTGAGCATGATCGGCCCGTACGCCACGTCCTTCCCCTGGGAGCGGTTCTCCGAGGACCCGCTCGGCCACTTCCTGCGGCTGCGCGAGCACCTGCTGTCCCCGGGTCCCCGGCCCCTCCCTGCGGGGCTGATGACCTGGTCCCAGGCCCCCCTCGGCGAGCACGGCGGACACGACCGCGCCGGTGACCACTAGGCTGGGGCGCCGTGACCACCGTCCGTCTCCCGCTCTTCCCGCTGAACACAGTGCTGTTCCCGGGACTCGTGCTGCCGCTGAACGTCTTCGAGGAGCGGTATCGCGCCATGATGCGCGAACTGCTCAAGACCCCGGAGGAGGAGCCGCGCCGGTTCGCCGTCGTGGCCATCCGCGACGGCCACGAGGTGGCGCCGAGCGCCCCCGGCATGCCGGACCCCACCGCACAGCCCGAACGCGGGCCGTCCGCCGGCTTCGGCCCGGATCCGCTCAAGGCCTTCCACGGGGTGGCATGCGTGGCGGACGCGGCGACCATCCGGGAGCGGGCCGACGGCACCTACGAGGTGCTGGCGACGGGTACGACCCGGGTGCGGCTGCTGTCCGTCGACGCCTCGGGCCCCTTCCTGACGGCGGAGCTGGAGGAGCTGCCGGAGGAGCCGGGCGACGAGGCGGGCGCGCTGGCCGAGGGGGTGCTGCGCTCCTTCCGCCAGTACCAGAAGCGGCTCGCGGGCGCCCGCGAGCGGTCGCTGTCCACGGGCACGGACCTGCCCGACGACCCGTCGGTGGTGTCCTACCTGGTGGCGGCGGCGATGGTGCACGACACGCCGACCAAGCAGCGGCTGCTCCAGGCACCCGACACCGCGTCCAGGCTCCGGGACGAGCTGAAACTCCTTCGCTCCGAGACGTCCATCATCCGTAGTCTTCCCTCGCTGCCCGCGTTCGAGCTGACGCGGGCGCCGACGAGCCTGAACTGACCGAGGACCGAGGGAACGCGCGCGACACCGATGGCGAAGAAGACGAAGAAGCAGCAGCAGTCCGGGGGCACTCCCGCGACGGTCGCCCTGTCGTCGGCCGGCCTGGACTTCACGGTCCACTCCTACGACCACGACCCCTCCCACCCCTCCTACGGCGAGGAGGCCGCCGAGGCCATGGGTGTGTCCCCCGACCGCGTCTTCAAGACCCTGGTGGCGGACGTCGACGGCACCCTGACGGTGGCGGTGGTCCCGGTGTCCGGCTCCCTGGACCTGAAGGCCCTGGCGGCGGCGGTGGGCGGCAAGCGGGCGACGATGGCCGACCCGACGCTGGCGGAGCGCACCACGGGGTACGTACGGGGCGGCATCTCCCCCCTCGGCCAGCGCAAGCGACTCCCGACGGTCCTGGACGACTCGGCCGGGGCGCACGAGACGATCTGCGTGTCGGCGGGCCGGCGGGGCCTGGAAGTGGAGTTGGCACCGGCAGATCTGGCAAGCCTGACGAGCGCGGTACTGGCCCCGATCGGCCGAGCCTGACGAAGTCACCGACCGACCGGCCCGGCCGAGCCTCATGGAAGCAGCGACCCACCGGCCCGGCCGAGCCTGACAGAGGCACCGACCCACCGGCCCGGCCGAGCCTGACGGAGGCAGCGACCGAGCGAATCGGCCGAGCCTCATGGAGGCAGCGACCGGCCGGGCCTGCCGAAGCCGGTGGCCGACCGGACCGGGCGGGTCTGACGAGGCAGTGACCGAACGAATCGGGCGGACCTGACGAGGCAGTGACCGAGCGGACCGGGCGGGACCGACAGACGCCGTGGCCGAGCCGGTCGGCCGGCGCGGACGGGTGCTGAGGCCGAGCCGCCCGGGCGGGACCGGACGGATGCCACGGCCGACCCTCGCTCGGCGCGGAGGTGGCCCAGCGGACCGGACGGCAGGGGCGAACGCGGTGGCCGAAGAGAGCGCCACAACCCAGCCAGTCGGCCGGGGCGGGCGAACGCCGCGGCCCAGCGGACCGGACGGCAGGGGCGAACGCCGTGGCCGAAGGGATCTGGCGGACTGACGGACGCCGTAGTCGATCCAGGCCGCCGGCGCAGACGAACGCCCCAGCGGACCGGACGGCAGGGGCGAACGCCGTGGCCGAAGGGATCTGGCGGACTGACGGACGCCGTAGTCGATCCAGGCCGCCGGCGCAGACGAACGCCGACCCAGCCAGTCGGCCGACGCGGACGGACGCCACGACCCAGCCAGTCGGCCGACGCGGACGGACGCCACGACCCAGCCAGTCGGCCGACGGACACGAACCCCGCAGCCGAACCGACCGGCCGACGTACAAGAAACGCCATGATCGACCAGCTGGCGCAGACGAGCGACCGCGCCGACCGGCCGGTGCGGACGGATGCCGTCGCCGGGCCGGCGCGGACGGGGCGGGACGGCGTGCGTGGGCTGGGTCGGGGGCGTCGGCTGGGCCGGCCTCCGCGGCGGCGGAGAGCTAGGGGTGCTGTGGGTAGGTCTCTTCGGGATCCCGGGGACCGAACAGCGCCGTGAGCCCGAGGTGGACCAGCAGCGCACCCAGCGGCCATGCCAGCAGCGCGCCCTTCGCGCCCAGCTTCAGCGGCGCGGAGAAGGTGACCCCCTTCCCCACGGCCTTCGCATGCGCGAGCACGTCGGACTCCGGCCCCAGCCACACCCCCAGCCGCCACGCCAGCAACGACCCGAGCAGCGCGCCCAGGCCCAGCGCCACCACGACCGGCACACCCCCGCGCCGCCGGAGCAGGAAGACGGCCACCGCGCTGACGGCTCCGAAGGCCAGGCCCAGCAGGGTGAACGTACCGTCCACCCCGACCGCCTGCTCGCCCTCGCTGTCCTTGACGTAGACCACCCAGCCGGTGCCCACCCGGTCGCCTATCAGCGGCACGTGCGGCGCCAGCCACCACCACAGCAGCCCCAGCAGCACCCCGCCCAGGGCCACGGCCACGGTGATGACGGCGGCGTCCCGCACTTCGGTCTTCATCCCGGGGCCGTCCTGTTCGTACGTGCCCTCGCCCGGCGCCCCGGCAGGCGGCGGTGCCTGCCGGACCTGGTGCGGGGAGTCTTCGTGCGGTGGCGGAGTCAACGGTGCGGTCACCCTGCCATCGTGCCAGGTGGTGCTGTGCGCCGCGTCACCGGACGGCGGCCCTGCGGTACGCCCAGGTCGCGACGGCCAGCGAGACCACTCCGACACCCGCGCACACCCCCAGATCGACCAGGACGACGGCCCAGTCCGGGTGTGCCCCGAAAGTCCGGGCGTACGCCTCCACGCCGTAGGTCGAGGGCAGCAGATCCCGCGCCAGCCGGATGATCTCCGGCATCCGGTCGGCCGGCAGGACGCCCAGCAGCAGCGCCGCCGACATGCCCAGCTGCCCGAGCAACGTGGCCAGCTCGGGCCGCGGCGCGAGCAGTCCGCAGGCGGCGCCGAGCCCGGCCAGCGCGGCCCCGGCGAGCGGGATCACGGCCACCAGGATCCACAGGTTGGACAGCGGCAGCCCGAACAGCACGCACCCGAAGACGGCGGTCACCAGCGTCCCGGGCACGGTGAAGGAGGCGTACGCCGCCGCCGCGCCCAGCACCACCGCGGCCGGCGGCACGGGCAGGGTGGCGTAGTGGTCGAGCCCGCCGCTGGCCCGTAGCTGCCCGAAGTACTGCGACAGCAGGTTCAGCGCCACGTACGCGACCACCAGCACCGACGAGCCCGCCACCACCGACTGGGCCTCGCTGCCGCTGTCGACGACACCGCGCATCATCACGGCGATGCCGACGGACTGGAAGGTGGCCACGAACAGCAGCGGGATCCGCGCCACCCGGGCCCGGGACAGCTGCGCCCGGTAGACGGCCGCCAGCGACGGCCACAGCCTCGCGGGCGGGCCCAGTTCGGCCGCGGCCGGCGCCGTCTCCTGGATGACCCGGCCGCCGCCCGGCAGAACCTCGGCGGGTACGACACTCACGACGAGCTGCTCCTCTTCCCTGCGGCAGTCGCACAGACCCATACGCATGGCACGGCCCCCGCGCTCACGCCTTCACCAGCCCCTGCCGTGCCGCGCCGCCCAGCGCCAGGTAGACGTCCTCCAGGCTGGGCGTGGCGAGCGTGAAGTCGTCCAGGGCCGCGAAGGCGGCCCCGCCGGTCACGGTGGCGACGGCGGCGCGGGCCTCCTCGGGCGCGAGCCGGAGCGTCCAGCGCCGGCCGGACTCCACCGCACGCTCGCGCAGCACGGCCACCTCGGGCACCTCCAGCGGGGCCCGCTCCCGCCACACCAGCTCGACCCGCACCTCGCCGGCGACCTGTTCCTTCAGCCCGGCCGGCGTGTCGCAGGCGATGACGCGGCCCTGGTCGATGACGGCGACCCGGTCGAGCACGGTCTCGGCCTCGATGACGTTGTGGGTGACCAGCAGCACGGTCGTACCGCGCTCGGCGCGCCGCCGGTCCACAGCCGCCCAGACCGCGCGCCGGGCCACCGGGTCCATGCCGGTGGTGGGCTCGTCCAGCACGAGCAGCGGCCGTTCGCCGACGAGGGCGGCGGCGAGACAGGCGAGCCTGCGCTGTCCACCGGACAGCTTCTTCAGCGCCCGCCCGGCGATCGGCGTGAGCCCCAGCTCCTCCAGTACGGCGTCCCGCTCGGCCCGCGCCCGCCGTGCGTCCAGGCCGCGCAGCCGTGCGGTGGTCTCGGCGGCGAGGGAGACGGTCAGCTCGTCCAGCGCGGAGGACTCCTGGCCCAGGTAGGCGAGGATGCGCGCGGCCCGTTCGGGATGCCGGACGATGTCGTGCCCGAGGATCTCGACGCTGCCGGAGTCGGGCCGGAGCAGCCCGGTGAGCTGCCGTACGAGGGTGGACTTGCCGGCGCCGTTCGGCCCGAGCAGCCCGAACACCTCTCCGCGCCGCACGTCCAGCTCGACCCCGTCGGTGGCCCGCACCGCGGGGGTCCCCGGCGCGCCGCGCCGCCCCTTCACGGCCGGATAGCTCTTGTGGAGCCCGCGCACGCGTACGACCTCGTCATGCCGAAGTGCCTGTGCCGCGCGCGTACTCACAAGGGACGAGAGTACGGGGTCGGGGGGCTTTACTCGCCTTTGGGGGCGCTTTCGTACGTGCTCCGTAAGGATTCCCGCCGCGGCGGCGCTCAGCCGCGGGGAGCGGCGGTGCCGCCCTCACCGCAGCCCCGAACGGCTCACTCCCCCGTGGCGCTCTCCGCTGCGGCCGGGACGTCGATCTCCCGCCAGAACCCCGCCCGAATGGCGTAGCGGTCGTGCTCGTCGATCTGGTCGTCCTTGTGGGCGAGCAGCCCGAACCGTGCGGCGTACCGCAGCAGCTCCCCGTCGATGCGGTGCGGGACCCGCGGATACATCTGCGACAGCTTCTGCAGATGGCCCTGGTCGCCGAGCCGGGAGATCCAGCGGCGGGCGAAGACCTGTCCCACCTCGTACGGGTCGCCGCCGACGGTGGTGATGTCCTCCTCGCGGTCGGCCCACCGCTGCTCGGCCGTGGTGAGCTGGGCGAGCGTCGGCATGGAGGCGATATCGGGCGGCTCGGCGACGCCCGGCCGGTCCACCCAGCCCTTGTCGGAGGACCAGCGCAGGGTCGCGGTCGCGGGGTGCTGGACGGGCTGCGCTCCGGGCGCGCGCAGCGCGGCGAGGTCCTTCGGCGTGGGTACGCCCTTGGCGGCGGCCCGTTCCTGGGTGCCGTTCCCGGTCGCGGCGGCGGCCGGCGGGGGCGGGCCCTGGTCGGCCGGCCGCTCGGCCGCCGCGGCGAGCGCGGACTCGGGCAGGGGCGCGGAGAGGATCGCGGCGATCTCGGGCCGGGGCGCGGGCGGCGGGGCGCAGACCCCGGTCAGCTCCTTGGCACGGACGGCCTGGGTGATCCAGGCGCGGTCCAGTACGCGCCGTTCGTCGGCCTCGGCGACCAGGTCCTCGGACTGGTTGTAGTCGCCGTCGGCGGCCTGGACGGCCCACAGGTGGACGGCGACGCCGTGTTCCTTGGCGGCCATCATGCCGGGCAGCAGATCGCCGTCGCCGGTGACGAGGACGACGTCGGAGCAGGCGCGGTTACGGGCCAGCTCGGTCAGCTCGGCGTGCATGGCGGCGTCGACGCCCTTCTGCGCCCACCGTCCGTCGCTGCGGGTGAGGGCGCCGAGCCGGACGGTGACACGGGGCATCACGCGCAGCCGGCGATGCTCCGGTTGGGGGACACGGTCGGGGGCGCCGTCGAACCAGTAGATGCGCAGCAGCGGCTGCTCGGTCTCCGACTCGGCGCGCTCGCGCAGGGCCTGGATCAGCGCGGTGTGGTCGACGGTGATCCGGGACCGCGAGGGCTCACCCGCGAGGAGGCTGGCGGCGGCTCCCAGCAGGTACCCGGCGTCCACCAGGACGATGCAGCGGTCCACGCGTCTCACCCTCTTCCCGGGAGGCTTTGCTTCGGACTTCCTTCGAGTCTGCCCGACGGCGCGGAGGTTAACGGCCCGAACTCGATCTTCGGCGTGGCGTTTGCGGATCCGGCTCGCCCACCACCCCTGTCACACACGGTAATTATCCGACATGCGCGTGATGTCAGCTTATGTGAATCTGGTCCCGGCCCTGGCCCCTAGATCCCCCACAGGAGGCAGATCACCATGGCCAAGAACAAGAACCGCAAGCAGGGTGGCCCGCAGAACCGCGCGTCGCAGCCCGAGCAGGCCCATGAGCACGCGCAGCGGTCGCAGGAGAACCACGAGTCTCCGGTGACGCACATCCAGGGCAGCCCCGCGGATGTTGCGCGCAAGAAGCAGAAGAGCTTCGGCCACAACTAAAGGGCAGTTGAAGCCCAGGCACAGTGAAGGGGCGCACCCGACCCGGGTGCGCCCCTTCGCACGTCATGCCGTCAGCCGGCCAGGCAGGACGGGCCGAGCAGTACCTTCAGGTCGCCGAACAGCGCCGGGTCGGGCTTGACCCGGTGCCGGTCCAGGCGCAGCACGGTGGTCTTGCGCGGGCCCTGGAGCTTGATGCGGACCTCGCTGTCGCCCTTGTGGTGGCTGAGGATCTCGCCGAGCCGGCTGACCATCGGCGGGGTCACCTTCACGGCGGGGATGGTGAGGATCACGGGCGCGTTGGTGCCCGCGTTGGACAGGTCCGGGACCATCAGCTCCATGGCGACGAGCCGGGGCACGTCCTCGCGCTTGTCGAGGCGTCCCTTGACGAACACCACGGCGTCCTCGACGAGTTGGGTCGACACCAGCTGGTAGGTCGCCGGGAAGAACATGCACTCGATGGAGCCGGCGAGGTCCTCGACGGTGGCGATGGCCCAGGCGTTGCCCTGCTTGGTCATCTTGCGCTGCAGGCCGGAGATGATGCCGCCGATGGTGACGACCGCGCCGTCCGCGTGCTCGCCTCCGGTGAGCTGGGCGATGCCCGCGTCGGCCTTGTCGGACAGCACGTGCTCCAGGCCGAAGAGCGGGTGGTCGGAGACGTACAGACCGAGCATCTCCCGCTCCTGGGCGAGCAGATAGGTCTTGTCCCACTCCTCGTCGGCGAACTGCACGTCGAGCCCGAAGCCGGGCTCGCTGCTCTCCTCCTCGCCCATGCCTCCGAAGAGGTCGAACTGGCCCTCGGCCTCCTTGCGCTTGACCGCGACCACGTTGTCGATCATCGGTTCGTACTGCGCGGTGAGGCCCTTGCGGGTGTGCCCCAGGGTGTCGAACGCACCCGCCTTGATCAACGACTCCGTGGTGCGCTTGTTGCACGCGACCGCCTCGACCTTGTCGAGGTAGTCGGGGAAGGAGGCGTACTTGCCCTTGGCCTTGCGGCTCTTGATGATCGACTCGACCACGTTCGTGCCGACGTTGCGCACGGCCTCCAGGCCGAACAGGATCACGTCGTCGCCCTGCGCGGCGAAGTTGTGCACCGACTCGTTGACGTTCGGCGGGAGCACCTTGATGCCCATGCGGCGGCATTCGTTGAGGTAGATCGCCGACTTGTCCTTGTCGTCCTTGACGGACGTCAGCAGGGCGGCCATGTACTCGGCGGGGTAGTTCGCCTTCAGGTAGGCGGTCCAGTAGGACACCAGGCCGTACGCGGCGGAGTGTGCCTTGTTGAAGGCGTAGCCGGCGAACGGGACCAGCACGTCCCACAGGGCCTGGATCGCCTCGTCGCTGTAGCCGTTCTTGCGGGCGCCGGCCTGGAAGATGGTGAAGTTCTTCGCCAGCTCGTCGGGCTTCTTCTTGCCCATGACGCGGCGGAGGATGTCGGCCTCGCCGAGCGAGTACCCGGCGATGATCTGGGCGGCCTTCTGCACCTGCTCCTGGTAGACGATCAGGCCGTAGGTGACCGCCAGGACCTCTTCGAGGGGCTCTTCGAGCTCCTTGTGGATGGGCGTGATCTCCTGCTGCTTGTTCTTGCGCAGCGCGTAGTTCGTGTGGGAGTTCATGCCCATCGGGCCCGGGCGGTACAGGGCCGACACGGCGGAGATGTCTTCGAAGTTGTCGGGCTTCATCAGGCGCAGCAGCGAGCGCATGGGGCCGCCGTCGAACTGGAAGACGCCGAGGGTGTCGCCGCGCTGGAGCAGTTCGAAGGTCGTCGGGTCGTCGAGCGGGAGGCCCAGGAGGTCGATGTCGACCCCCTTGTTGGCCTTCACCATCTTGACGGCGTCGTCCATGATCGTGAGGTTGCGCAGGCCCAGGAAGTCCATCTTCAGCAGGCCGAGCGACTCGCAGCTCGGGTAGTCCCACTGGGTGATGGTCACGCCGTCGGTGTGCCGGACCCAGACCGGGACGTGCTCGGTGATGGTCTCGCTGGACATGATCACGCCGGCGGCGTGCACGCCCATCTGCCGGACCAGGCCCTCCACACCGCGGGCGGTGTCGATGACCTTCTTCACGTCCGGCTCGTTCTCGTACATCCCGCGGACCTCGCCGGCCTCGCTGTAGCGCGGGTGGCTGGGGTCGGTGATGCCGGACAGCGGGATGCCCTTGCCGAGGACGTCGGCGGGCATGGCCTTGGTGATGCGGTCGCCCATCGCGTACGGGTAGCCCAGCACGCGCGCGGAGTCCTTGATGGCGTTCTTGGCCTTGATGGTGCCGTAGGTGCCGATCATGGCGACCTTGTCGGCGCCGTACTTCTCGGTCACGTAGCGGATCACCTCGACGCGCCGGCGCTCGTCGAAGTCGATGTCGACATCGGGCATCGAGATGCGCTCGGGGTTGAGGAAGCGCTCGAAGATCAGGCCGTGCGGGATCGGGTCGAGGTCGGTGATGCCCATGGCGTAGGCGACGATCGAACCGGCGGCGGAGCCTCGGCCGGGGCCGACCGCGATGCCGTTGTTCTTGGCCCACATGATGAAGTCGGCGACCACCAGGAAGTAGCCGGGGAAGCCCATCGAGATGATGACGTCCATCTCGTAGTCGGCCTGCTTCTGGCGGTCCTCGGGGATGCCGCCCGGGAAGCGGCGTTCCATGCCGCGGCGGACCTCCTCCTTGAACCAGGTGACCTCGGTGTAGCCCTCGGGGATGTCGAACTTGGGCATGAGGTCGCGCTTCTCGAACATGCCGGTGGTGTCGACCATCTCGGCGACGAGGAGCGTGTTGGCGCAGCCTTCCTGCCAGGCGTCCGAGGAGTCGATGGCGTACATCTCGTCTGTGGACTTCAGGTAGTAGCCGGTGCCGTCGAACTTGAAGCGGTCCGGGTCGGAGAGGTTCTTGCCGGTCTGGATGCACAGCAGGGCGTCGTGGGCGCCGGCCTCGTGCGCGTAGGTGTAGTGCGAGTCGTTGGTGACCAGCGGGGGGATGCCGAGCTTCTTGCCGATCTCCAGGAGGCCGTCGCGGACCCGGCGCTCGATCTCGATGCCGTGGTCCATCAGCTCCAGGAAGTACCGGTCCTTGCCGAAGATGTCCTGGTAGTCGGCGGCGGCCTTCAGGGCCTCGTCGAAGTGGCCGAGGCGCAGCCGGGTCTGCACCTCGCCGGACGGGCAGCCGGTGGAGGCGACGATGCCCTCGGACCACTGGGCGATGGTCTCCTTGTCCATCCGGGGCCACTTCTGCAGCCAGCCCTCGGCGTAGGCGTCCGAGGAGAGGCGGAAGATGTTGTGCAGGCCGGTCTTGTTCACGGCCCACATCGTCTTGTGGGTGTAACCGCCGGAACCGGAGACGTCGTCCCGCTTCTGGTGCGGCTGGCCCCACTGGATCTTGCGCTTGTTCCGCCGGGACTCCGGGGCGACATAAGCCTCGATCCCGATGATCGGGGTGATTCCGGCCTTCTTCGCGGAGTGGAAGAAGTCGTACGCCCCGTGGAGGTTGCCGTGGTCGGACATGGCGATGTGCGTCATGCCCATCTCGTTGCAGGCGTTGAACATGTCCTTGAGCCGCGCGGCACCGTCCAGCAGCGAGTACTGCGTGTGGACGTGCAGGTGCGTGAAGGGCGGCTTTGACACGGTATGGCCTCCAACGGGAACGCTCGGCGACGGGTGGGGGACGGTTGCGGGGTCAGCGTCGAAGTCTATGCCCCGGCACTGACACCCGGCGGGCTTCCCCGCGTACCTTCATGCGGGAACCGGGCACTCCCGCGTGGCGTCGCCCGTTGGAGACGGCGGAAGCGCCGTCGTACCCGTTCATGCACATCCATGCACCACTCCCGCACCAGGAGGCATCTCGCGATGTCGGTCCCCCAGCTCAGCGACGAGCAGCGCGGCGAGGAGATCCTCGCCGTCTTCGACACCGCCTTCGGCCGGCTCCTGGCCGCCGACCCGGCCGCGTTCCGGGTGAAGTTCCGGAAGATGGCGGCCTCGGCCTTCGCGTTCTACCGGGGCACGGCGTGCCTCTTCTACCACGACCTCAGCGCGAACACCCAGTTCGGCTCGAAGCGCGGCGGCCCGTACCTGGACGACCGCACCTCGCGCGTGTGGATCCACGGCGATCTGCACGCGGAGAACTTCGGCACGTACATGGACTCCAACGGCCGCCTGGTCTTCAACGTCAACGACTTCGACGAGGCCTACGTCGGCCCGTTCACCTGGGATGTGCAGCGCTTCTCGGCGTCGATCGCGCTCATCGGGTACGCGAAGGCGCTCAGTGACGAGCAGATCACCGAGCTCGTGACGGTCTACGCGGCCGCCTACCGCGAGCGCATCCACGCCCTGGCCACGGGCGCCAAGAGCGACGAGGTGCCGCCGTTCACGCTGGACACCGCCGACGGGCCGCTGCTGGGCGCCCTGCGGGCCGCCCGGTCGCTGACCCGTTTCGAGCTGCTGGACTCGATGACCGAGATCCGCGACTTCGAGCGGCGCTTCGCGCCGGGCGGCGGCTCCATCGAGCTGGACGCCGCCACCCGCTACAAGGTCCTCGCGGCCTTCGACGGGTACCTGGAGACGCTGCCGGACTCCTCCCTGGCCCGCCCGGACTCCTACCGGGTGAAGGACGTCGTCGGCCGCCGCGGCATCGGCATCGGCTCGGCCGGCCTGCCGTCGTACAACATCCTCCTGGAGGGGCACAGCGACGCCCTGGAGAACGACGTCGTGATCTACATCAAGCAGGCGCAGACCCCGGCCGTCTCCCGGCACATCACGGATCCGGCCATCGCCGGCTACTTCCAGCACGAGGGGCACCGCACGGTGATCTCCCAGCGGGCCCTGCAGGCCCACGCCGACCCGTGGCTGGGCTGGACCGAGCTGGACGGCGCCGGCCAGCTGGTGGCCGAGGTCTCGCCGTACGCCGTCGACCTGGACTGGGGCGACATCGACGACCCGGAGGAGATCGCGGCCGTCGTCGCCGACCTGGGCCGGGCCACCGCCACCATGCACGCGGCGGCGGACGACCAGTCCGGGGAGTCCCTGGTGCCGTTCTCGACCGAGCGGGCGATCGACGCCGCGCTCGCGGCCGACGAGGAGGGCTTCGCGCCGCTCATGGTGGACTTCGCGCACCGCTACGGCGCACGGGCGCGCGCGGACCACCAGATCTTCGTCGACCTGTTCCGCAACGGCCGGATTCCGGGGCTGTAACCTACGCGCACCCACAGGCACCCTTTAGGGGTCCCTTAACCGCGTACGTGACAGACTCTTCTTTCGCTATGGACATATCCGGGACCCAGTTCAGAGCCGTCCGCGCGGCGCTGTTCACGGCTGTCGTCGTGACGCTCAGCACCGCGTCGCACGTGCTGCTGTCGCGGGCCCCGCTGCCGGTGACGAGCGTGCTGGCGGTCTTTGCCGGCGTGTTCGTCACCGCGTACGCGCTGGCGGGCCGCGAGCGCGGTTTCGGCCGGATCGCGGCCCTGCTGATCCCGCTGGAACTGGCCGCCGACACGGTGTTCACCACCGGCCAGCACGCCTGCTACGGCCGGGCGGGCGGCCCGGTCGCCGGCCCGCTGCACGCCTTCGGCTTCAAGGTGCTGTGCGAGGGCGGCGCGGTCGGCACCCCGCTGGCCCAGATGACCCGCGCCCAGGGCCGCCCGGATGCGCTGCTCGCGCACGCCACTCCGGTGGCCGCCTGGCTGCTGCTCGCCGCGCACATCGGCGTCGGCCTGCTCGCCGCCGCCTGGCTGCGCCGGGGCGAGCGGGCGCTGGTCCAGCTGCTGCGCGCGGTCGGCGCCACCACCTTCCGGCCGCTGCTGCTCGCGGTGGCCGCGGTCACCGTCCGGCCGGCCCCGGTCCGCCGGGTGCCGCGCCCGGCGCCGCGCCGCGCCGCCGCCCGCGACCGTCTTCTCGTGCACTCCCTGGGACGGCGTGGACCGCCGTGCTCACCCGCTGCCGCCGCCCTGTGAGCGGCAGCGTCTGAGCACCTCCAGTCCCCCACACGTATCCCGCGTACGACCTGTGCGCGTCCCACATGGAGATCACCCACATGAGCAAGCGGAACAGCCAGACGGCGAAGACGGCGGCCCGGGAGCGGCTGCGGCAGGAGCGCGAGCGGCAGGCCAAGCGCGACAAGGCCAAGCGGCAGGTCATCGTGGCCGCCTCGGTCGTGGCCGTGCTGGCCGCGGCCGGCGGCATCGGCTACGCCGTCGTGCAGGCGAGCAAGCCCAGCTACTGGGAAGGCCTGAAGGACGCCAAGGTCGTCGCCCCGGCCCACACCACGGGCACCGACGGCACCACGGTGGTCATCGGCAAGGACACCGCCAAGAAGACCCTCAAGGTCTACGAGGACCCGCGCTGCCCCGTGTGCGCCTCCTTCGAGCAGGCCGTCGGCCCGACCGTGAAGAAGGACATCGACGACGGCAAGTTCAAGATCCAGTTCATCGGCGGCACCTTCCTCGACGGCGACTCGCTGAAGAACGGCAAGATCGGCGCCAACGGCGAGGGCTCCAAGAACGCCATGAGCGCCATGGGCGCCGCGCTGAACGTCAGCCCGGAGGCGTTCCTGGAGTACAAGAGCGCGCTGTACTCCGCGAAGTACCACCCCGCCGAGACGGACGACAAGTTCAAGAGCGACGACTACCTCCTGGAGGTCGCCGACACCGTCCCGGCGCTGAAGAACAACGCGGCGTTCCAGAAGGCCGTGAAGAGCGGCACCTACGACGCCTGGGCGGTGGCCATGTCGAAGACCTGGGACACCAACAAGGACGGCGTGAGCGGCACCCCGAGCTTCGTCATGAACGGCAAGATGCTCACCACCGACAGCCAGGGCCACCCGCCCATGACGGTCGCCGACTTCAACAGGCTGGTGGACGCGGCCCTCAAGAGCTGACGGCGCCTCGGAAACCGGCCTCCGTGTGAAGAGCGGGCGAACTTTCGGAGTTCGCCCGCTCTTGCTCATACCGATCAGTAACCTGATCGGTCGTGACCAGTCGATACAGAGCATCCGAGGCGTCCACAGGCCTCAACTCCTTCTCCCCTCGCCGCCGTACGGTCGTCAAGGCCGCGGCGGCGACCGCTGTGCTGGCGGGCCCGCTCGCCGCCGCCCTCCCGGCGCGCGCCGCCGACCAGGCTCCCGCCTTCCTGCACGGCGTCGCCTCCGGTGACCCGCTGCCCGACGGCGTCCTGCTGTGGACCCGTGTGACCCCGACGCCGGAGGCCACCGCGGGCTCCGGGCTGGGCCCGGACACCGAGGTGAACTGGGTCGTCGCCAAGGACAAGGCGTTCACCAGCATCGTCGCCAAGGGCTCCGTCACCGCGAGCGCCGTCTCCGACCACACCGTGAAGGCCGATGTCCGCGGTCTGGAACCGGCCACCGACTACTGGTTCCGGTTCTCGGCCGGCGGCACCGACTCGCCGGTGGCGCGCACCCGCACCGCGCCGGCGGCGAACGCGGACGTCAGCGGCCTCCGCTTCGGCGTGGTCTCCTGCGCCAACTGGGAGGGCGGCTACTTCTCCGCCTACCGCCACCTCGCGGCCCGCAGCGACCTGGACGCCTGGCTGCATCTCGGCGACTACATCTACGAGTACAAGTCCGGCGAGTACGCGGCCCGCGGCACGGTCGTCCGCCCGCACGCGCCCGCCAACGAGACCCTCACGCTCGCCGACTACCGCGTCCGGCACGCCACGTACAAGACCGACCCCGACCTGCAGGCCCTGCACGTGAAGGCACCGGTCATCGCGATCTGGGACGACCACGAGTTCGCCGACAACGCCTGGTCGGGCGGTGCGGTCAACCACACCGAGGGCGCCGAGGGCACCTGGACCGCCCGCAAGGCGGCCGCCAAGCAGGCCTACTTCGAGTGGATGCCCGTCCGTCCCGCCGTCGAGGGCACCACCTACCGGCGGCTGCGCTTCGGCAAGCTCGCCGACCTGTCCCTGCTGGACCTGCGCTCGTTCCGCTCCCAGCAGGCGTCCGCCGGCACCGGCTCGGTGGACGACCCGAACCGGACCATCACCGGCCGGGCCCAACTGGACTGGCTGAAGACCGGGTTGAAGGCCTCCGACACCAAGTGGCGGCTGGTGGGCAACTCCGTGATGATCGCGCCGTTCGTCATCGGCTCCCTGACCGCCGACCTGCTCAAGCCGCTCGCCAAGCTGCTCGGTCTGCCGCAGGACGGCATCGGCGTCAACACCGACCAGTGGGACGGCTACACCCACGACCGCCGCGAACTGCTCGACCACCTGCGCTCGAACGCCATCGGCAACACCGTCTTCCTGACCGGTGACATCCACATGTCCTGGGCCAACGACGTGCCGATGGACGCGGGCACCTACCCGCTGTCGCCGTCGGCGGCCACCGAGTTCGTCATCACGTCGGTGACCTCCGACAACCTCGACGACATCGTCAAGGTCCCCGAGGGCACGGTCTCCGCGCTCGCCGCGCCGGTCATCGAGGCCGCCAACCGGCACGTCCACTGGGTGGACACCGACCGGCACGGCTACGGCGTGCTGGACATCACCGCCGGCCGCGCGCAGATGGACTACTACGTCCTGTCCGACCGCACCGACGCGGGCGCGACCTCCAAGTGGGTGCGCTCCTACCGCACCCGCAGCGGCACGCAGAAGGTCGAGCGGACCTACGACCCGGTGTAGCCGTCGGCTACGCGGACCGCAGGTCGTCGAGGAAGCCGAGCGCCACCCGCCAGGTGGCCTCGGCGGCCTCGGCGTCGTAGTCCGGCAGCTCCGGGTCGGTGTAGAGGTGCCCGGCGCCCGGGTACCGGTAGACCTCCACATCGGCTCCGGTCCGGCCCATCTGCAGATACCAGGCGCTCAGCCAGTCGTCCGTCTCGAACGGGTCCGGCTCGGCCACGTGCAGCTGCACCGGCAGCCCGTCCACGTGCGCGGTCGGCGCGATGTCCGACGTGCCGTGCAGAAGCAGCAGCCCGCGCGCCCTGTCGTCGCCGAGGGCGAGGGTCTGCGCGATGGAGGCGCCGAGCGAGAACCCGGCGTAGACCAGCCCTCGCTCGGAGTACGGGGCCGCCGCCAGCACGGCCCGCTTCAGCAGCTCCTCCTTGCCGGTCCGCTCGTTGAACTCCATGCCCTCCTCGACGGTGTCGAACGTGCGCCCCTCGAAGAGGTCCGGCGTCCACACCTCGTGGCCCGCCGCGCGCAGCCGGTCCGCGGCGTCGCGCACCGCGGGCCTGAGGCCGTAGGTCGAGTGAAAAAGCATGATGTTCATGAGGCCATGGTGCCAGCCGGATACGAGGGTGCCGGTGCCGCCGTACCCAGGAACGCGCCGAACTCACATGTTCATGACCGCCGCGGGCCGGTTAGGAGCGGAGGCATGGAGACCGTACTCCGCCCCCTGCTCGTGCTCGGCGGCTCGGTGCTGCTGACCCTGGCCATCGGCTGGGGCACCGACCGGCTGCTGCGCAAGGCCGACGACCGCGACCACGACACGCCCCTGTGGGGGCTGCTGCGCCGGGCCCGCATCCCCTACCAGCTCGTGCTGTGCGCCGCCCTGCTCCGCGGGTCGTACGACCAGACGAAGCTGCTGGAGCGACACCAGGCCGGCATCGGCCGGACGCTGACGCTGGTGCTGATCGGATCCGCCGCCTGGCTGGTGATCCGGATCGCCGCGGCGATCGTCGAGACGACCTACACCCGCTACGCGCGCGCCCACCGCGACGCGGCCCGGGTGCGCCGGGTGCGCACCCAGGTGGAGCTGATCATGCGGGTGGTGTCCGCGATCGTCATCGTCGTGGCCGCCGCCTCGATGCTGCTGACGTTCCCGGCGATGCGCGCGGCCGGTGCCTCGCTGCTGGCGTCGGCCGGCATCCTCGGCATCGTGGCCGGTGTGGCCGCCCAGTCGACGCTGTCGAACATGTTCGCCGGGCTGCAGATCGCCTTCGGCGACATGGTGCGCATAGGCGACACCGTCGTGGTGGACGGCGAGTGGGGCACCGTCGAGGAGATCACCCTCACCTTCCTGACGGTGCGGACCTGGGACGAGCGCCGGATCACCATGCCCGTGTCGTACTTCACGTCCAAGCCCTTCGAGAACTGGTCCCGCGGCACCCCGCAGATGACGGGCATCGTCTACTGGCACCTCGACCACAGCGCGCCGATCGAGGCCATGCGCGAGAAGCTGCGGGACATCCTGCGCCAGTGCCCGGCCTGGGACGGCCGCGCCTACGGCCTGGTGGTGACGGACACCACACCGAACACCCTCCAGGCGCGCGCCCTGGTGACCGCGAAGGACGCCGACGACATCTGGACGGTACGGGTCACGGTCCGCGAGCAGATGATCACCTGGCTGTCGACGGAACACCCCTACGCCCTCCCCCGGGTCAACACCGCGGAGGCCGTACACCCGCCGAGCCGCATCCCGCCGCCCGACGGCACCTCGCTGCGCAAGGCCTACGACTTCCCCCGCACCGGCCGCGGCTGACCGCGCCGGAGGCGGTGCCGGGGGCCGCAGGCGATGCCGCGGGCGGTGCGCGGGTGGGGTGCTCAGCGCAGACTGCGCACGTCCAGATGCCGGAGCACCCGGTCCACGATCTCGGGATCCGCGCCCGGCTCGCTCCGTGCCGCCAGCACCTCGTGCCGCGCCGCGCTGAGCATCTCGTTCTGGATGCGCCGGATCCGCTTCAGCCGCCTGACCCGCTGGTGCTGCGCCTCCCTGCGCTCCTCCTCCCCCATGTCGGGGCTGATCCGGATCCCGATGTCGAAGGCGCGCCGCAGCATCTGCTCCGACAGCTCCTCCGGCAGGTCCTCCACCTGCTCGATCTCCCGCAGCCGGCGCTTGGCGGCCTTCGCGGCGCGCACCGCCAGCTCCTTCTCGAACTCCTTCTCGCGCTCGGAGTCGGCCTGCACCCCCAGCCACCTCACCAACGACGGCAGGGTGAGCCCCTGCAGGACCAGCGTGACGATGATCACCCCGAAGGCGATGAAGACGATCTCGTCCCGGTCGGGGAACGGGGATCCGTCACCGGTCTTCAGCGGGACGGCCAGCGCCAGCGCCACCGAGGCCACCCCGCGCATCCCGGACCACCACATCACGACGGTCTCCCGCCAGCTCACCGGGATCTCCTCGTCGTAGTCCCGCCGCGCGTGCAGCCGCTTGGTCAGCCAGGTCGCGGGCAGCAGCCACACCAGCCGTACGACGATCACCACGGCCACGACGGCGGCGGACCAGCCGAGCATCTCGCCCCAGCGCCCCTGGGCCGTGCGGATGGCGTTGTGCAGCTCCAGGCCGATGAGCCCGAAGGCCACGCCCGTGACGAGGGTGTCGATGATGTCCCAGAAGGTGTGCCCGGCGAGCCGGGTCATCACGTCGTCGGCGTCGCTGGCGTACTCGGCGAGGAAGAGCGCCGTGGTGAGCACCGCCAGCACCCCCGAGCCCCGCATCTTCTCCGCGAGCACGTAGGAGGCGTAGGGGACCAGCAGGGTCATGCCGATCTGCAGGGTCGGATCGCCCAGCAGGTCCATCAGCTTGTTCGCGCCCCAGCCGAGCACCAGGCCCACGGTCACCGCGACGACGGCGGACAGCACCAGGTCCAGGCCGGCCCGCCAGGGCGAGAACGAGCCGCTCACGGCCGCGGCGACGGCCACGTGGTACAGCACGATGGCCGTCACGTCGTTGAAGAGGCCCTCGCCCTCCAGGATCGACACCAGGCGGCGCGGCAGCCCGAGCTGCCCGGCGACGCTGGTCGCGGCGACCGGGTCGGGCGGTGCGATCAGCGCGCCGAGCGCGACGGCGGCGGCGATCGGCAGCCCCGGCACGATCGTGTGGGCCACGAAGGCCACGCACACCGTCGTCACGAACACCAGGGCGACGGCCAGCAGGAAGATCGGGCGGATGTTGGCCGCGAACTGACGCCAGGAGGTGCGGCGTACGGCGGCGTAGAGCAGCGGGGGCAGCAGCCCGGGCAGGATCAGGTCCGGCGGGATGTCCACGTCGGGCACGAAGTCGGCCACCGCGAGGACCCCGCCGAACAGCGTCATCAGCACCGGCGCCGGCACCCCGAACCGGTCGCCCACCGGGACGCTCACCAGGGCCCCGAGCAGCAGTACGAACAGCAGGGCCAACTGATCCACGGCCGGCGCTCCGGGGGTCGACGCTCACACGGCAGGCCTCAAGCCTGCCATCGCGCCGGCACGGACGCCTGCCGCCCGGCGGCGTGGCACGCGCCTACAGGGACCGGCGCATCGCCCGGTGCGGGATGCCGGCGTCCGGGAACTCCGGGCCGTACGCCACATAGCCGAGGCGCTCGTAGAAACCCAGGGCGTGGGTCTGCGCGTGCAGGTCCACCGCGGCGAGGCCGCGCGCGCGTGCCGCGTCCTCGATGGCCCGCACCAGGGCCACGCCGACACCGAGCCCGCGGGCCTCGCGGGAGACGGCGAGCCGCCCCAGGGAGCCCACCGAGGCGTCCCCGCCCGTCTTCGCCGCCGCGGCCTCGCCGAGCAGCAGCCGTCCCGTGCCGAGCGGCACGCCGTCCCCGCGGACCGCCAGCACATGCACCGCGACCGCGTCGTAGGCGTCGTACTCGATGTCCTCGGCGACGCCCTGTTCGACGACGAAGACCTCCTTGCGGACCGCGAAGCACGCCTCGCGGTCGGCGGGGTCCGCGGCGATCCGGACGGTGTACGGCGTGCTCACGCGTACGTCTCCTCGCGGACCTGGTCGAGGGCCTCCTGCAGGTCCTCGGGGTAGTCGCTCGCGAACTCCACCCACTGGCCGTCCCCGGGGTGCTCGAAGCCCAGGCGCACGGCGTGCAGCCACTGGCGTGTCAGGCGCAGCCGCTTGGCGAGGGTGGGGTCGGCGCCGTAGGTGAGGTCGCCGACGCAGGGGTGGCGGTGGGCGGACATGTGGACGCGGATCTGGTGGGTGCGGCCGGTCTCCAGCTTCACGTCCAGCAGGGAGGCGGCACGGAACGCCTCGATGAGGTCGTAGTGCGTCACGGAGGGCTTGCCTTCGGCCGTGACGGCCCACTTGTAGTCGTGGTGGGGGTGGCGGCCGATGGGCGCGTCGATCGTGCCGCTCGTGGGGTCCGGGTGGCCCTGGACGAGGGTGTGGTAGCGCTTGTCGACCGTGCGCTCCTTGAACTGGCGCTTGAGCGAGGTGTAGGCCCGCTCCGACTTGGCGACCACCATCAGGCCCGAGGTGCCGACGTCCAGGCGGTGCACGATGCCCTGGCGCTCGGCGGCGCCGGAGGTGGAGATCCGGTACCCGGCGGCGGCGAGTCCGCCGATGACGGTGGGGCCGCTCCAGCCCGGCGACGGGTGCGCGGCCACGCCGACCGGCTTGACGATCACGACCACGTCCTCGTCGTCGTGCACGATCTCCATGCCCTCGACCGGCTCGGCGACCACCTGCACCGGCGCGGGCGCCTGCGGCATCTCGACCTCGAGCCAGGCGCCGCCGCGCACCCGCTCGGACTTGCCGACCACCGCGCCGTCGACCTGGACCTTGCCGGCCGCGGCCAGCTCCGCGGCCTTCGTGCGGGAGAAGCCGAACATCCGGGAGATGGCGGCGTCGACACGCTCGCCCTCCAGGCCGTCGGGCACGGGCAGGGTACGGATCTCGGGAATCGTGCTCACCCGTCGAGTATGCCGGACGGGCCGCAGCACCCCGAACGCGCCTGTGGACAACTCCCTCGGCGCTCAGTCCTTGTGGACCGTGCCGTCCGGGTCCAGGCCGCGGAAGGACAGCAGCACGATCAGGATGCCGCCGCACACGATCGCCGAGTCCGCCAGGTTGAACACCGCGAAGCCCTTGGGCGCGATGAAGTCCACGACCTTGCCCTCGAAGACGCCGGGCGAGCGGAAGATCCGGTCGGTGAGGTTGCCGAGGGCGCCGCCGAGCAGCAGGCCGAGCGCGATGGCCCAGGGGTAGCTGTAGAGCTTGCGGGCCAGGCGGACGATCACCACGATCACGGCCGCCGCGATCAGGGTGAAGATGATCGTGAAGGCCGCGCCGACGCCGAAGGCCGCGCCCGGGTTGCGGATGGCGTTCAGCTCCAGCCAGTCCCCGATCAGCTTGATCGGCGCGTGCCCCTCCAGCTTGGCGACCACGAGCATCTTGCTGATCAGGTCCAGGGCGTAGGCGAACGCGGCGACCGCGAACAGCAGGGCGATCCGGCGCCCGCGGCGGCCCCGGACCTGTGCCGCGGCCTGCTGCTCGCCCGCGCCGGACACACCGGGCGCGGTGGACGCGCCCGAGCCGGGGCGGGCTTCGGCCGCCGCCGTCTGCTCGCCGCTGTCGTCCGGGGTGTCCGGCGTACCGATGATGCGCTCCGCCTCTGCCACGTGAGTCCCTCAGCCTAGGTACCTGACTGGGGACGAGACTACGGCACGGCCCGGCACGCTCAGGAGCGGCGTTCCTGCTTCTGTTTGCACTCCACGCACAGCGTCGCCCGGGGAAAGGCCTGCATCCGGGCCTTGCCGATCGGCTCGCCGCAGTTCTCGCACAGACCGTAGGTGCCGGCGTCCAGCCGTTCCAGGGCGTGCTCGTTCTGGACCAGCATCTCGCGTGCGTTGGCCGCGAGCGCCATCTCGTGCTCGCGCGTGATGTTCTTCGTACCGGTGTCGGCCTGGTCGTCCCCCGCGCCGTCCCCGGAGTCCCGCATCAGGCCCACCAGGGACGCCTCGGAGGAGCTGATCTCCTCCTGCAGCCGCGTCACCTCGGACATCAGCTCGGCCCGGGCCTCCTCGACCTCTTTCGGAGTCCAGGGGTCCTCGCCGGGGCGCACCGCCAGTTCGCCGGGCTCCGCCGCGGCGACCCGCGCCTTGGGAACGGCGGTGTCCGCCGTGGCCGTGCCAGGAGTCTTCTTCGCAACCACTGTCGTGGCTCCCGTCTGCTTCGCGGCCCGCGCCGCGCCCGCTTCCTTGGCCCTGCTCGTGTGGGCCGCCTCCGTAAAGACGCCCTCGGCGGCCGCCTTCGCGCCACCGGTCCTCTTCGCCGCCGGCTTCCTGACGGCCGTCTCCTCCGCCGATGCCACCCCCTTCGCCCCCTTCGCCTTCGCCGTGGTCTTCTTGCCGACGGACTTCCCGGCCACCGCCTCCTCCGGCGCCGCCGCCCGGTCCACCACGGCCGCGTCACGACCCGCCTTCTTCACCGGCGCCCTCTTGGCAACGGTCTTCTCGGCGACGGACCTCTCGGAGACGGACCTCTCGGAGACGGTCTTCCGGGCAGCGGACTTCTTGGCAGCCGTCTTCTTCGCGGCACTCTTCCCAGCGGCCGTCCCCTTGGCCGCGGCCTTCTTGTCCGCGGCCTCCCCGGCAGCCGTCTCCTTCGCCGCGACCGTCCCCTTCGCCGCGGCCCTCTTCTTCGCCGCGGCCTTCTCCTCGGTGGCCGACTTCCCGGTGGCCGCCTCCCTGCCCGCTGTCTTCTCCGCCGCCGGCACCGCGTCCATTCCCCCGGTCACCCTCTTCTTCCCGGCCACTCCTTTGGCCTCACCGCCGGAGGCGGCCGCGGCGGAGACGCCCGCGCCCCTGCGCCGGCCGGACGCCGGCTGCTGTACGGCGGTCTTTTTCGCCACCATGGCCGCGGCCCCTTCACATATTGTGATCTCGCTCGCGAATCGTGCTGGGACGATAAATCGACTTGAGTCCCGCGGCAACGGGGCACACCGCCCGATTCGCCCGCCCGCACCCCCCGTGCAGCGGGCCTGCATCCGTTGTGCCCCGCTCTCCGCCGGGTAATCCGCCGGAGCCCGGGCCGCCCCGGACCCGCGCCCGCCCCCTCGCCATTCGGGTCATCCCGGCCGGTCGTACCGCCCGCCGGGCGTCGCGCCGAAAACCGGTCGGCCGCGGTCCGCGCGGCGCCGTACACTGGGCGGAGCGAGAAGCGTGGATGGGGACGAGTAGCGGCGTACGCAGCCCAGAGCGACCCGGGGACGGTGTGAGCCCGGGGGCGAGCGCGGCGTGAAGATCACCCCGGAGCCGCCGGAAGAAAGCCACAGCCCCAGGGCGAGAGCGAGTAGAGCCGGCTTCGCGACCCCAATGAGGGGGCTCACCGGCGCGTACGGCGCGTCGGAGGGCCAAGGAGGGTGGTACCGCGGGAGCGCGCCGCACACGGCGTAGACAGGATCGAAGGCTCTCGTCCCTCCGACGGAAGGCAGCAAGTCCGTTGGAGGATGCTCGCAGATGACAGCGCCGACGTACCGCCAGGTGCCCGCACAGGTCGACCTGCCCGCTCTTGAGCACGCCGTGCTCGACTTCTGGCGTGACCAGAAGATCTTCACCAAGAGTCTGGAGCAGTCCGAGGGCCGCCCGGAGTGGGTGTTCTACGAAGGCCCGCCCACCGCCAACGGCATGCCCGGTGCCCACCACATCGAGGCGCGCGTCTTCAAGGACGTCTTCCCCCGCTTCCGCACCATGCGCGGCTACCACGTGGCCCGCAAGGCCGGCTGGGACTGCCACGGCCTGCCCGTGGAGCTGGCCGTCGAGAAGGAGCTGGGCTTCTCCGGCAAGCAGGACATCGAGGCGTACGGCATCGCCGAGTTCAACGCCAAGTGCCGCGAGTCCGTGACCCGGCACACCGACGCCTTCGCCGAGCTGACCACCCGCATGGGCTACTGGGTCGACCTGGACGACGCCTACCGGACCATGGACCCCGAGTACGTGGAGTCGGTCTGGTGGTCGCTGAAGGAGATCTTCGGCAAGGGCCTGCTGGTCCAGGACCACCGCGTGGCCCCCTGGTGCCCGCGCTGCGGCACCGGCCTGTCCGACCACGAGCTGGCGCAGGGCTACGAGACGGTCGTGGACCCGTCCGTGTACGTCCGTTTCCCGCTGACCTCCGGTCCGCTGGCCGGCGAGGCCGCGCTCCTGGTGTGGACGACGACCCCCTGGACCCTGGTGTCCAACACGGCGGTCGCCGCGCACCCGGAGGTCACCTACGTCGTCGCCGGCAACGGCGAGGAGAAGGTCGTCGTCGCCGAGCCGCTGCTGGCCAAGGCGCTCGGCGAGGGCTGGGAGCCCACCGGCCAGACCTTCACCGGCGCCGAGATGGAGCGCTGGACATACCAGCGTCCGTTCGAACTCGTGGAGTTCCCGGAGCCGGCGCACTACGTGGTGAACGCCGACTACGTGACCACCGAGGACGGTACGGGTCTGGTCCACCAGTCCCCCGCCTTCGGTGAGGACGACCTCAAGGTGTGCCGTTCCTACGGCCTGCCGGTCGTGAACCCGGTCCTCCCGGACGGCACCTTCGAGGAGGACGTCCCGCTGGTCGGCGGCGTCTTCTTCAAGAAGGCCGACGAAAAGCTCACCGCGGACCTCCAGCAGCGCGGCCTGCTCTTCAGGCACGTCGCGTACGAGCACAGCTACCCGCACTGCTGGCGCTGCCACACCGCCCTGCTCTACTACGCGCAGCCCTCCTGGTACATCCGCACGACGGCGATCAAGGAACGCCTCATCCAGGAGAACGAGAAGACCAACTGGTTCCCGGAGACGGTCAAGCACGGCCGCTTCGGCGACTGGCTGAACAACAACATCGACTGGGCGCTGTCCCGCAACCGCTACTGGGGCACCCCGCTGCCGATCTGGCGCTGCGAGGACGACCACCTCACCTGTGTCGGCTCCCGCGCGGAGCTGTCCGAGCTGACCGGCGCGGACCAGTCGGGCCTCGACCCGCACCGCCCGTTCATCGACGAGGTCACCTTCGCCTGCCCGCAGGAGGGCTGCGGCGAGGCCGCCACGCGCGTGCCGGAGGTCATCGACGCCTGGTACGACTCGGGTTCGATGCCGTTCGCGCAGTGGGGTTACCCGTACAAGAACAAGGAACTGTTCGAGAGCCGGTACCCGGCGCAGTTCATCTCCGAGGCGATCGACCAGACCCGCGGCTGGTTCTACACGCTGATGGCCGTCGGCACGCTGGTCTTCGACAAGTCGTCGTACGAGAACGTCGTCTGCCTCGGCCACATCCTCGCCGAGGACGGCCGCAAGATGTCCAAGCACCTCGGCAACATCCTGCAGCCGATCCCGCTCATGGACCAGCACGGCGCGGACGCGGTGCGCTGGTTCATGGCCGCCGGCGGCTCCCCCTGGGCGGCCCGCCGGGTCGGTCACGGCACCATCCAGGAGGTCGTCCGCAAGACCCTGCTGACGTACTGGAACACGGTCGCCTTCCAGGCGCTGTACGCCCGTACGTCCCAGTGGGCGCCCAGCGCGGCCGACCCGGCCCCGGCCGAGCGCCCGGTGCTGGACCGCTGGCTGCTGTCCGAGCTGCACGCGCTCACCGACCAGGTGACCCAGGCGCTGGAGGCGTACGACACCCAGCGCGCCGGCAAGCTGCTGTCCGCGTTCGTCGACGACCTGTCCAACTGGTACGTCCGCCGTTCGCGCCGCCGCTTCTGGCAGGGCGACAAGGCCGCGCTGCGCACGCTGCACGAGGTGCTGGAGACGGTCACGAAGCTGATGGCGCCGATCACCCCGTTCATCACCGAGCGGGTGTGGCAGGACCTGGTCGTGCCGGTGACCCCGGGTGCCCCGGACTCGGTCCACCTGGCCGACTGGCCCGAGGCGGACCTGACCGCCATCGACCCTGAGCTGTCGAGGCAGATGCTCCTGGTCCGCCGGCTGGTGGAGCTGGGCCGCGCCACGCGCGCGGAGTCGGGCGTCAAGACGCGTCAGCCGCTGTCCCGCGCGCTGATCGCCGCGGCCGGCTTCGAGTCCCTGGACCCCGAGCTGCACACGCAGATCACCGAGGAGCTGAACGTCTCCTCGCTGGCGTCGCTGAGCGAGGTCGGCGGTTCTTTGGTGGACACCACCGCCAAGGCCAACTTCCGCGCGCTGGGCAAGCGGTTCGGCAAGCGGGTGCAGGACGTGGCCAAGGCCGTCGCCGGTGCCGACGCCGCGGCGCTCTCCCTGGCCCTGCGCGGGGGCACGGCCTCCGTGGAGGTCGACGGTGAGACGGTCACCCTCGCTCCGGACGAGGTGATCATCACGGAAACCCCGCGCGAGGGCTGGTCGGTGGCCTCCGACTCCGGGGCCACGGTCGCGCTGGACCTGGAGATCACGGAGGAGCTGCGGCAGGCGGGTCTCGCCCGTGACGCGATCCGGCTGATCCAGGAGGCCCGCAAGAACAGCGGGTTGGACGTGGCCGACCGGATCGCTCTGCGGTGGACGTCCACGGATGCCGCGGTCGTCGCGGCCCTGACCGAGCACTCCGAGCTGATCGCCGACGAGGTGCTGTCGACGGACTTCCGCCAGGGCGAGGCCGAGGGCGGCTTCGGTGAGCCGTTCACCGACGAGGGGCTGTCCCTCACGTTCCGGCTGCGGAAGGCGTAAGCGCCGAACGGATCGAGAAGGGCCCGGTCTCCCCGAGGGGAGACCGGGCCCTTCTCGTGCGTGCGGGTCGGATTCAACCCGCGTAAAAAGGGCGGGCCCCCGGACCGAAGTCCGGGGGCCCGCCCTTTGAGCGCTGCCGACGCCGTTGTCGTACTAGTGCCCGGTGCTCAGTTGTCGTCCTCGTCGATCAGGAACCCGCGCATCGGCGAGGGAGCCTGACCCATCGGGGACGGACCCTGCGGACGGACCGGGGCCATGGGCTGGGTCATGGCCGGGGTCATCTGCTGCTGACCACCGTAGGACGGGGCGGACTGAGCGGGGTTGCCGCCCATCGTCTGGTTGCCGCCGTACGACGGGGCGCTCGCGCCGGCCGGAGCCATGGAGGGCGCCGGGGACGGCGGCAGGGACGCGGTGGCCGGGGTACGCGGCGGGGCCAGCGAGTCGTCGGCCTGGGTCTCCAGCTGGCGCAGCTGGGACTCGAGGTACGACTTCAGGCGCGTGCGGTACTCGCGCTCGAAGCCGCGCAGGTCCTCGACCTTGCGCTCCAGCGTGGCGCGGGCGGACTCCAGGGAGCCCATCGCGACGCGGTGCTTCTCCTGCGCGTCCCGCTCCAGGGCGTCGGCCTTGGCACGGGCGTCACGCTCCAGACCCTCGGCGCGGCTGCGAGCCTCGCCGACGATCTTGTTGGCCTCGGAGCGGGCCTCGGCGATCGCCTGGTCGGCGGTCTGCTGGGCCAGCGAGAGGACACGGGCGGCGCTGTCGCCACCAGGGCCCTGACCGGGGCCGCCCATCGGACCGCCCATGGGGCCGCCCATCGGACCGCCCATCTGCTGCTGCATGGGAGGCTGGCCGCCCATCGGGCCCTGGCCCATGGGGCCCTGACCCATCGGACCCTGGCCCATCGGACCGGGACCCTGGGGACCACCCTGACCGCCGCCGGGGCCGGCGGGCAGCTGCGGGGCACCGCTCGGCAGCTGGGGCGGGCCACCCATGGGGCCACCCATCTGCTGCTGCGGCGGGCCCGATATTCCGGCGGGCACCGGCGCGCCGGGACCTCGCATGCCCTGCTGCTGAGGGTGCTGCTGCTGGTCCTGCTCCGGCGGGCCCTTGCGCATGTTCTGCTGGTTCTGCGCGGCCGCACGGGTCGCCGCGGCCAGCTTGGCGCGCAGGTCCTCGTTCTCGCGGAGCAGACGGGTCAGTTCGGCTTCGACCTCGTCGAGGAAGGCATCGACCTCGTCCTCGTCATAGCCTTCTCGGAGGCGGACGGTCGTGAACTGCTTGTTCCGCACGTCCTCGGGGGTCAACGGCATCTCTTCACCTCAACGTAGTCATCGGCAGTCGGCAAGACCGTATCGTCCACCCTCATCACATGAATCTCCCCGTGATGGAGAGGAGGATGTAGACGATGATCATCAGTACGAAGAAGGACAGGTCGAGCGCCACGCCCCCGAGACGCAGCGGCGGGATGAACCGCCGCAGAAGCTTCAGCGGTGGATCGGTGACAGTGTAGGTGGCCTCCAGTACGACCACCATCGCCTTGCCGGGTTGCCACGAGCGGGCGAACTGGAACACGTAATCCATGACCAGCCGGAAGATGAGCACGGCGAGGAACACCAGCAGCGCGGTGTGGACCACCGTGACGAACACGCTCATGGCCTGCGCTTCCCTCTCCCCTGCTCCGTGCTCTTCCGAAGTCGATCTGGTTGTGCATCTCAGCTCTGGTTGAAGAACCCGCCCTCTGCGATGCGGGCCTTGTCCTCCGCCGTGACATCGACGTTAGCAGGAGACAACAGGAACACCTTCTGCGTCACCCGCTCGATGCTGCCGTGAAGACCAAACACCAAACCGGCCGCAAAGTCGACAAGTCGCTTCGCGTCTGTGTCATCCATCTCAGTCAAATTCATGATCACCGGGGTGCCCTCACGGAAGTGTTCCCCGATGGTACGGGCTTCGTTGTAGGTCCGCGGGTGAAGCGTGGTGATCCGGTAAGGCTCTCGTTCCGACACGACCTTGGGCATGATCACCGGTGCGTTCTTCTCCAGGGACTGACGTTCTTGTGTGATGGATGCCACGGGCGCGATGCGCGCCGGACGTCCGGATTCCGCGGCGAGCGCCGTCGAACGGGCAACCGATTCGCGCGGCGCGGGCGGTTGCACGATTCGCACCTCTTCGTCCCTTTGGGACTGATGTGCGCTGTGCGCTTGGTGTGAAGATTCATGCCGTCGGTGGTCCCGCTCGGGCTCCGGGTCCAACTCGGGTTCGAAGTCGTCGTCGGGGTCGAATCCGCGGCCGTCGTACCCATCGTCCTCCACGAGGCCGAGGTAGACCGCCATCTTGCGCATCGCGCCGGCCATGCTCTGAGTCCTCCGCTCTGTGGTGGATCGACTGACGACTGCCAAGTGCCCGCGATCCACGTGGTCGTTGTGCCCGCCTTCGCAGGTACTGACCATATTTTCTGCTGTGGTCCGACTTCCTGGCGACGTTACCCGAGCCTGGGGCGGACTCCGAGTACCGCAGTGCCGACGCGCACATGTGTCGCTCCGGCGGCCACGGCCTGTTCGAGATCCGCACTCATCCCTGCCGACACCATGGTTGCAGCCGGATGGGTTCGGCGCAGGTCGGTCGACAAATCCATGAGCCGCCGAAACGCCTTCTGTTCGCGTCCCGCGTACTCCCCGGTGAGCGGAGCGACGGTCATCAGTCCGTCGAGCCGCAGCCCGGGCGCCTCGCCGACGAGGTCGGCCAACTCTTCGATTCCGTCCGGTGCGACGCCGCCGCGCTCACCGCGGCCGTTCACGCCCGCGTCCAGCGCGACCTGGATCAGACAGCCGACCTCGCGCTCCGCCCGCACCGCCTCCCTCGACAGCGCGGTGACGAGCCGGGCGCGGTCGACGGACTGCACGACATCGGCGTAGCCGACCACCGAACGAACCTTGTTGGTCTGCAACTGCCCGACAAAATGCCATTTCAGGGGCAGATCCGCGCACGCGGCGGCCTTCGGTGCCGCGTCCTGGTCGCGGTTCTCGGCGACGTGGCGCACACCGAGTCCCGACAGGATCCGCACATCGCTCGCCGGGTAGGTCTTGGTGACCACGATCAGGGTCACCTCTTCCCGCTTGCGCCCCGCCGCCACACACGCGGCGGTGATGCGCTCCTCCACTTTCGCCAGGTTTGCGGCGAGTTCGGTCTTACGGTCCGTCATGTCCCATCAGTCCAGCCACACATAGCCCGCGAGCCGCCCCGTCGTGCGGTCACGGCGGTACGAGAAGTGGTCGCCCGACTCCAGCGTGCACACCGGCGACTGCGCCCGGTCGCGCACCCCGAGCCGGTCGAGTTGCGCGTGCACCCCGGCGCTCACGTCGACCGCCGGCGTACCCCAGCCCGTTTCAGCGTGCGCCGCCGGCTCGACGGCTGCCACTTCGGCCCGCATCCGCTCCGGCACCTCGTAGCACCGCCCGCAGACGGCCGGTCCGGTGCGGGCGGTGATCCGGCCCGGCTCGGCACCGAGTTCGACCATGGCCCGTACGGCGGCGGGGACGACCCCCTTGACCATGCCGGGCCGGCCCGCGTGGGCCGCCGCGACGACCCCGGCGGCGGGGTCGGCCAGCAGCACCGGCACGCAGTCGGCGGTGAGGACGGCGAGGGCGAGTCCGCGGCGGGTGGTGACGATGGCGTCGACCTCCGGCGCCGGGCGGTCGCCCCAGGGCTCGTCGACGACGGCCACGTCGGCGCCGTGCACCTGGTTCATCCAGACGACCTGGCCCGCGTCGAGGCCGAGCGACTTGGCGGCGCCCTCCCGGTTGGCCCGTACGGCCTCCGGGGCGTCGCCGACCGCGCCGCCGAGATTGAGCTCCTCATACGGAGCGGCGCTCACCCCGCCCCACCGGTCGGTGAAGGCGAAGTGCGCGCCGCTCACGCTCTCGCGCTGTCCTATCACTTGAGGAAGTCCGGAACGTCCAGTTCCTCGGCCGCGCTGTCCGAGTAGGTCCGGGGGGCCGGGGTCACGGGCGGGGCGACCGGGACGTCGGGCACCGGCTCGGGCGCCGGCTCCGGGTCCTCCTTGGGCGTCACGCTGCCGAGCGAGCCGAAGGTCGGCCGGCTGGGCTCGACCGGCCGTGCCGGGGCGGGCTCCTCGCGCCGGGCGGCCGTCGAGGACGAGGCCGAGCCGAGGACGTTGTCCCGGCGGGCCGGCGGCTGGCCGCCGTCGAAGCCGGCCGCGATCACGGTGACCCGGACCTCGTCGCCGAGGGCGTCGTCGATGACCGCGCCGAAGATGATGTTGGCCTCGGGGTGGGCGGCCTCGCTGACCAGCTGGGCGGCCTCGTTGATCTCGAACAGGCCGAGGTCGGAGCCGCCGGAGATGGAGAGCAGCACGCCACGGGCGCCGTCGATGGACGCCTCCAGCAGCGGCGAGGAGATCGCCATCTCGGCCGCGGCCACCGCGCGGTCGTCGCCACGGGCCGACCCGATGCCCATGAGGGCCGAACCGGCCTCGGACATGACCGACTTCACGTCGGCGAAGTCCAGGTTGATCAGACCCGGGGTGGTGATGAGGTCGGTGATGCCCTGCACACCGGAGAGCAGGACCTGGTCGGCGGACTTGAAGGCGTCCAGGACCGAGACCTGGCGGTCCGAGATGGACAGCAGCCGGTCGTTGGGGATGACGATGAGGGTGTCGACCTCTTCGCGCAGTTCGGCGATGCCGTCCTCCGCCTGGTTCGCGCGGCGCCGTCCCTCGAAGGTGAACGGGCGCGTGACCACGCCGATGGTGAGGGCGCCGAGCGAGCGCGCGATGTTGGCCACGACCGGCGCGCCGCCGGTGCCGGTGCCGCCGCCTTCTCCGGCCGTCACGAAGACCATGTCGGCCCCCTTGAGGACCTCCTCGATCTCCTCGCGGTGGTCCTCGGCGGCCTTGCGGCCGACGGCCGGGTTGGCTCCGGCGCCGAGTCCGCGGGTGAGTTCCCGGCCGACGTCGAGCTTGACGTCGGCGTCGCTCATCAACAGCGCCTGTGCGTCGGTGTTGATGGCGATGAACTCGACACCCTTGAGACCGACCTCGATCATCCGGTTGATGGCATTGACACCACCGCCGCCGACACCGATGACCTTGATGACTGCGAGGTAGTTCTGCGGTGCTGCCACGTCGAAGGCCTCTCGCCTCGAATTACGTTGTCGCCGCCGGGCGGTGCCCCGCGCCGGGACGACGGATGCCGAATGGGACGGTCCGTAGCGCCGACCCGAACCCTAACCCTGAAGTTTAGGGTTACCAGTGTGTCTGTTCCCTGGAGTCTTCTGAACAGGACACTAAGTCGACAAGTGGCGCCCGTTCAACGAACACGCCGAACCTCCCGTTTTTCTTTTCACCCTATGTGATCAGCCGTAGCAGTGCCCAACCAGGGTGCTGGCCTGCGCTGATGTGCGTCAACTCCGCGATGACGCAGGGGCGGTGGGGACACTGACGTCGAAGTGCCGTGCGCCCGGGGCTGCTTTCATGAGAGCTGTGAGGGCCCGTGCCTTGGCGCGGCCGTCCTCACCGCTGCCCCACGCCACCGCGCGGCCGTCGGCCAACTCCAGCGAGATGGCGTCGTAGGAACGCACTTGGACGGTCCGGGTCCGCTGCGCCACGGCGTCCGGCAGATCGCGGGCGACCCGGACCGCTTCGCGTACCAGGCGGTCGGTGCCGAACCGGCGAAAGCCGGCGGCGCCGGAACCCGTGCGGGAGACGGACAATTCCAGCAACGGAACGGCATTCGGCGCCTGCGAAACCGTAGCGAACCGGACACCTTCGTCATCGACTTCGACGAAGTTCCCGCCCTTTCGGATCAGCAGCACCGGAGTGCGCTCGGTCACTTTCAGCCCGATTCCACGGGGCCAGGAACGGACGACGTCGACCGTGTCGATCCGGGGCAGTCTCCGGCGCAATCGGGCCTCGATGCCCTGGATGTCGACGGAAATCATCGGCGCCCCGACCGGCACGGCCGCCGCGTCCCGCACCTCGGCGGGGGTCAGCACGCGCGTGCCGGTCACCGAGACGTGGTGGACGCGCAGCCACGCGGAGCCGTACAGCACCCAGGTCGCGCCGGCGCCGAGGAGCACAAGGGCCGCGACCAGGATGACGATCACACGAAGGCGTGGTTTCCCGAACCGGCGGACGGGAGGCGGGCCGGACGACTCCCGCCGGCGTTCACCGCGCTGGGCGGTCGTCGATCCGGCCACGCTCACTGCCCTTTCGTCATACGGTCCTAACGGCGCGAGGCGATCGCCTCGTACACCATGCCGACGAGCAGCTCGTCGGCGTCCCGGCGGCCGAACTCGCTTGCCGCGCGGGACATCTCGTACAGCCGGTGCGGGTCGGCGAGCACGGGCAGGACGTTCTGCTGCACCCACTCGGGTGTCAGCTCCGCGTCGTCGACGAGGAGTCCGCCGCCGGCCTTCACCACCGGCTGGGCGTTCAGCCGCTGTTCGCCGTTGCCGATGGGCAGCGGGACGTAGGCGGCCGGGAGTCCGACGGCGGAGAGTTCGGCGACGGTCATCGCGCCCGCGCGGCAGAGCATCATGTCGGCCGCGGCGTACGCGAGGTCCATACGGTCCAGGTAACTTACCGGGACATAGGGGGGCATTCCCGGCATCTGCTGCACCTGCGGCAGTTCGTTCTTCGGGCCGACCGCGTGCAGGATCTGGATGCCGGCCTGCTGGAGCCAGGGCGCGACCTGCTGGACGACCTCGTTGAGGCGCCGGGCGCCCTGGGAGCCGCCGGAGACGAGCAGCGTGGGCAGGTTGGGGTCGAGGCCGAAGCGGTGGCGGCCCTCGGGGCGGGCGGCGGCGCGGTCCAGCGTGGCGATGGAGCGGCGCAGCGGGATGCCGATGTAGCGGGCGTCGCGCAGCTTGCTGTCCGGCGTGGAGACCGCGACCCGGGCGGCGTACCGGGAGCCGATCTTGTTGGCCAGGCCGGGGCGGGCGTTCGCCTCGTGGATCACGATGGGCACGCCGAGCCGCTTGGCGGCCAGGTAGCCGGGCAGGGCGACGTAACCGCCGAAGCCGACCACGGCGTCCGCCTTGGTGCGCTCCAGGATCTGCTCGGCGGCCTTGATCGTGCCGCGCAGCCGGCCCGGGACGGTGATCAGCTCGGGGGTGGGCTTGCGGGGCAGCGGCACCGCCGGGATCAGCGCGAGCTCGTAGCCGCGCTCCGGGACGAGCCGGGTCTCCAGGCCCCGCTCCGTGCCAAGGGCCGTGATCCCCACGGTCGGGTCCTGCCTGCGCAGGGCGTCCGCGAGGGCGAGCGCGGGCTCGATGTGGCCCGCGGTACCCCCGCCGGCGAGTACGACATGCACCGAAATTCACCGCTCTCCGGACGAACGCGCCGCCGAGGCGCGCCGTCTCATCGTGTTCCATCTCCGAGGCTTCCGGCCGGAGCCGGTGCCTCCCGCCCGCTTTCTACCAAAGCGAGGTTGCCGCATCGCAAGCGCTGCCCGCGCAGCGGGCTCGTCACGCGCGAAGGCGATCAGCAGCCCGGTGGCGAACATGGCAGGCAACAGGGCGGACCCTCCGTAGGAGAACAGCGGGAGGGGGACGCCGGCGATCGGCAGCAGACCGAGCACCGCACCGATGTTGATCACCGCCTGGGCTGTGATCCAGGTGGTCACGCCTCCCGCGGCATACCTCACGAAGGGGTCCTCCGTGCGTCCGGCCACGCGGATACCCGCATAGCCTAGAGCCGCGAACAGGGCGAGCACCGACAGCGTCCCCGCCAGGCCCAGTTCCTCACCGGTGACGGCGAAGATGAAGTCGGTGTGGGCTTCGGGTAGTTGGCCCCATTTTTCCACACTCGCGCCGAGTCCGGAGCCGAAGAGTCCGCCGGAGGCCAGGGCGTAGATGCCGTGCACGGCCTGCCAGCAGTCGGCGGCGCCCGCCTTGGGCTCGGTCACCCCGATGCACGAGAGCCGGGCCATCCGGTTGGGGCTGGTCTTGATGAGGACGAACCCGATCAGGGCGGCGATCTGCAGCACCACGGCGAACAGCCGCGTCGGCGCCCCGGCGAGCCACAGCAGGCCGAACAGGATCGCCGTGAGGATGATCGCGGTGCCCATGTCGCCGCCGAGCATGATCAGCCCGAGCAGCAGGAAGGCGACCGGCACCAGCGGCACCAGCATGTGCTTCCACTGGGTCAGCAGCTTCCTCTCCTGCTTGCGGGCGATCAGGTCCGCGCCCCACAGGACCAGGGCCAGCTTGCCGAACTCGCTCGGCTGGACCTGGAAGGAGCCGCCGAGGGAGATCCAGTTCTGGTTGCCGTTGACCGCCATCCCTATCCCCGGCACCTGCACCAGGGCCATCAGGAAGACGGCACCGGCCAGGATCGGGTACGCCAGCGCCCGGTGCAGCTTCACCGGCATGCGGGAGGCCGCGAACAGCAGTACGCCGCCCATCACGGCGGCCAGCAGCTGCTTGCGGAAGAAGTACGACCCCGGCAGCGACATCTGCAGCGCGGTGATCTGGGAGGCCGAGTAGACCATCACCAGGCCCAGCACGATGATCAGGACGCTGCCGCCGAGGATCAGGTAGTAGGCGGTCAGCGGACGGTCCCAGGCCTTGCGCGCGCGCGTGCAGAACCGTTGTACGGGGTGGTCGCGGGAGGTCCGGGCGACGGCGGGACGCCTGGACGCCCGCTGCACGGGTGGCCGGCCGGTACGGCTACTGGGCATCGGCGCCTCCGCTGAACGTCGACCGTCCCACGCGTCCCTCCCTAGATCCGCCCGGCAGGCGGCCGGGGTCAGGCTTCGAGTTCGCGGACCGCCGCCGCGAACGCGTCACCGCGCTGGTTGTAGTTGGTGAACATGTCCATGGAGGCGCAGGCCGGGGCCAGCAGCACCGTGTCACCGGGCTGCGCGAGCCGCTTCGCTTCCGTCACCGCCTGGAGCATCGCCCCAGTGTCGGTCCGGTCGAGGTCCACAACGGGTACCTGCGGGGCGTGTCGCGCGAGGGCCTCGCGGATCAGGGCACGATCGGCACCGATCAGGACGGCACCGCGAAGTCGCTTCGCCGACTTGGCGACCAGCTCGTCGAAGGTCGCTCCCTTCGCCAGACCGCCCGCAATCCATACAATCGACTCATATGACGCCAACGATGCTTCGGCGGCATGCGTGTTGGTCGCCTTGGAGTCGTCCACGTACGCCACCGAGTCGATGTCGGCGACGTGCGCGATGCGGTGGGCGTCCGGCCGGAAGGCCCGCAGCCCCTCCCGCACGGCCTGGGCGGGCACCCCGAAGGCGCGCGCGAGGGCCGCCGCGGCAAGGGCGTTGGCGATGTTGTGCGGGGCCGACGGGTTGACGTCGCAGACCTCGGCCAGTTCCTGGGCGTTCTTCTGCCGGTTCGCCACGAAGGCCCGGTCGACCAGGATGCCGTCGACGACACCGAGTTGGGAGGGCGCGGGGGCGCCGAGGGTGAAGCCGACGGCCCGGCAGCCCTCTTCGACGTCGGCCTCGCGGACCAGGTCCTCGGTGGCCTTGTCCTCGACGTTGTAGACGCAGGCGACCCGATTGCCCTCGTAGATACGGCCCTTGTCGCGGGCGTAGGCCTCCATGGAGCCGTGCCAGTCGAGGTGGTCGGGGGCGAGGTTGAGGACGGCCGCCGAGTGGGCGCGCAGCGAGGGCGCCCAGTGCAGCTGGTAGCTGGACAGCTCCACGGCGAGTACGTCGTACTCCTCCTCGCCGAGGACGGCGTCCAGCAGGGAGACGCCGATGTTGCCGACGGCGGCCGTGCGCAGGCCGGCCGCCGTCAGGATCGACGCCAGCATCTGCACGGTCGTGGTCTTGCCGTTGGTGCCCGTGACGGCCAGCCAAGGGGCCGCTTCCCTGCCGTCGTGGCCCCGCAGGCGCCAGGCCAGCTCGACGTCGCCCCAGACCGGCACGCCGGCCTTCTCGGCCGCCAGGAACAGCGGCTTGTCGGGCTTCCAGCCGGGCGCGGTGACGATCAGCTCGGTGCCCTCCGGCAGGGAGGCGCCGTCGCCGAGGCGCACGGTGATGCCGAGCGCCTCCAGTGCGGCCGCCTGCTCACGCGCGCGTGCGTCGTCGCCGTCGTTGACGACCGTGACGACCGCCCCGCGCGCGTGCAGCGCCCTGGCCGCCGGGACGCCGGAGACACCGAGCCCGGCGACGGTGACGTGCTTGCCCTGGAAGTCGAAGAGCTCCGAGGTGGAGGTCACTTTTCCGCTGCCCATCCCGCATAGAAGAGGCCCAGTCCGACAATCACACAGATTCCCTGGATGATCCAGAACCGGACCACCACCAGGACTTCGGACCAGCCCTTGAGTTCGAAGTGGTGCTGGAGCGGTGCCATCCGGAAGACGCGCTTGCCGGTGAGCCGGAAGGAGCCGACCTGGATGACGACCGACATGGTGATGAGGACGAACAGGCCGCCCATGATGGCCACCAGCAGTTCCGTGCGGGAGAGGATCGCCAGACCCGTCAGGACACCGCCGAGGGCGAGCGAGCCGGTGTCGCCCATGAAGATCTTCGCCGGCGAGGTGTTCCACCACAGGAAGCCCAGGCAGGCACCCATCAGCGCGGAGGCGATCACCGCGAGGTCCAGCGGGTCGCGCACCTCGTAGCAGGCGGCCGGATTGGTCAGGGTCTGCGCGTTGGCGCAGGACTCCTGGAACTGCCAGACGCCGATGAACGTGTAGGCGCCGAAGACGAGCACGGAGGCGCCGGTGGCCAGGCCGTCCAGACCGTCGGTCAGGTTCACGCCGTTCGACATCGCGAGGATCATGAACAGCGCCCAGACGACGAACAGCACCGGGCCGATCGTCCAGCCGAAGTCGGTGATGAACGACAGCTTGGTGGAGGCCGGGGTGTTGCCGCGCGCGTCGGCGAACGTCAGCGACAGCACGGCGAAGGAGATGCCGACGATCAGCTGGCCGGCCATCTTCGCCTTGGCCCGCAGACCCAGCGAACGCCGCTTGACGATCTTGATGTAGTCGTCGAGGAAGCCGACCAGACCCATGCCGAACATCAGTCCGAGGACCAGGATGCCGGAGTAGGTGGGCGGGTAACCCGTGATGAGCTTGCTCAGGAAGTACGCGGCGATCGTCGCCAGGATGAAGGCGATGCCGCCCATGGTCGGCGTACCGCGCTTGCTGGCGTGCTCGCGCGGGCCGTCGTCACGGATGTACTGGCCGTAGCCCTTGCGGGCGAGGAGCTTGATCAGCAGCGGGGTGCCGATCAGCGTCAGGAAGAGGCCAATGACTCCTGAGAACAGGATCTGCTTCATCATCGGGCGGCAACCTCACCCTCGGCACCGCTCTCGACGAGCGCCTGGGCAACGCTCTCGAGCCCCACCGAACGGGACGCCTTCACGAGTACGACGTCCCCCGGGCGCAACTCGCTGCGCAACAGGTCGATCGCCGCCTGTGCGTCGGACACGTGCACCGACTCCTCACCCCACGAACCCTCGTTATATGCGCCCAGTTGCAGCCAGGAGGCTTCGATCCCCCCGACCGCGACGAGCTTGCTGACGTTGAGCCGGACGGCGAGCCGTCCGACGGCGTCGTGCTCGGCGAGCGCCTCGTCCCCCAGCTCGGCCATCTTGCCGAGCACCGCCCACGTGCGGCGCCCCTTGCCCATGGCCGCGAGCGCCCTCAGGGCGGCCCGCACGGACTCGGGGTTGGCGTTGTAGGCGTCGTTGACGATGGTCACGCCGTCCGGTCGCTCGGTGACCTCCATCCGCCAGCGGGAGAGGGTGCCCGCCTCGGAGAGCGCGGTGGCGATCTCTTCCGCGGACATGCCCAGCTCATGGGCGACGGCGGCCGCGGCGAGCGCGTTCGACACGTGGTGCTCACCGTACAGGCGCATGGTCACATCGCATGCACCGGAGGGTGTGAGAAGCCTGAAGGACGGCTGTCCGCTGTCCGTGAGTCGTACGTTCTCGGCGCGTACGTCCGCTTCGGCCGACTCTCCGAAAAGGACCACCTTCGCCTTGGTACGCGGGGCCATGGCCCTGACCAGCGGGTCGTCGGCGTTGAGGATGGCCGCGCCGTCCTCCGGGAGGCCTTCGACGATCTCGCCCTTGGCCTGGGCGATCTGCTCGCGGCCGCCGAACTCGCCGATGTGGGCGGTGCCGACGTTGAGGACGACGCCGATCTTCGGGGGCGTGAGGTCGGTGAGGTAGCGGATGTGCCCGACACCGCGGGCGCCCATCTCCAGCACGAGGAACTGCGTCTCCTCGGTGGCGGTCAGGGCGGTGAGCGGCAGCCCGATCTCGTTGTTGAGCGACTGCGGCGTGAACACCGTCGGCGCCTTGCGCTGGAGCACCTGCGCGATCAGGTCCTTGGTGCTGGTCTTGCCCGCCGAGCCGGTCAGGGCCACGAGGGTCGCGCCGAGCCGTTTGACGACGTGCCGGGCGAGGGCGCCGAGGGCGGCCTGGACGTCCTCGACGACGATCGCGGGCGCGCCGACCGGGCGCGACGCCAGTACGGCGACCGCGCCCGCCTCGACGACCCGCGCCGCGAAGTCGTGGCCGTCCACGCGCTCGCCGACGAAGGCGGCGAACAGGCTGCCGGGCACCACCTCTCGGGAGTCCCGGACGACCGGGCCCGTGACCTGCGTGGACGGATCCGGTATGTCGTGCGTCTGCCCGCCGACGACTGCTGCGATCTCGGCGAGGGAGAGGGCGATCACAAGTTCATCCCCTGGGTCTTCTGGATTTTCATCCCTGGGTCTTCTGGATGGCTTCGCGGAGCACCTGGCGGTCGTCGAAGGGACGGACCACGCCGGCGATGTCCTGGCCCTGCTCATGGCCCTTGCCCGCGACCAGCACGGTGTCGCCGGCCCGGGCGCGGCCCACGGCGGCGGTGATCGCGGCGGCCCGGTCCTCGAACAGGAGCACCTCGCCGCGCTCGTGCGCGGGCACGGAGGCCGCGCCCTGGAGCATGGTCGCGAGGATCGCGAGGGGGTCCTCGGAGCGGGGGTTGTCGGAGGTCAGTACGGCCGTGTCGGACAGGCGGGCCACGGCCGCGCCCATCGGGGCGCGCTTGGTCTGGTCGCGGTCGCCGCCGCAGCCGAGGACCACGTGCAGCCGGCCCTTGGTGACCTTGCGCAGCGCCTTGAGCACCGACTCGACCGCGTCGGTCTTGTGGGCGTAGTCCACGACCGCGAGGTAGGGCTGTCCGGCGTCCACGCGCTCCAGGCGGCCGGGGACGCCGGGTACGGCGGCGATGCCGTCGGCGGCGGCCTGCGGGTCGAGGCCGGCCGCGGCGAGGGCGACGATGGCGGCGAGGGTGTTCGCCACGTTGAAGGGGCCCGGCAGCGGCGACCTGGCGTGGAGGCGCTCGCCGTTCGGGCCGACGACGGTGAACGTCGAGTCCATGGGGCCGACCTGGACGTGCTCGGCCCGCCAGTCGGCGTCGGGGTGGCCCTCGGCGGAGAAGGTGACGACGGGGACCGTGGCCTCCTCGGCCAGCCGGCGGCCGTACTCGTCGTCGGCGTTGACCACGCCGAGCCTGCTGCGCCGCGGCGTGAACAGCTGCGCCTTGGCCCGGAAGTAGTCCTCCATGTCGGAGTGGAACTCCATGTGCTCCGGGCTGAGGTTGGTGAAGACGGCGACGTCGAAGACGCAGCCGTCGACCCGGCCGAGGACCAGGGCGTGGCTGGAGACCTCCATGGCGACCGCCTCGACACCGCGCTCGCGCATGACGGCGAAGAGCGCCTGCAGGTCGGTGGCTTCCGGGGTGGTGCGCTCGGACTTGATGCGTTCGTCGCCGATGCGCATCTCGACCGTGCCGACGAGACCGGTGGACTTCGCGGTGCGCAGTCCGCCCTCGACCAGATAGGCCGTGGTGGTCTTGCCGGAGGTGCCGGTGATGCCGATCTGGAGCAGGTCGTGCCCGGGCCGGCCGTAGATGGTGGCCGCGAGTGCGCCCATCCGCGCGCGCGGGTCGTCCACGACGAGGACCGGCAGTCCGGTCGCGGCGGCGCGCTCGGCGCCCGTCGGGTCGGTGAGCACGGCGACCGCGCCGAGGCCGGCGGCCTGGGTGGCGAAGTCGGCGCCGTGCAGGCGGGCGCCCGGGAGGGCGGCGTACAGGTCGCCGGGGCGGACGGCGCGCGAGTCGTGGGTGATCCCCGTGACCTCGGCGGGGGCCTCCGGGGCGGCGGCACCCAGCTGATCGGCCAGTTCCGCGAGGGGTGTGGCGGAGACCTCGACCGGTCGCGGCGGTCCCGGATATGTCACGGAA
Source organism: Streptomyces durhamensis (assembly GCF_000725475.1). Classification (NCBI taxonomy): domain Bacteria; kingdom Bacillati; phylum Actinomycetota; class Actinomycetes; order Kitasatosporales; family Streptomycetaceae; genus Streptomyces; species Streptomyces durhamensis. The sequence continues at coordinate 324,644 of NZ_JNXR01000012.1, forward strand.
GCGCCCTTCTGGGTGGTTTGGGACTGATCAGCGTGTGGCACGGCGGTGAGCGTACCCGGCGCACCCGCTCCGGGGCGAAGTGAGGGGCGGGAGGCGCCTTGGTTCCCGGGTTCCGGGGTGATCGTTGTCACGGGCTGGTTCCTGGTGTTTCCGAGGTGCTGATCAGGGCTTGTAGTCGACGGGCAGGTTGGCGGGCTGCGCCCCGGTCGGCGGCACCTGCAGGGTCTTCAGCGCGAACTCCATCACCTGCTTGTAGATGGGACCGCAGATCTGGCCGCCGTAGTAGCTGCCGGAGGTGGCGTTCTGGATGGCGCAGTAGACGGTGATGCGGGGGTTGTCCGCAGGCGCGAAGCCGGCGAACGACGAGGTGTATCCGTGGTATCTGCCGGTGGCCGGATCCACACGGTTGGCCGTGCCCGTCTTGCCCGCGACCCGGTAGCCGGGGATACGGGCCTTGATGCCGGTGCCCTGCTCGTCGTCCACGACGGACTCCAGCATCTGGGAGAGGGAGGTGGCGGTCTTCCGGCTGACGACCCGGGTGTCCTTGGGCTTGGGCGCGGGGGTGAAGCGTCCGTCGGGGCCCTTGGTGCCGCGCACCAGGGTCGGCTCGATCCGGACCCCGCCGTTGGCGATGGTCGAGTAGACGGAGGCGGCCTGCAGGGCGTTGAGGGAGAAGCCCTGGCCGAAAGGAATCGTGTACTGCTGCGAAGTGGACCACTTCTGGTACGGCGAGAGGATGCCGGGGGTCTCGCCGGGGAAGCCGAGCCCGGTGGGGCTGCCGATGCCGAACTTGCGCAGGTAGGAGTAGAGGACCTTGTTCGCCTCGGCCTGCGTGCGGCCGAGCTGGCCGGTGGCCAGGATGGTGCCGATGTTGCTGGACTTGGCGAGGACGCCGTTCAGCGTGAGGTACCAGGTGTCGTGGTCGACGTCGTCGGAGAAGAGCCGGTCGCCGCGGTGCAGCCGGTTGGGTACGACGACATGGGTGAGCGGGGTCGCGGCGTTCTCCTCCAGCACGGCCGCCATGGACATCACCTTGGCGGTGGAGCCGGGCTCGTAGGCGTCCTGGAGGGCCGCGTTGCCCATGGCCTCCGCGTCCGCCTCGGACAGGTTGTTCGGGTCGAAGCCGGGTGCGTCGGCCATGGCCAGGATCTCGCCGCTGCGGGTGTCCTGGACGACCACGTACCCGCGGTCCGCCCTGGACCTGCGCACCTGCTCGGTGATGGCGTTCTGCGCGGCCCACTGGATGTCGCGGTCGATGGTCAGCTCGACGTCGGAGCCGGGCACGGCGGGTGTCTCGTTGGACCCGGCCGTGGGCACCTCGCGGCCGCCGGACTGGGCATAGCGGATCTTGCCGTCCTTGCCCGACAGCTGCTTGTTCAGCTCCTGCTCGATGCCGCCGCCGCCCTGGCCGTCGGCGTTGACCCAGCCGAGTGTCCCGGCGGCGAGGTCGCCGTTGGGATACACGCGCTGGCTGCTGGGGTCGGCGAAGACGCCGGCCAGCACGTTGGCGGTGCTGTGGTCCGTCTCGGACTTCTTGGCGAGCGCGGCCTTCAGGTCCTTGATCTGCTTCCAGACCTGCGGGGTCTGCCGGGTGGCGAGCCGGGTGTAGCGGGAGCTGCTGTTCCTGGGCCGCAGCTTCTTCACGAGCTCGGCCTGGCTCTGCCCGAGGATCGGCGAGAGCAGCGCGGCGGCCTGCTCCGGGCCGTCGCCGACCTGCAGCTGCTTCCTGCTGAACATCGTGGGGTCGGCCGTGATGTCGTACGCGTCCTCGCTGATGGCGAGGGCCACGCCGTTGCGGTCGGTGATCCCGCCGCGTTCGGCGGCCAGCGTGTGCACGACATAGCGGTTCTGCTCGGCCCGCGCGGCGAGCGCGCGGGCGTCGACGGCCTGCACCTGGAGGAGCCGCACGACGAAGGCCAGCAGCACCAGGGTCAGGGCGAGGCTGACCATGCGCAGCCGGGGCCGGGCGCTGCCGAGCCGGAGGGGGCGCTGGCCCGGCGGCCGGGCGCCGCTCGGCCGCCGCGCCGGACGCACACCGGGCCCGGGCTGGCGCCGCACGGCGCTCCTGGGCCGAGGCGGTTTGGCAGGCCCGGGCACACGACGGCGCGGCGCTTCCCTGTCGGACACTTCCGTCACCTGCCGGGGGTCGGGGTGGGGATGGGCTGGGGGGCGGCGGGCGGTGATGGTACGGCCCCCGCCGGGGCGGAGGGCGCGGGGACGGACTGGGGCTGTCCCTGCGCCGGTGCGGGAGAGACGGGCGTGGACGGGGTCGCGGAAAGGGCGGCGGCCGGGGTCACGGTCTCGGGGGCGACCGGGCCGGTGAGGGCGGCGGGGTCGGGCCTCGCGACACCCGTGACGCCCTTGACGGTGCCGTCGGGGTTGAGGAAGGCCGGGTCGCCGCCGGGGACCATGCCGAGTTGGCGGGCCCGGCGCTGGAGGGCGTCGGGGGCCGAGTAGGCGTCGATGTCCCGCTGGAGGGCCTGTTCCTCGTCGGTGAGGCTCCTCGTCTCCTTCTGCAGGGCGTCGAGTTTGAACGAGCCTTCGCTGAGCGCGGAGTTCAGCACCAGCAGCCCGATGAGGCCGCCGCCGAGCAGCAGGACGACGAGGAGGACGAACGGGGCACGGGCGGCCCGGGCGCGGCCGGCCGGCAGGAGCCGGGCGAGCCGCGCGGCCCGCCCCTTCAGTTCGGGTTTCCTACGCACGGCTCCCCCGGTCAGTGCGGGCGTCCCGCCGGCCCGTCTCGCTCACTCGGCGTCCTCCCTGATGCGCTCGGCGCCGCGCAGCCTGGCCGGTGCGGCCCGGCGGTTCTCGGCGACCTCTTCCTCGGTGGGAAGTTCGGCACCCCGGGTGAGCAGCTTGAGCCGCGGCTGGTAGCGCTCGGGCACGACCGGCAGCCCGGGCGGCGCGGTGGACGCGGCGCCGGCCGCGAACACCTGCTTGACCAGCCGGTCCTCCAGCGAGTGGTACGACAGCACCGCGATCCGCCCGCCGACGTCGAGGGCCTTCACCGCCGCGGGGATCGCCCGCTCCAGGACGGACAGTTCCCCGTTGACCTCGATGCGCAGCGCCTGGAAGGTGCGCTTGGCGGGGTTGCCGCCGGTGCGCTTGGCGGCCTGCGGCAGGGCGTCCCGGATCAGCTCCACGAGCCGGGCGCTGTTGCTGAACGGCTCCTTCTCGCGTGCGCGCACGATCGCGGCCACGATCCGCTTGGCCTGCTTCTCCTCGCCGTACGCGCGCAGGATGCGCACGAGTTCGCCCGGCGGGTAGGTGTTGAGGACCTCGGCGGCACTCATGCCGGTCGTCTGGTCCATCCGCATGTCCAGCGGCGCGTCCTGGGCGTAGGCGAAGCCGCGGTCGGCCTCGTCCAGTTGCATGGAGGAGACGCCGAGGTCGAACAGGACGCCCTGCACGCGCGCGATGCGCAGCCGGCGCAGCACGTCGGGCAGCTCGTCGTAGACGGCGTGCACCAGGGTGGCGCGCTCGCCGAAGGGCGCCAGGCGCTCGCCGGACAGCCGCAGCGCCTCCTTGTCCCGGTCGAGGCCGATCAGCCGCGCCTCGGGGAACCGGCTCAGCAGCGCCTCGCTGTGCCCGCCGAGGCCGAGTGTGCAGTCGACGACCACCGCTCCCGGGCGCTCCAGGGCGGGCGCCAGCAGGTCCAGGCACCGCTGGAGCATCACCGGGACGTGTCGACTCTGGCTCAAGGGGGCCTCTCATCTTCCGGCGCGGCCCGTACGCACCGCCGGGTCCCCGCCAGCTCGTGAAGGGGAGGCCTGCCGGCGCCGGAAGCGTCAGCCGGACCGGGAGCGGGAGGAGGCCGAGCCGTGCGTACGCGCCGCGCACGCGGGGAGACGGCCCGGGTGCGAGCCGGGGTCTCCGGGGTTTCACCAGCAGGGAGAGCCACGTCTCCCGCTTCGCGCCACTTTAGTCCACCGTGTCTCGCGGTCAATCAACCGGCCTGCGCGTCGCCTACCGCATCGCGGCGGGAGCCGCAATTCGGCGGTGTTCACCCGTCCGGAGCAGGTTTGCCCCACCTGTGGGGTGGCTCACAACAAGCCGTGATGACGTTCTTTGTCCCGACTCACAGCGGGCCAGGGCCGGGCGTGACCAGTAACGTCATGAGTATGACGACTTCCGCAGCAGTTCCCACTGGATCCGAAGGCGCCATAACGGACGGCGGTGGCGTGACCGATCGCCTGGTGGAGGCCAACCGGCGGTACGCCGCCGCGTTCGCCGACCCGGGCATGGACGCCCGTCCCGTTCTCCAGGTCGCCGTGGTCGCCTGTATGGACGCCCGCCTCGACCTGCACAAGGCACTCGGCCTGCAGCTCGGCGACTGTCACACCATCCGCAACGCGGGCGGCGTGGTCACCGACGACGTGATCCGCTCCCTGACCATCAGCCAGCGGGCGCTCGGCACCCGCAGCGTCGTGCTCATCCACCACACCGGCTGTGGCATGGAGTCCATCACCGAGGACTTCCGGCACGACCTGGAGATGGAGGTCGGTCAGCGCCCGGCGTGGGCGGTGGAGTCCTTCCGGGACGTCGACCAGGACGTGCGCCAGTCCATGCAGCGCGTGCGTACCTCGCCGTTCCTGCTGCACACGAACGACGTACGCGGTTTTGTGTTCGACGTGCGCACCGGTCTCCTGCGCGAGATCGACCCGGCCTGAGCGGACGCACCGGCCGGCCACCCCGGAAGCATCCCGCCACAGCCGTATCGAAAACGCGGTCGAAAAGGCCGTAAGACCGACATCGTGCGGGCAGTTGTCCACAGGCGAGTGACACGAATCGGTAACGGCGGCAAGAATGCGGGTGTGACGTCACGCGGAACCTTTCCCGCGTGGTGTCCGTGTTTCGGGGTGGGCCGGTTTCGCAAGCAGCGTCGGCCCGGAAAGTACGGGCCGAGGAGGGCCGGGTGACGACCTATGACGATCGAGCGAGCCTCACTGATCTGACCGCCACGGTGGAGCGGGTGCGCGGTTCGGTGGAGGGCGTGATCGAGGGAAAGCCCGAGGTCGTACGGCTGGCCCTGACCGTGCTGCTCGCCGAGGGCCACCTGCTGATCGAGGACGTCCCCGGCGTGGGAAAGACGATGCTGGCCAAGGCGCTGGCGCGGTCCATCGACTGCTCGGTGCGGCGTATCCAGTTCACGCCCGACCTGCTGCCCTCGGACATCACCGGTGTGTCCATCTGGGACCAGCAGCGCCGGGACTTCGAGTTCAAGCCGGGCGCCATCTTCGCGCAGATCGTGATCGGCGACGAGATCAACCGCGCCTCGCCCAAGACCCAGTCGGCGCTGCTGGAGTCCATGGAGGAGCGGCAGGTCACCATCGACGGGCAGACCTACGAACTGCCCAGTCCCTTCATGGTGGTGGCCACCCAGAACCCGGTCGAGATGGAGGGCACCTACCCGCTGCCCGAGGCCCAGCGCGACCGCTTCATGGCCCGCGTCTCCGTCGGCTATCCCAGCGTGGAGGCCGAGTTGCAGATGCTGGACATCCACGGCGGGGTCAGCCCGCTGGAGGACCTGCAGCCGGTGGCGCACGCCCACGAGATCGTGAAGCTGATCGAGGCGGTGCGCACCGTGCACGTCTCCGAGCCGGTCCGCCGGTACGCGGTGGAGCTGGTCGCCGCCACCCGCACCCATCCCGACCTCAGACTCGGCGCCTCCCCGCGCGCGACGCTGCATCTGCTGCGCGCGGCGAAGGCGTCCGCGGCCCTGGCCGGCCGGGAGTACGCGCTGCCGGACGACGTCCAGGCACTCGCCGTCGCCGTCCTCGCGCACCGCCTGCTGCCCACGGCCCAGGCGCAGCTGAACCGCCGCACGGCCGAGCAGGTCGTGCAGGAGATCCTCCAGCACACCCCGCTGCCCGCGGCGCCGGGCCGGCAGGCCCCGGGCTTCGGCGGCCTCGGCCGGAACGTCCCGGCGTATCCGCAGCAGCCCCCGCGGAGTCTGTGATGAGCGCCGGGGGGACCGGGCAGGCGGAGGCCGACCGCGGGGAGGCGGGCGGCGTCCGTACGGCCCTGGCGGGTCTGACCACCCGCGGCCGTTCCTTCCTGGCGGCCGGGATCGCGGCCGCGATCTGCGCGTACGTCCTGGGCCAGAGCGATCTGCTGCGCGTCGGGCTGCTGCTGGCCGTGCTGCCCCTGACCTGCGCGACGGTCGTGTACCGCACGCGCTACCGGGTCTCCGGCACCCGCCGGCTCGCCCCGGCGCGCGTGCCGGCCGGTACCGAGGCCCGGGTGCACCTGCGGATGGACAACGTCTCCCGGCTGCCCACCGGCCTGCTGATGCTCCAGGACCGGGTGCCGTACGTCCTCGGACCGCGGCCCCGGTTCGTGCTGGACCGGGTGGAGCCGGGCGGCCGCCGCGAGGTGTCCTACCGGGTCCGCTCCGACCTGCGCGGCCGCTACCCGCTGGGCCCGCTGCAGCTGCGGCTGACGGACCCCTTCGGGATGTGCGAACTGACCCGCTCCTTCTCGGCGCACGACACCCTGACGGTCATCCCGCGCGTGCAGCCGCTCGCCCCGGTCCGCTTCAGCGGCGAGGCCCAGGGGTACGGCGACGGGCGGCAGCGCTCGCTGGCGCTGGCGGGCGAGGACGACGTGATCCCGCGCGGCTACCGCTACGGCGACGATCTGCGCCGGGTGCACTGGCGGTCCACCGCGCGCTACGGCGAGCTGATGGTGCGCCGCGAGGAACAGCCCCGGCGCGCCCGCTGCACCGTGCTGCTGGACACCCGGGGCGGTGCCTACGAGGGCGCGGGCCCCGACTCGGCCTTCGAGTGGGCCGTCTCCGGTGCCGCCTCGGTGCTGGTGCACATGCTCGAACGCGGCTTCTCGGTACGGCTGCTGACCGACAGCGGCAGCGTGGTGCCCGGCGAGGGCGCCGACGGGTTCGCCGGCACCGGCCAGGAGACCGCGGAGGCGGCCGGGCTGATGATGGACACCCTCGCGGTGATCGACCACTCGGACGGCACCGGCCTGTCCCGGGCGTACGACGTGCTGCGCGGCGGCAACGAGGGGCTGCTGGTCGCCTTCCTGGGCGACCTGGACGAGGAACAGGCCGCGACGGTCGCCAGGATGAGCCGGCGCAGCGGCGGTGCCGTCGCCTTCGTGCTGGACCCCGACACATGGGTGCGGGAGGCGACCGACGGGCCGCTGCCGGGCGACCGGCACACCGAGCGCCTGCGGCTGCTGCGCGAGTCGGGCTGGACCGCGCTGAGCGTGCCGCGCGGCGCCGCGCTGAACACGCTGTGGCAGCAGGCGGACCGGGAGCGCTCGGGCCTGGTGTCGTCGAGCGGGGAGGCCAGGGGATGAGCGGGCGGGCACGACTGGCGCTGTGCGCGGCGGCGGCCACGCTGATGGCCTCCTGCGCGCTGCTGCCCCTGGTGGCCGAGCCGACCTGGCTGCTGCAGCTGGTGCCGCTGCTGGCCGTGCAGAGCGGGGTGGGTGCGGCGGCCCGCCGGGTGCCGCTGGGCCGGCCGCTGACCGTGGTGGCGCAGGCGCTGGCCACGCTGGTGCTGCTGACCCTGGTCTTCGCGCGGGAGCACGCGATCATCGGGCTGGTCCCGGGGCCGGACTCCTTCCGGCACTTCGCCGACCTGCTCCAGCAGGGCTCCGACGACGTCGGCGAGTACGCGATCCCGGCGCCCCTCACCGACGGCATCAAGCTGATGCTGATCGGCGGCGCCCTGGTGATCGGCCTGCTGGTGGACACGCTCGCGGTGACCTTCCGCAGCGCCGCCCCGGCCGGACTGCCGCTGCTCGCGCTGTACTCGGTGGCCGCCGGGCTGTCCCAAGGCGCCGCCGACTGGCTGTGGTTCCTGGTGGCGGCGGCCGGCTATCTGATGCTGCTGCTCGCCGAGGGCCGGGACCGGCTGGCTCAGTGGGGCCGGGTCTTCGGTGGCGCTCCCCGTTCCCCGGGCTCCCCGGAGGACGGCGCGGTGGCCCCGGTGCGCACCGGACGCCGGATCGGGGCGGTGGCACTGGGCGTGGCCCTGATGGTTCCGCTGGCGCTGCCCGCGATGCAGGGCGGCCTGCTGGACGCCGCCGGGACGGGCGTGGGGGCGGGCAGCGGCGAGGGGCTTGGGGGCGGCGCGGTCAACCTGCTGGTGGCGCTGCGCGACAACCTGAACACGGACAACGACCGCCAGGTGCTGACCCTGCGGACCAGCACCAACGACATCTCGGACCTGTATCTGCGGATCGCCTCCCTGGACGACTTCGACGGCACCACCTGGAAGCCCGCGCAGCGGCGCGTCGTCGGCGTGCCGGACCGGTTCCCCACGCCCCTCGGCCTCGGCGCGGACATCAGGCGCGGCACGGTGACGACCACGGTCACGGCGGCGGACTGGTACGCCCAGGACTGGCTGCCGATGCCGTACCCGCCGAGCGGGGTGAAGATCGGCGGACGCTGGCGCTACGAACCGGTCGGCATGGCCGTCGTCGGCGACCACGGCCAGACCACGCGCGGCGCGGCCTACCAGGTGACCAGCCTGGACCTGCGGCCGACGGCGCAGCAGCTGTCCACCGCGCCGGAGCCGCCCGCGGCCCTGAAGCGCGAGTACACCGAGGTGCCGTCCTCGCTGCCGAAGGTGGTGGCCAAGACCGCCGAGGAGATCACCGCGGGCGCGCGCAGCCACTACGAGGAGGCGGTCAAGCTCCAGGACTACTTCGCCGTCACGGGCGGCTTCCAGTACGACACCCAGGTGGAGGTCGGCCGCGGCCCGGACGCCATCGCGAACTTCCTGAAGAAGAAGGAGGGCTTCTGCGTCCACTTCTCCTTCGCGATGGCGGCGATGGCCCGCACGCTGGGCATTCCGGCCCGGGTCGCGGTGGGCTTCGCGCCGGGCACCCCGCAGGCGGACGGCACGGTCGCGGTGAGCCAGAAAGACGCGCACGCCTGGCCCGAGCTGTACTTCGAGGGCGTGGGCTGGACCCGCTTCGAGCCGACTCCGACCCGCGGCACGACACCGTCGTACACCCAGTCGGACACGCCCGGCACCTCGCTGCCGGACCAGGACCTGCCCTCGCACCATGCGTCCACGGCGCCCTCGGCGGCACCCTCGGCGAGCGAGAGCTGCACGCCCGAGCTGGTCAAGGTGCAGGGCTGCGACACCGCGTCCGCGGCGGCGGTCCCGAGCGGCGGCGGCGGTGGCCCGGGCCCGGGGTGGTACCTGCTGTTCGGCCTGGCCGCGCTGGTGGCGCTGGCCCTGCCGCTGTCGCCGCTGCTGTGGCGGCTGCGGGTGCGGTCGGCGCGGCTGGGCGGGCACGCCCGGACCGAGCAGGGGGCGGCGGGACACACCCTGGCGGCCTGGCGGGAGCTGACGGACAGCGCCTGGGACCACGGCATCACGCCGGACGAGTCGCTGACCCCGCGCAGGGCGGCGGACCGGATCGTCGGTCTCGGCCGGCTGGACCCGGCGGCCGGTGCCGCGGTGCACCGGGTGGCGGACGCCGTGGAGCAGGTGCTGTACGCGCCCCGGCCGCGCCCCGCGGCCGGGGTGGCGGAGGACGTGCGCCGGGTGGTCGAGGGGCTGCGGGGCACGGTGAGCACCGGCACGCGGCTGCGGGCGCTGTTCCTGCCCCGCTCGTCGGTGCGGGTGCTGTGGGCGGTGGCGGACCGCTGGTCCGCGCTCCGGGCCCGGGCGGCCGCGGCCAGGCCAGGCCCGCGCCGGCCCTCGCAGCAGCGGGGCTGAGACAGCGCTGAGGGGCGGCCACCGGCGGTGGCCGCCCCTCAGCGTCGTCTGTCGGCGTTGTCCGTCTGCGTCGTCTGCCGGCGTCGTCCGTGGGCGGTGGAGACCGCCGGACGGCTACCGGCCCTGTTCGTCCCGGCGGCGCTGCCAGCGCTCCTCGATCCGGTCCATCATGGAGCGCTTCGGCCGCACCTGGCGGCGGGCGGCGCCCGGGGGCTGCTCGCCCGGCTTCGGGGCCTTGCGCCAGCCCGTGACGGCGAGGACGGCGCAGCCCAGCATGACGAGGAAACCCACCACGCTGACCCAGATCAGCTGCGCGACCATTCCGGCCATGAGGAGCGCGATACCTACGAGGAAGCCTGCGACCGCCTGGTAGACCCGCCGCCGGGTGTACGTACGCAGCCCGCTTCCCTCAAGCGCTGACGCGAACTTGGGATCTTCGGCGTACAGCGCTCGCTCCATCTGCTCGAGCATGCGCTGCTCGTGCTCCGAGAGCGGCACGGAGTCCTCCTCATCGTGCAGTCGCCGGGGCGACCCGGGGGGTCCCTTCAGGATAGGCAGGGAATCGCCCCCGTGAAACCCGCCCCTCTGCGCCAGTTGGCGAACCGGAATCCGTCATGGGCGTCCCGGCTCGCTGAGGCTTCCATTCCCCGGCAGCCGACCCGTCATGCCGGGTGGTGTACCTCGATCATACGGCGCAAACCCCACGATCGGGGGGCTTGTGGCGTACTCCATCCGCTGCCCAGGCCCTGATCAGCGGCGGGTCACGGCCGTGAGCTCAGGCCTCGGCGGCACCCCGCGTCTCACCGAGCACATGCAGCTGGGTGGCGACGGAGTGGAACGCGGCCAGCTCGGCCGCGGCGGCCTCCAGCTTCAGCAGCGCGTCGAGGGCGCCGGGCTCGGTGTCCACGAGGACGCCGGGGACCAGGTCGGCGAAGACCCGCACCCCGTGCACGGCGCCGACCCGCAGGCCCGCGCCCTCGACCAGCGCGGTGAGCTGATCGGCGGTGAACCGGCGCGGCACCGGGTCACCGGTGCCCCAGCGGCCGTCGGGGTCGGTCAGCGCCTGCCGGGCCTCCGTGAAGTGCCCGGCGAGGGCGCGGGCGAGCACGGCGCCGCCGAGCCCCGCGGCGAGCAGGCTGAGGACGCCCTCGGAGCGCAGCGCGGCGACGGCGTTGCGCACGCCCTCGGCCGGGTCGTCGACGTACTCCAGGACGCCGTGGCACAGCACGGCGTCGTAGCCACCGCGCTCGACCACGTCGAACAGGCCGTGCGCGTCGCCCTGGACGCCCCGGACCCGGTCGGCGACGCCGGCCTCGGCGGCCCGGCGCTCCAGCGCGAACAGGGCGTTCGGGCTGGGGTCGACCACGGTGACGCGGTGGCCGAGCCGGGCGAGGGGCACGGCGAAGTTGCCGCTGCCGCCGCCGGTGTCGAGGACGTCGAGCGACTCCCGTCCGGTGGCCTTGACCCTGCGGTCGAGGGCGTCCTGGAGCACGTCCCAGACCACGGCGGTACGCAGGGAGGAGCGGGATCGAGGGGTGTCGGAGCGCGACGACGTCCACTGGGGGTGGCGGTGGGAGACGGGTGGGCGCATCGGGTCCGACACGGCTGTTGACTCCTCGGCAGGCTGGAAGGCTTCAGGCGACTCCACCCTATTGCCTCCGGTGCCGTCCCGGTCACCGCGCCGGAGTACGGCCGTGTCCGTCTCGCACGGCGGACCGGCTGCGGCCGTCGTCGCCTCCGGAACCTCTCCCAGCCGGTGGTCAGCCCGCGTCCGGGAGGTCGCTGCGCGGTGGCGGGCCGGCCGCTCCCCCGGCTTCTCCGGCCTCCGGGCGGGGCTGGGGCAGGACCGGCTGGAGGACGAGCATCCGCTCGACGATGCGCAGGAACATCCCCACGTCCCGTATCAGGTCGTCGGCGTCCCGCCGGCTCGCCGCGTCCCGGATGCCGGCCTCGGCGCGGGCGCGGCGGGCGGCGCCGGAGGCGAACAGCGCGCTCCACTCGGTCAGTTCGGGAGTGATCTCGGGCAGCACTTCCCAGGCGCTGCGGATCCGGGCACGGCGGCGCGGGGAGGTCTCGGGGCGGCCGCGGGCGGCGAGCACGGCGGCGGCGGTGCGCAGGGCGGCGAGGTGGGCCGTCGCATAGCGCTCGTTCGGTGTTTCCAGGACGGTGGCCTCCTCCAGTCCGGCGCGGGCCTGGGCGAGCAGGTCGAGGGCGGCGGGTGGGGCCGTGGCCCGGCGGAGCACGGGGTGCACGTCGCTCGCCGGGCCGGTCAGTGAGGGGGCAGGGCCGGTGGCGCGGCGCCGGCGTGCGGCGGCTGCGGAGGGATTGGCCATGACGAACCTCCTGTCGTCTGGGTGACGGCACGGATGCCGTATGTGCCCATCGTGAGGTATGGCACTGACAATCCGTTCTGACCTGGGGCTTTGCCTCGATCGAAGGTTCGGCGTATTTTTGTACTGACCAGTCAGTTCAAAAACGTGGGATCGGCAAGGGGGGCTTGTGGACGGCATGCACGTCAGGGCCGAGGGCCTCGGGCTCAAGGGACCCCGGGGGTGGGCCTTCCGAGGCGTCACCCTCGACGCGGAGCCCGGCTCGCTCATCGCGATCGAGGGACCGTCCGGCTCCGGCCGTACCTGTCTGCTGCTCGCGCTCACGGGGCGGATGAAGCCCACCGAGGGAGTGGCCACCGTCGGCGGCCTCAAACTCCCCCGGCACATGGCCGGGTTGCGCCGCGTCAGCGCGGTGGCCAACGTGGCCGGGGTGACCGACCTGGAGCCGGCCCTGACCGTCGGCGAGCACCTGCGCGAACGGGCGCTGCTGCAGAGCCGCTTCGGCGACTCCCTGCGCGAACTGCTGCGGCCCCGCCCCCAGCGCACGCACGAGGCACGGCTGCGCGTCGACGCGGCGCTGGCCGCCGCCGGACTCGACCTCGAAACGCTGCCCAAGGGTTCCCGGACCGCCGTGCGCGACCTGGAGCGACCGCAGGAACTGCGCCTGTCCCTCGCCCTGGCCCTGCTCGGCCGGCCCGCGCTGCTCGGCGTCGACGACATCGACGTGAAGCTCTCGGACACCGAGCGGGCCGCACTGTGGGATGTGCTGCGGTCCCTCACGCGCGCGGGCACGACGGTGGCGGTCGTCTGCCGCACCGCCCCCGGTGACTGCGTCGTCGTGCCGACCGGACGGACGGACACCGAGGCGAGCGCCGGCACGGACCTGGCGAACGGCGCGGAGGCGGACACGCGCAAGGGCCGGTCCGACGCCTCCGACGCCGGGAAGACGGACGGGAACAGCGACCCCAAGGAGGACGCCGATGCGCTCGCCTAGGCTGGCCGCGCTCGAACTGAGGCGCTTCGGGCGCGGGAAGCTGCCGCGCGCCGCCCTGGTCGCGCTGCTCGTGCTGCCGCTGCTCTACGGCGCCCTGTACCTGTGGTCCTTCTGGGACCCGTACGGCCGCCTGGACCGCATCCCGGTCGCCCTGGTCAACGACGACAAGGGCGCCACGGCGGGCGGGAAGAGGGTCACCGCCGGCGACGACATCGTCGACGGGCTGCGCGACAGCCGGACCTTCGAGTGGCACGAGGTGAGCGACGAGGAGGCGCGCAGGGGCGTCGAGGACGGCACCTACTACCTGTCGCTGACCATGCCGGCCGACCTCAGCCGGAAGATCGCCTCCAGCTCCGGCGGCTCCCCGCAGACCGGCGCCCTTCAGGTGCGCACCAACGACGCGAACAACTACATCGTCGGCCAGATCTCCCGCACCGTCTTCAACGAGGTCCGCTCGGCCGCCTCCACCAAGTCCTCGCGCACCTTCCTGGACAAGATCTTCGTCTCCTTCTCCGGCATCCACGACAAGACCGTCACCGCCACCAAGGGCGCCGACCGGCTGAACAACGGCATCGGGAAGGCGGAGAAGGGCTCCAAGGACCTCGCCGACGGCCTGAAGGACGCCAGCAGCGGCAGCGGCAAGCTGGCCAAGGGCCTGAAGAAGCTGAACACGGGCGCCGGTGACCTCCAGGACGGTTCCCGGCGGGTCGCCGACGGCACGAAGGCGCTCGCCGACAAGGTCAACGGCGTCTACGGCAAGACCGGCCCCTTCCTGAAGGACAACGAGAAGACCATCGGCGACACCGCCCGCCTGGTCGCCGACTCGTCCAAGACGGTCAAGGACAATCTCGACGTCCTGGTCAAGCACGCCCCGGGCACCGCGAAGCTCGCCCACACGAACTCCGACATCCTGGCCGGGATATACAAGACGCGCTGCGAGGACGCCACCGTCCCCGACCCGTTCTGCCCTGAGCTCAAGCGCGCCAAGCAGGCCGCCGCCGAGGTGGCCACGGTCGCCGACGACGTCAACACCCTCGTCCTGGACCAGGACGGCGACCTGAAGACGATGCGGGACAACCTCGGCGCCCTGCAGAAGCAGGCCAAGGCCCTCGAAGAGCGCGCACCGCACCTGTACGAGGACGTCGACGACGCCGTCAAGAAGATCAACAAGCTGAACACCGGCGCGCAGAAGGTCGCCGCCGGCGCCAAGAAGCTGCACACCGGGATCGGCACCGCCAAGTCCGGCGCCACCGCGCTGGACAAGGGCATCGGCACGGCCGCCTCGGGCGCCGAGACCCTGAACGGCGGCCTGTACAAGCTGTCCGACGGCTCCGGGAAGCTCGCAGGCGGACTGCACGACGGCGCCAAGAGGATCCCGGACTACGACAAGAAGGACCGCGACCAGCGCACCGGCGTCATGGCCGACCCGGTCCAGCTGGCCTCCCACGACCTGCACAAGGCGCCGAACTACGGCACCGGCTTCGCCCCCTACTTCATCCCGCTCTCGCTGTGGGTGGGCGCGATGGTCGCCTACATGCTGATCCCGCCGCTCAACCGGCGTGCCCTGGCGGCGGGTTCGCCGGCCTGGCGGATCGCGCTCGCGGGCTGGTTGCCGGTGGTCGCCGTCGGCGTGCTCCAGGTGACGGCGCTGATGGCCGTGCTGCACTGGGCGATCGGCCTGCAGATGCTGCGCGCGGCGGGCACGATCGGCTTCCTGTGCCTGGTCACGGCGTGCTTCGGGGCGATCGTGCAGTGGCTGAACGCCCGCTTCGGCGCGGCCGGCCGGATCCTGGTGCTCGCGCTGCTGATGCTCCAGCTGACCTCGGCGGGCGGCACGTACCCGGTGCAGACCAGCCCGGGCTTCTTCAACGCGATCCATCCCTTCCTGCCGATGAGCTACATCGTGGAGGCGCTGCGCCGGCTGATCACCGGCGGCGGGCTCGGCCCGGTCTGGCAGGCGTGCGGGGTGCTCGCGGCGTTCACCGCGGGTGCGCTGGCGCTGACCGCGCTCACGGCCCGGCGCCGCCAGGTGTGGACGCTGGACCGGCTGCACCCGGAGCTGAGCCTGTGATCGGCAAGCGCCCGCCGCACGCGCGCGTACCTGTGAGAATCAGGGCCATGGAAAGCAGTAGCACCAGGTCCGGCGGCAGCACCCGCCGCGAGGCCACCCGGCAGAAGCTCTACGAAGCGGCCGTCACACTCATCGCCGAGCAGGGCTTCTCCGCCACCACGGTGGACGAGATCGCGGAGCGCGCCGGGGTCGCCAAAGGCACGGTGTACTACAACTTCGCGAGCAAGTCGGTGCTCTTCGAGGAGCTGCTGCGGCACGGCGTGGGCCTGCTCACCGCCTCGCTGAAGGAGGCGGCGGAGGAGACCGCCCGCGGGGGCGGCAGCAAGGTGGACGCCCTGGACGCGATGGTCCGCGCGGGCCTGGTCTTCATCGACCGCTACCCGGCCTTCACCCAGCTGTACGTGGCGGAGCTGTGGCGCACCAACCGGGCCTGGCAGTCCACGCTGATGGTGGTCCGGCAGGAGGCGGTCGCGGTCGTCGAGGGGGTGCTGCGCGAGGGCGTGGCGGCCGGCGAGTTCAGCGAGGAGATCGACGTCCAGCTGACGGCGGCCGCGCTGGTCGGCATGGTCCTGGTGGCCGCGCTGGACTGGCAGTCCTTCCAGCCGGAGCGCTCGCTGGACGACGTCCACGCGGCCCTGTCCCGGCTGCTCCAGGGACGCGTGAGCGGAAAGGGCTGAACCCGCGGGAAGGCGCCGGTCCGCTGCCGGACCGGCGCCTTCGCACTCCCCGTACTTCCCCCGTACGGTCTTCCCCCGATGGTCCCCCGCGGGTGGTCGTCCCCGGGTCCCCCGACTCGCTTCCGCCGACGGATCGACGGAAGGAGCGGCCAGGTGGCGGGCGCCGTTCCGCCGCCCCGTGCCGGCGGTGCCGGGCCGCGCCCCCTTGCCGTGCCTCCACTCTCCCGTCCGCACGGGCCGCGGCCCATCCGCGCGCGTACTCATCTCGCCACTTGAGTACGGATACTCAGCCACCCGGCTCAGCCGCACGCGTGCGATGCGGGCCTGCCGTGCGAGGCGGTCGCCGACAGGATCACCCCTGGGGGCCGCCCGCGGACCGGACTGTCAGTGGCGGTCGATAAAGTCGCAGGCATGGCACGGATTGCGGTGATCGGCGCCGGGATGGGCGCGATGGCGGCCGCCGCCCGGCTGGCCGTCGCGGGCCACCGGGTGGTGGTGTACGAGCGTACGCAGACGTACGGCGGTGCGGTGCGCCGGTTCGAGCGGGAGGGGTTCCGCTTCGACACCGGCCCGGGGCTGCTGACGCTGCCCGCGGTGTACCGCGACCTGTTCGTCAAGACCGGCAGGGAGCCGCTGGAGGACTGCGTCGGGCTGGTCCAGGTCGATCCGTCCTCGCGGCACGTCTTCGCGGACGGCACCGAGGTCTCGCTGCCGAACGCCTCGCGCGCGGGCGTGGTCGCGGCCCTGGACGAGGCGCTGGGCGCGGGCACGGGCGAGCGCTGGGGCGCGTTCCTGGTCCGGGCCCGGGAAGCCTGGGACCGCACCCGCAGGCCGCTGCTGGAGGAGCCGCTGTGGCCCAACTGGCAGGTGCTGGCCGACAAGGAGCCGTATCCGGCCGTGCCGCACCGGCGCCTGCTGCGCACGCGGCACGCGCGCACGCTGTCCGAGATCGGCTCGCTCGAACTGCGCGACGAGCGCCTGTCGGCGCTGCTGGAGAGCTCCGCACTCGCCTGCGGCCTCGATCCGCGGACCGCTCCGGCGAGCGCGGCCGTGCTGCCCTACATGGAGCACGCCTTCGGCACCTGGTATGTGCGCGGCGGCATGCGGGAGTTGGCGCGCGCGGTGTACGAGCGGTGCGTGCGGCGGCGGGTCGAGTTCGTCTTCGGCGCGGAGGTCGTACGGATCCTGGAGAAGGACGGCCGTGCGGTGGGCGTGGAGTTGGCGGACGGCACGGCGGCCGAGGCGGACCATGTCGTGGCGGGCGTGGACCCGGCGCGGCTGACGGCGCTGACGGAGCGTCCGCTGGACGCGGACGGCGATGTGCGCGCCGATCCGTTCGCGCCCCGGCCGGGGCGGTTCACCGTGCTGCTGGCCCTGCGCGGCGGGCGCGAGCCGGGTGCCGCGCACCGCACGGTCGTCCACCCGCCGGACCCGGAGGCCGAGCTGGACTTCCTGGTCTCGGCGGGCGGTGACGAACCGCCGCGTCCCACGGTGACCGTGCTGCGCCCCGACGACCCCGCGCTCGCACCGGACGACGCGCACGAGTCCGTGGTGCTGTCGGCGGTGGTGCCGGCCGGTGCCGGCTGGGACCGGGAGGGCACGGTCCGGCGGTACACGGACCATCTCCTCGAAGCCGCCGGTCGCGCACTACCGGGGCTGCGGGAGCGTGTCCTGTGGCAGGAGGTGCGCACACCCGGGCACACCGACGACGGGGCGAGCGGCTTCCCCGGCGCGGTGACCGCGCCCGCGCTCGCCGCCGGCCAGGGCCGTTTCCTGCACCCGGCGAACACCACCCGGCTGCCCGGTCTGTACCGGGTGGGCGGCTGGTCGCACCCCGGAGGCGGTCTGCCGCACGCGGGCATGTCGGGCGCGCTGGTGGCGGGGCTGATCGTGGAGGGCCCGGAGTTCCGCGGCTCCCAGTGAGCCGCGGCCCGGCCCGCGCAACGGCACGGGCCGGGTCTCAGAAACGGTACTGCTCGTCGTACCCGGTGCCGGGCTGTGCCTGCGGTGCGTGGCCCTGCGGCTGGCCCTGGTACGGGTAGGGCTGCTCCTGCGGGAGTTCGCCGCCGTAGGTCTCGTCGGTGCGCTGCTGCGGCACCCACACACCGCCCGCCGGGGTCTCGCCGTAGCCGCCGCCGGCGTACGGGTCCTGGGCGTAGCCCTGC
Source organism: Streptomyces durhamensis (assembly GCF_000725475.1). Taxonomy (NCBI): domain Bacteria; kingdom Bacillati; phylum Actinomycetota; class Actinomycetes; order Kitasatosporales; family Streptomycetaceae; genus Streptomyces; species Streptomyces durhamensis. Next base: position 342,582 of record NZ_JNXR01000012.1, read on the forward strand.
TGGCCGTACTGCCCGGAGTAGCCGGCGTCGTACGGGGCGCCCCCGTAGGACTGGCTGCCGATGTACGGGTCGGAGTAGTTGGCGTAGGCCTGCTGGCCGGTGGCGTCGTAGCCGTAGCCCTGCTGGCCGTAGCCCGAGTAGTCGTAGGCGTAGTTCTGCTGCTCCGCGCCCTGGGCCTGGGGGGCGCCAACGTGGGCGGGGTCGCCGTAGACGCCGTAGGAGCCGGTGTCCTCGGGGAGCGGCTGCGGCTCGTAGACGGCGGTGCTCTCGGCGGCGGTGGGGTCGGCGGGTCGGGCCGGGGTGAAGACGTCGTCGCGGTCGTAGTCGTCGTAGTCGCCGTGGCCCTGCTGGTAGCCGGCCCGGCCGGGGTCGTCGTCCGGGCCGCCGGGCTCCAGGTCGGGGGCCTCCGGCTCCGGGTCGTGCCGGTCCGTCCTGCCGCGGCGGCGCTTGCTGCCGCCGCCGGTCTCGGCGTCGGGGCGCTTGACCGCCCAGCCCGCGGCGAAACCGCGGCGGAAGGAGAGCGTGACGTAGGTCTGGCCGAGCGCGAAGGCGATCGCGCCGACGCCGATCACGATCACGGACGGCATCAGGACGCCGACCACGACGCCGAGGAAGCCCGCGAACGCGAGCAGCCGCCAGCGCAGGCGTGCCTTGTACTGCAGCAGCACCTCGCCCAGCAACCACAGTGCGACGATGCCGAACGCGATGTAGAGGACCGTCCAGCCCATGTACGCCCCTCTCCCAGTGACCGCTACGCAGTGTGTCGTACGGCGGTGCGGCCGGTCTAGGCCTGCGGGGGGTGGTGCAGGCCCAGGTTCTCGTAGATTTCCAGGGTCGCCGTGGAGTTGTTGAGCGTGATGAAGTGCAGTCCGGGCACTCCCTCGGCGAGCAGCCGAGCGCAGAACTCCGTGGCGAAGTCGATACCGATGGAGCGTACCGCCGCCGGATCGTCCTTCGCTGTGAGGATCCGCTCTTTCAGGGCGTCCGGAAAGTACGCGTTGCTGAGTCTGGGCAACCGTTCCAGCATCTTCACGCTGGTGACCGGCAGGACTTCCGGGATCACCGGGGTGTCACAGCCCGCCGCCGCCACGCGGTCGCGCAGCCTGAGATACGACTCCGGCTGGAAGAACATCTGTGTGATGGCGTAGTCCGCGCCCGCACGGCACTTGTCCACGAAGTGGGCGACATCGGCGTCCCACTCCGTGGAACGGGGGTGCATCTCGGGGAACGCGGCGACGCCCACGCAGAAGTCGCCCGACTCCTTGATGAGCCGGACGAGCTCGGCGGCGTAGGTCAGGCCCCGCGGGTGCGGGACCCACTCGCCCATGGGGTCGCCGGGCGGGTCGCCGCGGACGGCGAGCATGTTGCGGATCCCGGCGTCCGCGTACTGGCCGATGATGTTGCGCAGCTCGGCGATGGAGTGGTCGACCGCGGTGAGGTGGGCGACCGGCGTGAGCGTGGTGTCCGCGACGATCTGCTGGGTCTCCTTGACCGTGCCGGCGCGGGTGGAACCCCCGGCGCCGTAGGTCACGGAGACGAAGTCGGGCGCGACCGCCTCGACCCGCCGGAGCGCGCTCCACAGGTTCCGCTCGCCCTTGGGGGTCTTCGGTGCCGAGAACTCGAACGAGTACGTCGTCTTGCCGGTGGCGAGGATCTCGCGCACGGTGCGTGCGCGATCAGTCCTGGTGGATGCGGTTCCGAGGGCCATACGGGCAGGTTAGCCAGGGGTGGACGGTCCCCCAACCGAATGCCGGAAATTTGCCCGAATTGTCGCTCTCCTGTCCACCCCTTGGACAGGAACGTGGACAGAGGGCGTCTCTAGGCCTGCCGCAGCCGCTTCGCGAACTCCGCGGCGGCGGCTCCCGGGTCGTCGGCCTCGGTGATCGCGCGGACGACGACCACCCGGCGGGCGCCCGCGTCCAGCACCTCGTCGAGGTTCGAGAGGTCGATGCCGCCGATCGCGAACCAGGGGCGGTCGGTGCGCAGGCCGGCGGTGTACCGGACCAGGCCGAGGCCGGGGGCGTGGCGGCCGGGCTTGGTGGGGGTGGGCCAGCAGGGGCCGGTGCAGAAGTAGTCCACGCCGTCCTGCACGGCGGCCGCCGCGGCCTCGGACTCGGCGTGCGTGGAGCGGCCGATCAGCACCCCGTCGCCGAGGATGGCGCGGGCCGCGGGCACCGGCAGGTCGTCCTGGCCGAGGTGCAGCACGCCGGCGCGGGCGGCGTGCGCGACGTCCGCGCGGTCGTTGACCGCGAGGAGCTTGCCGTGCCGGGCGCAGGCGTCGGCGAAGACCTCCAGGTGCGCGAGCTCCTCGGCGGCCTCCATGCCCTTGTCGCGCAGCTGCACGATGTCGACACCGCCGGCCAGCACCGCGTCCAGGAACTCGGGCAGGTCGCCCTGGCGTGTGCGCGCGTCCGTGCAGAGGTACAGACGGGCGCCGGTGAGCGCGGCGCGGGCGGTGTCGGACATACGTGGGTCCCCCTGGTGGGTGGGCGGGCGGCAGGCGCGCGTGGCGTACGGGTCGGTGCGGCCCGCACGCCACCGCGCGTGGTGCAGGTCGGCTCAGACGGCGAGCGCCTGGGCCCGGCGCTTCACCTCCGTGCCGCGATTCTCGCTCAGGGCCTGCGCGGGGGTGCCCGGCAGGGTCGGGTCGGGGGTGAAGAGCCACTCGATCATCTCTTCGACCGTGAAGCCGTCGTCCCGCAGGAGCGTCAAGGTGCCGGACAGGCCCTTGACGACCTTGTCCCCGTCGATGAAGGCGGCGGGGACGTGCAGCGCGCGGTTCTCACCCCGGCGTACGGCGATGAGCTGGCCGTCCTTGACCAGCTGCCGCACGCGCGTCACCTCGACGCCGAACTGTTCGGCGATGTCGGGGAGGGTGAGCCAGGCGGGCACGAGAGCATCGATTTTTGCGTCAATCTCGGTCACGGCCTCTAGCGTAGGCGCTCCGCCGGTGCGCTCGCGATGTCGTCGGCGCCGGGTTGTGTCGCCGGTCGGCCACGGGTCCGTCGTGGTGGCTCGCGCCCGCGCGGCGGATCCGTACGCCGGGACGGCCCCGCGCCCCTCGGGCAGGCCGCCGCCCAGGGCGCCGATCAGCCGGACGTGGCGTCCTTCAGGGGCTTTGCCGGATCCGCCAGGGCCTGCGTGTCCATGGTGCGGCCCGCCTCGATCAGGCGGCGGCCCTGGGCCAGATCACGCGGTCGGCCCACCGCCAGCAGGGCCACCAGGCGGTCCTCCCGGAGCCAGCACACCGACCAGGCCGGGCCCTGCGGGTCGCCGCGCCACACCATGCGGTCGGCGCCGGAGTGGTGGCCGGCGTACTGGACGAAGCGGCCGAACTGCTCGGACCAGAAGTACGGCACCGGGTCGTAGACCGCCGGGGTCTCGCCGAGGATGTTCGCCGCGACCGTGCGGGGGCCCTGCAGGGCGTTGTCCCAGTGGTGGACGAGCAGCCGTTCGCCGTAGCGGGCGGAGGGGAAGGAGGCGCAGTCGCCGACGGCGTACACGTCCTCCGCGGAGGTGCGCAGACGGTCGTCGGCGAGGACGTCCCCGTGCGGGCCCAGCTCGATGCCGGAGCCGGCCAGCCAGGCGGTGGCGGGGCGGGCGCCGATGCCGACGACGACGGCGCCCGCGGGCAGCCGGGCGCCGTCCGTGAGGAGGACGGCGCCGGGCTCGACGCGCTCCACGCGCGCGTGGGTGCGCAGTTCCGCGCCCGCGTCGGCGTACCAGGCGGTCATGGGGGCGGTGGCCTCGGCGGGCAGGGCGCCGGCGAGCGGCCGGTCGGCGGCCTCCACGACGGTCACCGCGCAGCCGGCCTCGCGGGCGGCGGTGGCGAACTCGGCGCCGATCCAGCCGGCGCCCACGACCACGATCTCGTGCTGCCGGGCGAGCACCGGCCGCAGCCGTTCGGCGTCGTCCAGGGTGCGCAGCAGGTGCACGCCGGGCACGCCCTCGGTGCCGGGCAGGGTGATCGGTTCGGCGCCGGTGGCGAGGACCAGGACGTCGTACGGGACCGGGCCCGCCTCGGTGTCCAGCTCGTGCGCGGCGGGGCGCACGCCCAGCACCTCGCAGCCGAGCCGCAGCTCGACGCCGAGCGATTCGAAGTCCACGTCGAAGGCGGAGTCCTCGGCCTTGCCGAGCAGCACGGCCTTCGACAGCGGCGGCCGGTCGTACGGCTGGTGGGGTTCGGCGCCGATGAGGGTGACGGTGCCCCTGAAGCCCTGTTCGCGCAGGGCGACCGCGGTCTGCACCCCGGCCATGCCGGCACCCACGACGACCACGCGCCGCCCCTGTGACGTGCCCTCTTGTGCTGTCTGCTCGCTCACTCGATCACCATAGACACGTGACGGAACGTCAGTCAGCGGGCGTGCTCCGTGACCTGTTCCACAACACTCGTGCCGGAGCCCGCCCGGGACTCCCACTCCCACGTCTCCTCCAGCCGCACGCGCCCGTCCGGCAGCTCGACGACCGTGGACACACAGTGCCCGGAGGCGGTCGTCCCGTCGGTCCGCAGCTGGACGTAGCGGAAGTCCAGCCGGTCCCCCTCCCGGGTGCCGACCAGGTGGCCGCGCACGACATCGCCGCCCGCGTACTCGGCCCAGATCTCGCCGTCCTTCTCGTGGTACGCGAACCGGGTGTGAGTGCCCACCTGACCTGGGGCTTGGTCCGCCACGGGGGCGAGGGTCAGTCCGTCGAGCGACCGGGGCATGGGCAGGGGCTCCCTTACGGGTGACGAGTGCGGCGGGCTAGGGTGGCCACCGTACAAGCACTCGCGGGAGCCCGGACGCACCGGGCTGAGAGGGAGGCTGGCGGCCTCCGACCGTACGAACCTGATCCGGGTCATGCCGGCGAAGGGAGGGGCTGGACGCCCATGTCGTCACGTACGTCCGACACATCCGACACGTTTGACGTCCTGGTCATCGGGGGCGGACTCATCGGCCTGGTCACGGCCTGGCGCGCGGCGCAGCGCGGGCTGACCACGGCCGTGGTGGACCCCGAGCCCGGCGGCGGGGCCGCGCGGGTGGCGGCCGGGATGCTGGCCGCGGTCACCGAACTGCACTACGGCGAGGAGCGGCTGCTCGCCCTGAACCTGGAATCGGCGCGCCGCTACCCGGACTTCGCGGCCGAGCTGACCGAGCTGACCGGCCATGACCTCGGCTACCGCCGCTGCGGCACCCTGGCGGTCGCGCTCGACGCCGACGACCGTGCCGATCTGCGCGAGCTGCACGCCCTGCAGCGGCGCTCGGGCCTGGAGTCGGAGTGGCTGTCCGGGCGGGAGTGCCGGCGCCTGGAGCCGATGCTGGCGCCCGGGGTGCGCGGGGGGCTGCGGGTCGACGGCGACCACCAGATCGACCCGCGCCGGCTGGCGGCGGCCCTGGTGGCCGCGTGCGAGCGGTCCGGCGTGGTGTTCCACCGGGCGTGGGCCGAGCGGCTGGACGTGGTGCGGGACCGGGCCGCGGGGGTCACCACGGCGGACGGCACCGAACTGCGCGCCGACCAGGTCGTCCTCGCGGCCGGCAGCATGAGCGGGCGGCTCGCGGGCGTGCCCCGGGCGCTGCTGCCGCCGGTGCGTCCGGTGAAGGGCCAGGTGCTGCGGCTGACGGTGCCCCGCCGGTACGCGCCGTTCCTCAGCCGGACCGTGCGGGCCGTCGTCCGCGGCAGCCACGTCTATCTCGTGCCCCGCGAGAACGGCGAACTGGTCGTCGGCGCCACCAGCGAGGAGCTGGGCTGGGACACCACGGTCACCGCGGGCGGCGTGTACGAGCTGCTGCGCGACGCCCATGAGCTGGTGCCGGGCATCACCGAACTGCCGCTCACCGAGACCCGGGCCGGACTGCGCCCCGGGTCCCCCGACAACGCGCCGCTGCTCGGTCCGTCCGGGCTCGACGGGCTGGTGCTGGCCACCGGGCACTACCGTAACGGGGTGCTGCTCACCCCGGTCACCGGCGATGTGCTGGCCCGGCTGCTCGCCGACGGCGAACTTCCGGAAGAGGCCCGCCCGTTCACACCGCGGCGCTTCGGTGCCGCCCTCCTCATGGAGCAGCCCGCATGAGCATCTCGATCTCCGTCAACGGAGAGCGCCGGGAGATCGTCCCGGGCACGGCTCTCGACATCGTCGTACGGTCGCTGGTCGCGGCGCCGGCCGGGGTGGCCGCCGCGGTCAACGAGACCGTCGTCCCGCGCGCGCAGTGGGCCGCCACGGCACTGGCCGAGGGCGACCGGGTGGAAGTCCTCACCGCGGTCCAGGGAGGCTGAGTCATGGCCGACGATTCCTTCGTCCTCGGAGGGACGACCTTCTCCTCGCGGCTGATCATGGGTACGGGGGGTGCGCCCAGCCTCGACGTGCTGGAGCGGGCACTGGTCGCCTCCGGTACGGAGCTGACGACGGTGGCCATGCGGCGGGTGGACCCGTCCGTGCACGGCTCGGTGCTGTCGGTGCTGCAGAAGCTGGGCATCCGGGTGCTGCCGAACACGGCGGGCTGTTTCACCGCGGGCGAGGCCGTGCTGACCGCGCGGCTGGCGCGGGAGGCGCTGGGCACGGATCTGATCAAGCTGGAGGTCATCGCCGACGAGCGGACGCTGCTGCCGGATCCGGTGGAGCTGCTGGAGGCGGCGGAGACGCTGGTCGACGACGGATTCACGGTGCTGCCGTACACCAACGACGATCCGGTGCTGGCCCGGAAGCTGGAGGACGCCGGGTGTGCGGCGGTGATGCCGCTGGGGTCGCCGATCGGCTCCGGACTCGGGATCCGCAACCCCCACAACTTCCAGCTGATCGTCGAGCACGCGCGGGTGCCGGTGATTCTGGACGCGGGGGCCGGTACGGCGTCGGACGCGGCGCTGGCCATGGAGCTGGGGTGCGCCGGGGTGATGCTGGCGTCCGCGGTGACGCGGGCGCAGGAGCCGGAGCTGATGGCCGCCGCGATGCGGCACGCGGTGGAGGGCGGCCGGCTGGCCCGGCTGGCCGGGCGGATCCCGCGCAGGCACTTCGCCGAGGCGTCGTCTCCTGCGGAGGGACTGGCCGTGCTGGATCCCGAGCGTCCCGCGTTCTGAGCCGGTGCCGCAGGGGTGCGGGAAGCGTCACAGGTCGGCTTCAGTGCCTGCGGGAAAGCGGTCTCGGCCGGGGAAGTACCGGTCGCTCCTCGTAGACTCCCCTCTCGTGGATACGACCCTTCAGGACCCCCTCGTCGGGCAGGTGCTCGACGGCCGCTACCGCGTCGACGCACGGATCGCGGCCGGCGGGATGGCCACGGTCTACCGGGCCCTGGACACCCGTCTCGACCGCGTTCTCGCGCTGAAGGTGATGCACCCGACGCTCGCGTCCGACGGATCGTTCGTGGAGCGGTTCATCCGGGAGGCGAAGTCCGTCGCCCGGCTGGCGCACCCGAACGTGGTGCAGGTCTTCGACCAGGGGACCGACGGGTCGTACGTGTACCTGGCGATGGAGTACATCGCCGGGTGCACCCTGCGCGACGTGCTGCGGGAGCGGGGCGCGCTGCGACCGCGGGCCGCGCTGGACATCCTGGAGCCGGTACTGGCCGCGCTGGGCGCCGCGCACCGGGCCGGGTTCGTGCACCGGGACATGAAGCCCGAGAACGTGCTGATAGGGGACGACGGCCGGGTCAAGGTCGCCGACTTCGGGCTGGTGCGGTCTGTGGACACGGTGACCAGCACCACCGGCGCCGTCCTCGGGACCGTGTCGTACCTCGCGCCCGAGCAGATAGAGCAGGGCACCGCCGACCCGCGGGTCGACGTCTACGCCTGCGGTGTCGTGCTCTACGAGATGCTGACCGGTGCCAAACCCCACTCCGGCGACTCCCCGGCCCAGGTCCTCTACCAGCACATCCACGAGGACGTGCCGCCGCCCTCGGCGCTGGTCCCGGGCCTGCCGTACCCGCTGGACGAGCTGGTCGCGTCGGCGGCCGCGCGCACCCCGGACATCCGGCCGCACGACGCCGTGGCGCTGCTCGCCCAGGTGCGCGAGGCGCGCCGGGGGCTGAGCGAGGAACAGCTGGACACGGTGCCGCCGCAGGCGCGCGCCGCGGAACACGACAACGCCGAGGACCGTACGAGCGTGATCCCGCGCTCGCTGACCGTGCCCCGGCCGCTGCCCGTGAACGGGGACGAGCCCCCCGTCCAGCACACCAGCCGGCTGCAGGCACCGCCGGTGCCGCCGCGCCGGCCCAGGCGCCTGGTGCTGGCCGTGGTCGCCGCCGTGCTGGCGGTGTTCGGCGTGGGCGCCGGGATCTGGTACATCAACTCCGGCCAGTTCACGAAGGTCCCGCCGCTGCTGGCGAAGACCGAGGCGCAGGCGCGGGACCGGCTCGACGCGGCCGGGCTGAAGGTGGGGCAGGTCAAGCGCGCGTACAACGACACCGTCAAGCGCGGCACGGTCATAGGCACCGACCCGGCGCCCGGCGCCCGGATCCGCGACCACGACGCGGTGACGCTGACCGTCTCGCTGGGCCCGGAAACGGTGAACGTGCCGGATGTCGCGGGCCGCACGCTGGCCGAGGCGCGGGCGCGGCTGAAGGCGGACGGGCTGGAGCCGGGCATGGTCACCCGGGCGTTCAGCGAGGACGTCGGCAAGGGTTCCGTGATCGCCACGACGCCGAAGGCGGGCACCAGGCGGCACGCGGGTTCGGCGATCGCGCTGACCGTCAGCAAGGGCAGCCCGATCGATGTGCCGGACGTCACCGGTGACGACCCCGACGACGCCAGGCAGGAGCTGACGGACGCCGGGCTGAAGGTCGTGATCGCCCCGGAGCAGGTCAACTCCGACGTCGACAAGGGCAAGGTGGCGCGGCAGAGCCCGGGCGACGGCAGCCAGGCCGCCGAGGGCGACACGGTGACACTGACGCTGTCCAAGGGCCCGGAGATGGTCGAGGTGCCCGACGTGGTCGGCGACAGCGTGGACGACGCCCACAAGGCGCTGGAGGGCGCCGGCTTCAAGGTGGAGGACGACCGCGGGCTGCTCGGGCTGTTCGGCGACACCGTGAAGGAGCAGTCCGTGAAGGGCGGCGACACGGCGCCCAAGGGGTCGACCGTCACGATCACCATCCGCTGACCGGGCGCACGAGCGGCCTCGCGCCGGGTGCGCCGGTCCGGTCGTACCCTGACCGGGGCCTTCCCCACCCGTACTGGCATGCTGGACAGGTCATGACCTCATCTGTTTCTCGCTCCCTGCCGCGCAATCCCGTCGGCGGTCACGTCCCGGTGGCCGGCGGCCTGCACTCCGTGGGGATGACGTACGCCCGTGAGCTGGCGGCGGAGACCGTGCAGGTCTTCGTGGCCAATCCGCGCGGCTGGGCCACCCCCGCCGGGAACCCCCGGCAGGACGAGGCGTTCCGTGAGGCGTGCGCCGAGCAGTCGGTGCCGGCGTATGTGCACGCCCCCTATCTGATCAACTTCGGCTCGCACACCGAGGCGACCGTGGAGCGGTCGGTGGAATCGCTCCGGCACTCGCTGCGCCGCGGCCGGGCGATCGGCGCACTGGGTGTGGTCGTGCACACCGGCAGCGCGACCGGCGGGCGGGCCCGGGACGTGGCGCTGAAGCAGGTGCGCGAGCACATGCTTCCGCTGCTGGACGAGCTGACCCACGACGACGATCCGTTCCTGCTGCTGGAGTCGACGGCGGGGCAGGGCGCGTCGCTGTGTTCCCGCACCTGGGACTTCGGACCGTACTTCGAGGCGCTGGACGCCCATCCGAAGCTGGGCGTGTGCCTGGACACCTGCCACATCTTCGCCGCCGGGCACGACCTGGCCGGGCCGGGCGGGATGCACCGGACGCTGGACCTGCTGGTGGACACCGTCGGCGCGGGGCGGCTGAAGCTGATCCACGCGAACGACTCCAAGGACGTGGCGGGCGCGCACAAGGACCGCCACGAGAACATCGGCGCCGGTCACATCGGCGAGGACCCGTTCCGGGAGCTGATGACGCACCCGGCGACCGAGGGGGTACCGCTGGTCATCGAGACACCGGGCGGCAAGCAGGGGCACGCGGCGGACGTGGAGCGGCTGAAGAAGCTCAGGGCCGGCTGAGCCCGTCCGGGGGCGCGGGACTCACAGCTCCGGGCCGTCGCCCGGTCCCTCCTGGTAGGAGTAGCGCTGTTCCTTCCAGGGGTCGCCGATGTTGTGGTAGCCGCGTTCCTCCCAGAAGCCACGGCGGTCGGCGGTCATGTACTCCACGCCGCGGACCCACTTGGGGCCCTTCCAGGCGTACAGGTGGGGCACGATCAGCCGGACCGGGAAGCCGTGCTCGGCGGTGAGCAGCTCGCCGTCCTTGTGGGTGGCGAAGATGGTGCGGTCGCCGGTGAAGTCCGACAGGCGCAGGTTGGAGCTGAAGCCGTACTCCGCCCACACCATCACATGGGTGACGTCGGGCGCCGGCGGGGCCAGGTCCAGGATCGCGCGGGCCGGGATGCCGCCCCACTCCGCGCCGGTCATGCTGAACTTCGTCACGCAGTGCAGATCGGCCACCACGGTGGTGTACGGCAGGGCCGTGAACTCCTCGTGGTTCCAGGTGTGCTTGTCGCCGTCGGCGGTGGCGCCGAAGACCCGGAACTCCCAGCGCTCGGGCCGGAACTTCGGGACGGGCCCGTAGTGCGTGACCGGCCAGCCGCGCTGGAGCCGCTGACCCGGCGGAAGCTCGGACCCTGCCGCTGCTCCAGACTCGCGCTCCACCGGATGACCCATGTATCCATCCTGACAGACCTGGGGCAGTGCCCTTGACCACCCCCCGATGAAACGGACAAGCACTACCAACCCAGGACGCACTTACTAAGTGCACACTTACTGGACGATCTTCCCTGCCGGTGCAATCATGCCGCCGCACACCTCCCCCGTTACCCCGTGTGGAAGGAGCCGCTGCGATGCAGGGCGACCCCGAGGTCATCGAGTTCCTCAACGAGCAGCTCACCGGCGAGCTGACCGCGATCAACCAGTACTTCCTGCACGCGAAGATGCAGGAGAACTTCGGCTGGACGAAGCTCGCCAAGTACACACGGCACGAGTCGTTCGACGAGATGAAGCACGCGGAGGTGCTCACCGACCGGATCCTGTTCCTGGAGGGGCTGCCCAACTACCAGCGGCTCTTCCACGTCCGGGTCGGACAGACGGTGCGGGAGATGTTCGAGGCCGACCGGCAGATCGAGGTCGAGGCGATCGACCGGCTCCGGCGGGGCATCAAGGTGATGCGCGAGAAGGGGGACATCACGTCGGCGAACATCTTCGAGGACATCCTCGCCGACGAGGAGCACCACATCGACTACCTCGACACCCAGCTGGAGCTGCTGGACAAGCTCGGCGAGGCGCTCTACATCGCCCAGGTGATCGAGCAGCCGGAGAGCTGAGGCTAGGCCGCTTCGGGAAGGCCGGCGGGGCCGCCCGCGGGGATCTCCGCCAGCATCGGCCGGCCCTGGTCGGCCAGCTCACGGCGCGGGCAGGCGCCCCGGCCGAGAAGGGCCTGGATCCGGCGGACGCACGAGCCGCAGTCCGTGCCCGCCTTGCAGGCGGAGGCTATCTGGCGGGGGGTGCAGGCACCGTCCTCCGCGTGCTTCTTGACCTGGGCCTCGGTGATGCCGAAGCAGCTGCAGACGTACACGCGGACTCACCTCCCGACGGGATCACTCTGTCTACTGCCATCCCGTTTTCCGGTGAGGCAAACCTAACCTTACCCATCCCCCGGGGTCCGCGAAAGGAGGAGGAGCGCGGATCCTGTGTGATCCGCGCCCCTTCGGATGCTCACTGGTCCCGGTACATCTCCGCGACGAGGAACGCCAGGTCCAGCGACTGGCTGCGGTTCAGCCGCGGGTCGCAGGCCGTCTCGTAGCGCTGGTGCAGGTCGTCGACGAAGATCTCGTCGCCGCCGCCCACGCACTCGGTGACGTCGTCGCCGGTCAGCTCCACATGGATGCCGCCCGGGTGGGTGCCCAGCGCCTTGTGGACCTCGAAGAAGCCCTTGACCTCGTCGAGCACGTCGTCGAAGCGGCGGGTCTTGTGCCCGGAGGCCGCCTCGAAGGTGTTGCCGTGCATCGGGTCGGTCACCCAGGCCACCGTCGCGCCGGACGCCGTGACCTTCTCCACCAGCTCGGGCAGCCGGTCGCGGACCTTGTCGGCGCCCATCCGGACGATGAAGGTCAGCCGGCCCGGCTCGCGGTCGGGGTCGAGGCGCTCGATGTACTGCAGCGCGTCCTCGGCCGTCGTCGTCGGGCCGAGCTTGATGCCGATCGGGTTGCGGATCCGCGACGCGAACTCGATGTGCGCGCCGTCCAGCTGCCGGGTGCGCTCACCGATCCACACCATGTGCCCGGAGACGTCGTACAGCTTGCCGGTGCGGGAGTCGACCCGGGTCAGGGCGGACTCGTAGTCCAGCAGCAGCGCCTCGTGCGAGGAGAAGAACTCGACGGTCTTGAACTCCTCCGGCTCGGCACCGCAGGCCCGCATGAAGTTCAGCGCGTTGTCGATCTCCCGCGCGAGCTGCTCGTAGCGCTGGCCCGAGGGCGACGTCTTCACGAAGTCCTGGTTCCAGGCGTGCACCTGGCGCAGGTCCGCGTAACCGCCGGTGGTGAAGGCGCGCACCAGGTTGAGCGTGGAGGCGGAGGCGTGGTACATCCGCTTCAGGCGCTCGGGGTCCGGGACGCGGGCGGCCTCGGTGAAGTCGAAGCCGTTGACGGAGTCGCCGCGGTAGGTCGGCAGCGTCACGCCGTCGCGGGTCTCGGTCGGCTTGGAGCGGGGCTTGGAGTACTGCCCGGCGATACGGCCGACCTTCACCACGGGCACGGAGGCCGCGTAGGTCAGGACGGCACCCATCTGGAGCAGCGTCTTGAGCTTGTTGCGGATGTGGTCGGCGGACACCGCGTCGAAGGCCTCGGCGCAGTCGCCGCCCTGGAGGAGGAACGCCTCTCCCTTGGCGACGGCCGCCATCCGGGCGCGCAGCTGGTCGCACTCGCCCGCGAAGACGAGCGGCGGATACGACTCGAGGTCCGCGATCACTGCGCGCAGAGCCTCGGGGTCGGGGTACTCGGGCTGCTGCGCCGCGGGCAGGTCTCGCCAGGTGTTGCCAGCGCTCGCGCTGGTCTTAGCGTTCACGGTCACCTCGTAAACATTACGGGGTCGTGTCGCGTGCCCCCTCTTCTGGCTCGAAGGGTGAGACGCGAAGGTTGTCCCGTGGACAGCGCCCCTTCCCGGGACACGTGCGGTAGGGTGCCTGCCATGTTCGCGCTTTCGACCCGGAACCAGACCCGGAACTGGTGGTGGACCGCTTCTCCGGCGGCCCACTGATCGCGCGTACCAAGACTTCGCGAAGGCCGCCCGAGGGGCGGCCTTCGGTGTGTCCGGGGTCGTTCCTCTCCGTCAGAAGATCGAGAAGGAGCCCCCGTGAACCTCCAGGACCTGCTGTCCGACCACCGCCCCTTCGCCCTGCTCCGGCGCCGCGTCCCGGGCCGTGACGAGCACCCGGTGGAGCTGCTGCTCGGCCCGGTGACCAGCCGCGACCGGCTCGCCGACCTGCCCGACGAGGGACTCGCGCTGGTCCCCTTCCGGCAGATCCGCGAGCGCGGCTTCGACGTCCGCGACGACGGCACGCCGCTGCTGGTGCTGACCCCCGAGGAGTCCTGCGAGATCCCGCTCGACGTCGCGCTGTCCCAGCTTCCGGCGCACGAGGTGCGCGTGGCGGGCGGTGGCTTCGACGTCGGCGACGAGGCGTACGGCGAGATCGTCGCCCGGGTGCTGGAGCAGGAGATCGGCCGGGGCGAGGGCGCGAACTTCGTGATCCGGCGCACGTACGAGGGCGAGATCCCGGGGTTCGGCCGGGCCGACGCGCTCGCGCTGTTCCGCCGGCTGCTGGAGGGCGAGCGCGGCGCGTACTGGACCTTCGTCGTGCACACCGGGGACCGCACGCTGGTCGGGGCCAGCCCGGAGGTGCACGTCCGGATGTCCGGCGGCACGGTCGTCATGAACCCGATCAGCGGGACGTACCGCTATCCCGCCGGGGGGCCGACCCCGGAGCACCTGCTGGACTTCCTCGCCGACGGCAAGGAGACCGAGGAGCTGTCGATGGTCGTCGACGAGGAACTGAAGATGATGTGCACCGTCGGCGACATGGGCGGGGTCGTCGTCGGGCCGCGGCTGAAGGAGATGGCCCACCTCGCGCACACCGAGTACGAGCTGCGCGGCAAGTCCTCCCTGGACGTGCGGGAGGTGCTGAGGGAGACCATGTTCGCGGCGACGGTGACCGGGTCGCCGGTGCAGAACGCCTGCCGGGTCATCGAACGGCACGAAGCCGGCGGACGCGGCTACTACGCGGGCGCGCTGGCCCTGCTCGGCCGGGACGGTGGAGGCGCGCAGACCCTGGACTCCCCCATCCTGATCCGCACCGCCGACATCTCCGCCGAGGGGCGTCTGCGCGTGCCGGTGGGCGCCACGCTGGTGCGCGGCTCGGACCCGGCGGGCGAGGTCGCGGAGACGCACGCGAAGGCGGCGGGGGTGCTGGCGGCCCTCGGGGTACGGCCTTCCCGGCCGCGCGCGGAGCGGGAGCGGCCCCGGCTGGCCGACGACCCGCGGGTGCGGGCGGCGCTGGACGGGCGGCGGGCCGCGCTCGCGCCCTTCTGGCTGCGGATGCAGGAGCCGGCCCAGGAGCTCACCGGCCATGCCCTCGTCGTCGACGGCGAGGACACCTTCACCGCGATGCTGGCGCATGTGCTGCGCTCGACCGGCCTGGAGGTCAGCGTACGGCGGTACGACGAGCCGGGACTGCGGGCGGCCGTGCTCGCGCACGGGGGCCCGGTGGTGCTCGGCCCCGGACCGGGCGACCCGTCCGACCGGACCGATCCGAAGATGCGGTTGCTGCGCGAGCTGACCGCCACCGTGATCCGGGAGCACCGGCACGGGGTGCTGGGGGTCTGCCTGGGCCATGAGCTGATCGCGGCCGAGCTGGGGCTGGACATCGTCCGCAAGGAGGTGCCGTACCAGGGGGCGCAGACCACGATCGACCTGTTCGGCCGGGCCGAGACCGTCGGCTTCTACAACAGCTTCGTCGCCCGCTGCGACGACGAGGCGGCCCGGGAGCTGGCCGCGCACGGCATCGAGGTGAGCCGGACCGCAGGCGGCGAGGTGCACGCCCTGCGGGGTGCGGGCTTCGCGGGTGTCCAGTTCCACCCGGAGTCGGTGCTCAGCCTGAACGGGGCGGCGATCGTGCGGGAGCTGGCCGGCCGGCTGCGCGGGACGGGCACGTCCTGCGAGCCGCGGCCCGCCGGGTAGCCCAGGACGTCGTCGTCCTCTGCGCGTGACGCCGCCGCGGTGGCCGCGGCGGCGTCACGGGGGTGGTGCGAGGTCTGTGTGATGACAGGCGGGCCGGCTGCCGGGGTCAGCCGAAGAAGACCCCGATCTCCGCGTACAGCTTCGGGTCCACCGTCTTCAGCTTGGCCGTGGCCTCGGCGAGCGGGACGCGGACGATGTCGGTGCCGCGCAGGGCGACCATCGTGCCGAAGTCGCCGTCGCGGACGCAGTCGATGGCGTGCAGGCCGAAACGGGTGGCCAGCCAGCGGTCGAAGGCGCTGGGCGTGCCGCCGCGCTGGACGTGCCCGAGGACCGTGGTCCGGGCCTCCTTGCCGGTGCGGCTCTCGATCTCCTTGGCCAGCCACTCGCCGACCCCCGAGAGCCGGACATGCCCGAAGGAGTCCAGCGACCCGTCCTTGAGCACCATGTCGCCGTCCTTCGGCATGGCACCCTCGGCGACGACGACGATCGGCGCGTACGACGCCCGGAAGCGGGAGGTGACCCAGGCGCAGACCTGGTCGACGTCGAAGCGCTGCTCGGGGATGAGGATGACGTTGGCGCCGCCGGCCAGGCCCGAGTGCAGGGCGATCCAGCCGGCGTGCCGGCCCATCACCTCCACGACCAGGACCCGCATATGGGACTCGGCGGTGGTGTGCAGCCGGTCGATCGCCTCGGTGGCGATGTTGACGGCGGTGTCGAAGCCGAAGGTGTAGTCGGTGGCGGACAGGTCGTTGTCGATCGTCTTGGGCACCCCGACGCAGGGCACCCCGTACTCGTCGGACAGCCGGGCGGCGACACCGAGGGTGTCCTCGCCGCCGATCGCGACGAGGGCCTGGACGTCCAGCTTGGCCAGGTTGTCCTTGATCCGGCGGATGCCGTTCTCCACCTTGAGGGGGTTGGTGCGCGAGGAGCCGAGGATGGTGCCGCCGCGGGGCAGGGTGCCGCGCACGGCGGGGATGTCCAGACGGACCGTGTCGCCTTCGAGGGGGCCGCGCCAGCCGTCCCGGAAGCCGGTGAAGTCATAGCCGTACTCCTGCACGCCCTTGCGGACGATGGCCCGGATGACGGCGTTGAGCCCGGGGCAGTCGCCGCCTCCGGTCAGTACTCCGACCCGCATGGAAATGTCCCTTCGCCGCGGTTCCCTGACACAGAGTCACGCTAGTGGTGATTCGCGTCACATCGGGAGAGGCGGGAAGGGTGATTCGTGGCGGACGCCTCCGCGGCGGGGGCTACGCGTCGTCCAGCCCGCGCTCTATGGCGTACCGCACCAGCTCGACCCTGTTGTGCAACTGGAGCTTGCCGAGGGTGTTCTGGACGTGGTTCTGGACCGTGCGGTGGGAGATGACGAGGCGTTCGGCGATCTGCTTGTAGCTCAGGCCCTTGGCGACCAGCCGCAGCACCTCCGTCTCCCGGTCCGTCAGCCGGGGCGCCCCGGGCTCGTCGGTGTCGGGGGCGGCCACGGGCTCGGCGGCCAGCCGGCGGTACTCGCCGAGGACGAGCCCGGCCAGGCCCGGCGTGAACACGGGGTCGCCGACGGCGGTACGGCGCACGGCGTCCAGCAGCTCCTCGGTGGAGGCCGACTTCAGCAGGTAGCCGGTCGCGCCGGACTTCACGGCCTCCAGGACGTCGGCGTGCTCACCGCTCGCCGAGAGGACCAGGACGCGCAACCCCGGGTCGTGGCCGACCAGTTCCTTGCACACCTGGACGCCGGGCTTGGCGGGCAGGTTGAGGTCCAGCACGAGGACGTCGGGGGCGGCGGCCATGGCGCGGCGGACCGCCTGCTCGCCGTCGCCGGCGGTCGCCACCACCTCGAAGCCGGACTCGGCCAGGTCCCGGGCGACCGCGTCGCGCCACATGGGGTGGTCGTCCACCACCATCACCTTGATCGGGTCCTGCTGCTCGCTCATCGCCGCTCCGCCTTCTTCCCCCGCGCCCGTGCGGCGCTCTTCGGTACCTTCAGTTCCACTTCCGTGCCCTGCCCGGGGACGGAGACGAGTTCGGCGCTGCCGCCCAGGTCGCGCAGCCGCCCCCGGATCGACTGGGCCACGCCGAGCCGGCCCTCGCCCTCGGCCTGGGCGAGCCGGCCCTCGGGGATGCCGGGGCCGTCGTCCCGGACGGTCACGACGATCTCCTCCGGCTCGTCCTCGACCAGGATCCAGGCCCGGGCCCCGGCCCCCGCGTGTCTGCGGACGTTGTCCAGGGCGGCGCCGACCGCGGCGGCCAGCTCCCGCGCGGCCGGCCGGGGCAGCTCGACCGGCGCCCCGGGCTCGGCCAGGCTCACCCGGGCACCGGCGTACGGCGCCAGCAGGGAGCGCAGATCGAGCGGGGCGTCCGGTTCGTCCTCGTACGGCTCCTCCACGGCCCGTACGAACGCCCCGTCGGAGGCGTCCTCGGACACCCGGGAGACGGGCACCAGACCGCCGGAGACCAGCGTGCGCAGCGCCACCTCCTGCTCCCCCGCGAGCCGTCCCAGCTCGGCCGCCTCACCGCCGATGACCGTGCCGCGCCGCTGCACCATCGCCAGCACCTGGAGCACCCCGTCGTGGATGTCCCGGGCCAGCCGCTCCCGCTCCCGGGTCGCGGCCTCGATCTCCAGGGCGCGGGCCAGGGTGCGCTCGGAGGCGCGGGCGACCTCCACGACGTAGCCGATGGCGATCGAGGCCACCCAGACCAGGATCACGTTGTGCACGGTGTCCAGGGCGGGGTGGCCGCGCTCGACCAGGTTGGCGGCCGCCACCGGCGTGGAGGCGACCGCCGCCCAGCGCCAGCCGCCCTTGAGGGCGAAGGCCAGCACCGAACCGGCGGTCCATATCGACGGCAGGGTGGGCCCGTCGCTCGCGATCCGCGCGTGGCTGTCGGCGAACGGGGTGAGCAGGATGCCGACGAGGGCGATGGTCAGGTCGGCGGCCAGGAAACGCCTGGTGCAGCTCGCCGCGTTGCGCACCCGGGGCAGGGTGGCGAGGGTCCACACGAGCAGGACCGCGTAGTAGGCGACGGCGATCCAGGGGCGGACGAAGTGGGAGTACGCGGTGGCGCACAGACCGATGGCGTACAACACGGTCAGCACGCGGTAGCCGGTGAGCGCGCGCCACAGCGGCAGCTCGACCGACATCCTCATGACGCGCTCGCGCTTGGGCATGTCCCCCCGTCCCCCGTCCCCTGGATCCCCCCGGGCTCCCCTGCTCCCCGGCTAGCCTTCCGCCTTCTTCTTCTCGGCCTCCCTGGCCTTCTCCGCTTCCTTGGCCGCCTTCGCCGCCTCCGCGATCTGCCGCTTGGCCGCCGTCGCGTACATGTCGACGTACTCCTGGCCGGAGAGCTTCATGATCTCGTACATGACCTCGTCGGTCAGCGCGCGCAGGACGAAGCGGTCGTGCTCCATGCCGTGGTAGCGGCTGAAGTCCAGCGGCTTGCCGATGCGGATGCCGGGCCGCATCAGCTTCGGCATCACCTTGCCGGGCGGCTGGATCTTCTCGGTGTCGATCATCGCCACCGGGATGACCGGCGCGCCGGTGGCGAGCGCCACGCGCGCGAGGCCGCCGGGCTTGCCCCGGTAGAGCCGCCCGTCGGGCGAGCGGGTGCCCTCCGGGTAGATACCGAACAGCTCGCCGCGCTCCAGCACCTCTATGCCGCTCTTGATCGCGGCCTCGCCCGCGCCGCGCGCCCCGGAACGGTCCACCGGGAGCTGTCCGACGCCCTTGAAGAAGGCCGCCGTCAGCCGGCCCTTGACGCCCGGGGTGGTGAAGTACTCGGCCTTCGCGATGAAGGTGACCTTGCGGTGCAGGACCGAGGGCAGGAAGAACGAGTCCGAGAAGGACAGGTGATTGCTCGCCAGAATGGCGGCGCCCTCGGCCGGTACGTTCTCCAGGCCTTCCACCCAGGGCCTGAAGGCGACCTTCAGCGGTCCCCCGATGGCGACCTTCATCGTCCCGTACAACACCCGTGTGCCTCCTGTTTCCGTCGGACAGACCTTAACCCGGAGGACCGTCGATGGACCCGACGACCCTGGTCGGTGTCAGTGCGGTCGCGTACGGTGAACCACATCCGCGCGTTGTCCCCTCGCCTCTGCCGGCCATCGGTGGGGGCCCTCTCAGAAAACAGGAGCGTCGAAGGTGCCGGTCCTCCCCGGAGCCGAGCCGTACCGCCACGAGGGCGGGGAAGTGGGGGTCCTCCTCTGCCACGGCTTCACCGGCTCGCCCCAGTCGCTGCGCCCCTGGGCGGAGCACCATGCGGCGCACGGCCTGACCGTGTCGCTGCCGCTGCTGCCCGGCCATGGCACCCGCTGGGAGGACATGCAGGTCACCGGCTGGCAGGACTGGTACGCGGAGGTGGACCGCGAACTGCGCGTGCTGTCCGAGCGCTGCTCCCGGGTGTTCGTCGCGGGCCTGTCGATGGGCGGCGCGCTGGCGCTGAGACTGGCGGCCCGGCACGGCGAGCGGGTCGCCGGCGCGGTGGTCGTCAACCCGGCGAACCGCGTGCACGGCCTGTCGGCGTACGCCCTTCCGGTGGCACGGCATCTCGTGCGGACGACGAAGGGCATCGCCAGCGACATCGCGAAGGAGGGCGCGGCCGAGCTGGGCTACGACCGGGTACCGCTGCACGCGGCGCACTCGCTGCGGGTGTTCCTGCGCCGGCTGGACGGCGAGCTGCCCCAGGTCACCCAGCCGTTGCTGCTGCTGCGCAGCGCCCAGGACCATGTCGTCCCGGCGGCCGACTCGGCGCGGGTGCTGAGCCGGGTGTCGTCCACGGACGTGACGGAGACCGTGCTGGAACACAGCTACCACGTGGCGACGTTGGACGAGGATGCGGACCGGGTCTTCGAGGAGAGCCTCGCCTTCATCGGCCGGCTCGCACCCGGTGTCGGTGAGGAAGGGACGGCCACAGGTGGCTGAGCACGAGTCCGGCCGCGAGGACCACGAGGGCCGCGAGCCGGACGAGCAGAAGGTGCCCTTCGACGAGGACGCCGCCTGGCGGGCCATCGTCGCCGGGTACGGCGACGAGCCGCCGGATCCGCCGGGCTCCAGGCCCTTCAAGCCGGTGGAGGACCTGGCGCTGCCGGAGCCGGAGAAGGACGCCGAGAGCGACACCGGCAAGGCACCGGTCCGGCCGCTGGGCAGCTCGGTCTCGTTCGCGCCCGGCGTCGGCCCGCGCGACTACACGGCTGCGGAGCCCTCCGAGGACGACTTCGACGAGGACGACGAGGGCCACTTCGAGCCGCCGGAGCCGCCGCCGCTGCCCGCCGCCGATGCCACGGCGAAGTTCGCGTGGCTGGGTGTCGTCGGCGGGCCGGTCCTGGTGCTGCTGGCGGTGCTGCTCCGCTGGGACATGACCTGGTGGCTGACGACCCTCGGCGTCGGCGGCTTCCTCGGCGGCTTCGCCACGCTGGTGATGCGGATGCGCACGGACGACGAGGAGGACGACGACCCCGGGCGGGGCGCCGTGGTCTGAACTTTGTACAGGTCGCCGCCGGCTCGCCTATCGTGAGCCCATGCCGCGTGACACGCTCACCCCGGGACAGATCGTCCGGACCGCCGTGGAGCTTTTGGACGACGAAGGTCTCGAAGGGCTGAACATGCGCAGCCTCGGCACACGGCTGGGGGCCGCGGCGACCGCCGTCTACTGGCATGTGAAGAACAAGGACGACCTCGTGCTGCTCGCCGCCGACCGGGTGTGGCAGGAGATCGAGCTGCCGGCACTCGACGCGGCGGACTGGCGGGGGGCCGCCACGGCGATGGCCGACCGGCTGCGCACGATGCTCGTGCGGCATCCGTGGCTGGTGCAGGCGATCGGCTCCCATCTGCTCTACGGCACCGGGAAGGCCCGTTACGACGACCATCTCCTCGGCGTCTTCGAGACCGCCGGGTTCTCGGCGCGGGAGGCGGACCGGGCGGCGGGCGCGGTGGTGACGTACGTGCTCGGGAACGCGCTCGGGGCGTCGGCGACGGCGTCCTTGTCGCGCAGGCTGCGGCGCGCCGGCGAGGACGCCGAGGGGCGGTTCGAGGAGACGCTGGCCGAGGCGGCGAAGGCGGCGGAGGGGTTTCCCCGGCTGCGGGCGCGGCTCGACACGAGTGCGGCGACGGCCGCGGGGTACGCCGACGCACCGGACGGGACCTACGCGGCCGGGTTGCGGGCGCTGCTGGAGGGACTGCGGCCTGACGCGGTGCGCGACACTGCCTGAACGAGTCGGTGCCGCCGACGAGCGCCCCGAAGGGGCGCGGGGGACCACGCGACCAGCCCCCACGCGCCCGCAGCCGCGTACGGCGAGTCAGACCCGGTTGAAGAGACGCCCCGCCAGGTCGACCCCCGTCACCGTGCCGTCGGCCGCGCGGGAGAAGAAGCCCCGCTGGCCCTTCAGGCCGCCCTCGACGACGAGGTACTCGTCCCCGGGCAGGAAGCCGATCTCCGCCGCCGGATAGTCCGGCGGCATCTGCGCCTCGGACGCCGCGCGGATCTCCGGCTTGATGCCCACGGCCAGCGTGAGCCGGCCGTCCCCGGCCACGATGTCGAGGTTCAGCGCGTCGATCTCGTACCGCCCGGCGGCCTCCCGCGCCCGCTCCTCGTCGTACGGCAGCGGCTCGGGCTCCCGCTCGACCACACCGAGGAAGAGCTCCAGCGCCTGCTTCAGCACCGCCTGGTTGAACTGGTAGCCGTCCGGGCCGGCATTGGCCAGCGAGACGACGGCGAAGTCCCGTCCGGGCACCAGGAGGAGCTCGGCGAACTGCCCGTTGCCCGAGCCGCCGTGGCCGACCGTGCGTACGCCCTCCACGTCCCGCAGGAACCAGCCGATGCCGAAGGCGTCGCCGAGCGTGCTGCCCCGCAGTGCGACGGTCGGTTCCTGCATCCGGCGCAATGACTCGGTGGCCAGCACCCCCTCCCCGTCGCCCAGTTGGAACCGCGCCCAGCGCAGCAGGTCGCTCGCCGAGGAGACGACGCCGCCGCCGGGGTTGTTGCCGCGCAGTCCGGCCCGCCAGGACTTCCAGGGGCGGGCGAGGGTGAGGGTGCCGTCCTCGGCGCGGTTGTGGCCCGTGGCGAAGCGCCGGACCACGACGTCGTCGAGATCGAAGACGGTGTCGGTCAGGCCCAGCGGCCGCAGCACCAGATCGGCCAGCGCCTTCTCGAACGTGCTGCCGGTGACGTTCTCCACCACCCGGCCGAGCAGGTTGTACCCGGCCTGGCTGTAGGAGGCCCGGGCACCGGGCGGCGCGATCAGCGGCAGCCGGTCCAGCTGTCCGACGAACGCGGCGAGCGAGCCGTCGCCCTCGTCCGCGTCGATCAGGTTCCAGTCCAGGCCGGCGGTGTGGTTGAGCAGGTTCAGCACGGTGATCCGGGCGGCGGTGTCCTCGTCGGCGAGGCGCAGCTCCGGGACGTACCGGCGGACCGGTGCGTCGAGGTCCACCCTGCCCTGCCCGGCCAGGCGCAGCAGCGCGGTCGCCGTGAAGGTCTTGCTCACCGAGGCGATCGGGAAGAGCGTGTGCTCGTCGACGGGCAGGGGGTGTTCCACGTTCGTCACGCCGTGCGCGACGTGGATCTCCTCGCCGCCCGTCAGTACGGCGACCGCGGCCCCCGGCACCCCGTACTCCTTCGCCGCCGTCTCCACGAACGCGGCCAACCGCTCACGCCTGCCGGACATCGGACTCCCCCTCCTGGCCTCTGGGACCAAGCGACTTGAACTAAGTACAGGAAGGACTGTAGGCGAGCGCGGTGAGGCGCACAAGGCGTTTCCTGTACTTAGTTCAAGAAGGCCTCACGCCACGGGTACGCGCAGTGCCGCCAGCACCGGGAGGTGATCCGTGGCCGCGTCCAGGTCGGCCCTGGTGACACCCGGCTGGTCCAGCGGGACCCCGCAGCCGAGCGTCTCGATGCCCTGCGTCGTGAAGACGGCGTCGATGCGCTCCGGGGGCTCGCTGTGCGGCCAGGTCTCCTCGCCGCCCCAGGGGGCGGCGGCCCGGCAGTCCTTGAGGGTCGCGGAGACCAGGCGGAAGGCGGGGCCCTCGGGACCCTCGTTCAGGTCGCCGCCGGCGACGACGTGCTCCACCCCCAGGGCGGCGACACGGTCCAGGAGCAGGGCGGCCTGCGCGTACCGCTCCGTGTCGTCCAGGCTCAGATGGCAGCTGATCACGCCCAGCCGGGCCCCGCCGAAGCGGATCACCGCGGTGGCGAGGCCGCGCCGGTGCAGGCCGGGGGTGAGGGGCAGCAGGAGGTCCTCCGTCCGCTCCACGGTGGCCCGGAGCGAGCAGAGGATCGCCGGACCCGCCGCGGTGGCGCCGCCGGTGAGGATCACCTGGCCACAGGCCGCGGCGAGCCGGGCGAGCTTCTTGCGCCAGCGGAAGAAGCGGGGGGCTTCCTGGATCAGGACGAGGTCGGGGGCGCAGGCGGTGATCACTCTCGCGAGGGCGTCGGTGTCGTCGCGCATCGAGCGGATGTTGTAGCTCAGGACGCGGATGACGGATGAACCGTCGGCTTCTGTGCGGGAGTTGGGGAGCAGGGGGGTTGCCATGCCGTCAATGTACGACGCGCTCGGGGCGGGGGCGCCCAACAACTCGGGGCGCGGGGTTCGTCGCGACCGCCGGTGGTGGATGGCTGGTCGCGCGGTTCCCCGCGCCCCTGAGGTCGGCGCAGCGGCCGCGGCCGGGAAGCGAGCGTCACATGATCGGGTCGGGCTCCCGGGCCAGGTCGGCCGCGCCCACCAGGCCCGCCTTGTTGCCGAGCTGGGCCGCGATCACGTCGGCCACCGGACGCCAGTTGCCGCCGACCAGCCAGCGCTTGTAGGACTTGCGGATCGGGTCGAGGACCAGTTCGCCCTCGTCGGACAGACCGCCGCCGACGATGAACGCGGACGGGTCGAAGAGGGAGGCCAGGTCCGCGAGGCCCGCACCGGCCCAGCGGGCCAGCTCGCGGTAGGAGTCGACGGCGACCGGGTCGCCCTGACGGGCGGCCATGGAGATGTGCTTGCCCTCGATGCCGTCGGGGGTGCCGTCGCCGAGGCCGAGCAGGATCTCGGCGTGCTCGGGGGTGGCGTTGGCGCGCTGCTTGGCGTACCTGACGAGCGCACGGCCGGAGGCGTACTGCTCCCAGCAGCCCTGCGAGCCGCAGCCGCACAGCAGACCGTCCGGGACCATCCGGATGTGCCCGAACTCCGCGGCCACGCCGAAGTGGCCCCGGCGCAGCTTGTTGCCGATGATGATCCCGCCGCCGAGGCCGGTGCCGAGCGTGATGCAGATGACGTTGCGGTGGCCCTTGCCGGCGCCGAATTTGTACTCGCCCCAGGCGGCGGCGTTGGCGTCGTTCTCGACCACGACCGGGAGGCCCACGCGGGCCTCGACCTTCTCCTTCAGCGGCTCCTGGCGCCAGTCGATGTTCGGCGCGAAGTACACCGTGGAGCGCTGCCGGTTCACGTAACCGGCCGCACCGATACCCACGCCGACGATCTCGTGTCCGGCGCGCGCGCCCTCCACCGCCGAGGCGATGGCGTCCACGATGGCCTCGGGCGTGGTGGGGGTCGGCACCTTGAAGGTCGAGAGGATGTTGCCTTCCTCGTCGACCACGCCGGCCGCGATCTTGGTGCCGCCGATGTCGACGCCGATGGTGAGTCCCATGAATCCCTCAGTTTCGGTCGAGCCCCGCTACGGCCAACCGTACCCGAGGCCCTGCTGGAGAAGGGCTTCAGTCCAGGTCGATACGTTCCCCCGGGCCGGTGCCCTCGCCCCGGTCGTGCCGGCCGTCCGGCCCCTCGCGGGTGAGGTCGTCGGCCGTGCGGGCGGTCCAGCGCTGCTCCTGCGCCTGGACGGCCGAGCGGTAGGCGGCGAGCAGTTCACCGCCGGCCGCGGCCAGGTGGTCGAAGACGTCGGGGTTGCGGTCTATGACGGGCTCGACGGCGGCCTTGGCCTGCTGGACGACCTGGCGCACCACCTGCTGGGCGGCCGGTCCGGCGAGGCTGCCGAGGAGCGGTGACGAGAGGCCGGAGAGCTTGTCGGCCACCGTGTCCACGAGTTTCTTCAGTTCCTCGGCGGCCGAGCCCGGCTCCGGGCCGTACTCGGTGCGGCGGCGGGCCTTCTCGGCGGCGAGGTCCTCGGCGCAGGCCGTGGCCCAGGCGTCGGCGTCGGCCGCCCGGCCCTGCTCCTCGGACGAGTCGGATGCGGGACGCTCTTCGCTCATGGCGGACTCCTGACTACGGTTCGCCTTTACGACGTTACCTGAACGGCCGTATCCGGTTCACCGTCCGCCGGCGGGCCACAGGCCGGGGTCCGGGGCGAAGCGGATGCGCAGCTCGCCCTCGCGCAGGGCGGCGCCGGCGACGGTGCAGCGGCGCAGGGCGGACGGCAGCGGCACGAGCCGGCGGAAGGGTCCGGCGGTGATGACGAGTTCGTCGCCGCGCCGGATCAGGTCCAGCTCGTCCCGTATCGCGCCGGGCAGCGGGATGTGCCAGACCAGCACGCCGTCCTCGGCGATCCGGTCGGCGACGGGCCACTCGGGCGGGGCGGGCGACGGGTTGACGGCGGGCAGGTCGAGGGCGCCGAGGTCGTCGGTGCCGCGCGGGTCGCGCCCGAGGTGGGGGACGGGGTGGACGTCGTACGGCTCGTCCTGCCAGTCGGCGAGCGTCTTGCGCTGCTGGGCGAGGAGGGAGGAGAACCAGCTGTCGCCGGTGGCCTCGGGCAGGACGCGGTTGGCGATCAGGGCCTCGGTGCGCAGGGCGCGCAGGGCGAGGCCGAGGCCGGCGGCGCGTACGGCGTCGGCACCGGCCGGGCCGGGTTCGGCGACCAGGCGTACGACGGTGTCCCGGTCGGCGAGGACGGCCTCTACGGCGGCCAGTTCGACGTCCCAGCGGGCCGCGGTCTCGTACAGCCAGTCGGCGGGCATGGGGACGCCGGCCAGCCGGCCGAGGACGGGGCGCAGGGCGCGGGCCGCCTGCCGCTCGGGCGGGAGCAGACGGCGCAGGTAGCGGCGCAGCTCCTCGGGGAGGGCGAGCAGGGCGAGGGCCTGCGGCAGGGGCGGGAGGTCGACGACGAGGAGGTCGTAGCGCTCGCAGAGGGCGGCGTCCCGCAGGGCGCGCAGGAAGGACAGCTCCCCGGCGCCGGGCAGCGGGGTGACCTCCTCGGCGTCCAGCCGGGCGGCGCCGAGCAGGTCCAGGACGTTCGCGGCGCGGCTCTGGAAGGCGGTGAGGTCCTGGCGGAAGCGTTCGGCGGCGTCCGGGCGCCAGGCGGTGAGGTTCGCGGCGGCCTCGACGGGGGCCGGTCCGGTCGCGGAGCCCAGTGCGGCGCCCAGGGTGTCGGTGTGGTCGGCGCCGAGCAGGAGGGTGCGGGTGCCGTCGGCTGCGGCGCGCAGTGCGGTGGCGGCAGCGATGGTCGTACGACCGCTGCCGCCTGGGCCCGTGATCAGGATGGTGCGCATGAGGCTGAACGGTACCGCCGTGCGCGGGTGCCGGACCGGGGTGACTACTTCTCCCCCGACTCCACCCTCTTCTTCAGGCCCGCCAGGGCGCGGTCGATGATGACCTTCTCCGCCTTGCGCTTGATCATGCCGAGCATGGGGATCTTGACGTCGACCGTGAGGAGGTAGGTGACCTCGGTCGTGGCGGGGCCCGCGGGCTTGAGGATGTACGAGCCGTCGAGCGAGCGGAGCATCTGGGACTTGACCAGGGTCCAGGAGACCTCGTTGCCGCCGGTCCAGGTGTAGGCCAGCGTCTGGTCGTCCTTGATCGCCCCCGCGTCCATGACGAGGCGGACCTGCTCGGCGCGGCCCTGGTCGTCGGTCCTGAGGACCTCCGCCTCCTTCACCTCGCCCGTCCAGTCCGGGTAGCGGGCGAAGTCGGCGATCACCCCCATGACGTCGGCCGGTGCCGCCTCGATCGTGATGCTCGAGCTGGTGTGTTCCGCCATCGCCGTGGCTCCTCCAGATGCGGGCCGGTACAGAGGTCGTGTGCGCACGTGTGTGCAGCGTGAAGGCTACCGCGCCGCCGACCTGCCGCCTTCACCCATGTCCCGCCGGTCACCGTCCATGGCCTGCCGACGACCATCCATGGCCTGTTGATCACCATTCGAGCGCCCAGGGCCGGCCCGTCCCGGCGAAGTGGCCCACGTTCACGCACTCGGTCGCGCCGATCCGCATCCGGGGGGTGAGGGGCTGGTGGACGTGTCCGAAGAGCGAGTAGCGGGGCTTCGTCCGGCGGATCGCGGCCAGCAGGGCGCGGCTGCCGCGTTCGAAGCGGCGGGCGACGGTGTCGTAGACCAGCTCGGGGACCTCCGGCGGGATGTGGGTGCACAGCACGTCGACCTCGCCGACCGCCTCGATCTTCGCGGCGTACTCCTCGTCACCGATCTCGTACGGCGTCCGCATGGGGGTGCGCAGGCCGCCGCCGACGAAGCCGAAGGTCCAGCCGCCGATCTCCACCCGCTGGCCGTCGAGGACGGTGGTGCCCGGCCGGGCGTACTCCCGCCACAGGGGCGGCATGTCGACGTTGCCGTAGGTGGCGTACGTCGGGGTGGGGAACGCGGCGAACAGCTCGGCGTACTGCCTGCGGACCGCCTTCTCGATGGCCCCGGCCCGGTCGGTGCCGATGCCGCCCCACAGCCGGGCGCCGAACTCCCGGGCCTCCGCGAAGCGGCGGGCGGTGCGCAGCTCGACGATCCGGTCGGCGTTCTCCTTGCCGAACAGGTCCGGGAAGATGCCGCGCGAGTGGTCGGCGTAGTCGAGGAAGAGGACGAGGTCGCCCAGGCAGATCAGGGCGTCGGCACCCTCGCCGGCCCGGGCCAGGTCACGGGCGTTGCCGTGCACGTCACTGACGACGTGCACGCGCGTCCTTCGGTTGCCGGAGCGTGTGGATGCCATGGCGATCAAGCGTAGGCCCGTGGGATGTGCGTGAACAGTGTCGGTCCGGCCTGCGGTTACTCGCCGGTCGGTTCGGGCGTGGACTACTGTGCGCGAAGGAACGCCAACATGTGTGACGCAGCGAACATCTCACCGGAACCCCCTGTCGGGATCGCCATACCGGCGGGTAACGTCCGGGCCGTCCAGTCGTGCTCTGGATTTCAACGACCGAAGACCCGAGCACCAGCCCGAGCCTTGGACCGCACCGTCGCATCACACAGTGTCGTGGCGCCGGCGCCCTATGAGGAGCAGCAGTCTTGCGCGAGTTCAGCCTTCCGGCTTTGTACGAGGTCCCTGCCGACGGCAACCTGACCGACATCGTCCGCAGAAACGCCGCGCAGCATCCCGACGTCGCCGTCATCTCCCGCAAGTCCGGCGGTGCCTGGCAGGACGTGACGGCCCGGGAGTTCCTGGCCGAGGTGCACACCGCCGCCAAGGGCCTCATCGCCGCCGGGGTGCAGCCGGGCGACCGGGTGGGACTGATGTCCCGCACCCGCTACGAGTGGACGCTCATGGACTTCGCGATCTGGAGCGCGGGCGCGGTCACGGTGCCGGTGTACGAGACCAGCTCGCCGGAGCAGGTGCAGTGGATCCTGTCCGACTCGGGCGCGACGGCGTGCGTCGTGGAGCTCGACAACCACGCGGCGGCCGTGGAGTCGGTGCGCGAGTCGCTGCCCGCGCTCAAGCACGTCTGGCAGATCGAGGCCGGGGGCGTGGAGGAGCTGGGCCGGCTCGGGCAGGACGTGTCGGACGAGACGGTCGAGGAGCGCAGCTCGCTCGCCAGGGCCGACGACCCGGCGACCATCGTGTACACGAGCGGTACGACCGGCCGCCCCAAGGGCTGTGTGCTCACCCACCGCAGCTTCTTCGCGGAGTGCGGCAACATCGTGGAGCGGCTGCGCCCGCTGTTCCGTACCGGCGAGTGTTCGGTGCTGCTCTTCCTGCCGCTCGCGCACGTCTTCGGCCGGCTCGTGCAGATCGCCCCGATGATGGCGCCGATCAAGCTGGGCTGCGTCCCGGACATCAAGCACCTCACCGACGAGCTGGCCGCCTTCCGGCCGACGCTGGTCCTCGGTGTCCCGCGGGTCTTCGAGAAGGTCTACAACTCGGCGCGGGCCAAGGCGCAGGCGGACGGCAAGGGCGCGATCTTCGACAAGGCCGCGGACACCGCGATCGCCTACAGCAAGGCGCTGGACAGCCCGTCCGGCCCGGCGTTCGGCCTGAAGGTCAAGCACAAGGTCTTCGACAAGCTGGTCTACAGCAAGCTGCGCGCGGTCCTCGGCGGCCGGGGCGAGTACGCCATCTCCGGCGGCGCCCCGCTGGGCGAGCGGCTCGGCCACTTCTTCCGGGGCATCGGCTTCACGGTGCTGGAGGGCTACGGCCTGACCGAGTCCTGCGCGGCGACCGCGTTCAACCCGTGGGACCGGCAGAAGATCGGCACGGTCGGCCAGCCGCTGCCGGGCTCGGTGGTGCGGATAGCGGACGACGGCGAGGTGCTGCTGCACGGCGAGCACCTGTTCAAGGAGTACTGGAACAACCCGGGCGCGACCGCGGAGGCGCTGGCCGACGGCTGGTTCCACACCGGTGACATCGGCACGCTGGACGAGGACGGCTACCTCAAGATCACCGGCCGGAAGAAGGAGATCATCGTCACCGCGGGCGGCAAGAACGTGGCTCCGGCGGTGATCGAGGACCGGATCCGGGCGCACGCGCTGGTCGCGGAGTGCATGGTGGTGGGCGACGGGCGGCCGTTCGTGGGCGCGCTGGTCACCATCGACGAGGAGTTCCTGGGCCGTTGGGCCGCCGAGCACGGCAAGCCCGCGGGTGTCACCGCGGCGTCGCTGAAGGACGACCCGGATCTGCTGGCGGCGATCCAGGCGGCGGTCGACGACGGCAACGCCGCGGTGTCGAAGGCGGAATCGGTGCGGAAGTTCCGCATTCTGCCCTCCCAGTTCACGGAGGAGTCGGGCCACCTCACCCCGTCGCTGAAGCTCAAGCGGAACGTGGTGGCGAAGGACTACGCGGACGAGATCGAGGCGATCTACACCAAGTAGGGCCCCTCTCGGCGGTACTGACGGAGTGTCATGGCGCGGTGTCCTCGACGAGGACCCGCGCCATCGTGCGTTCGGCGAGCGCGGTGATGGTGACGAAGGGGTTCACGCCGATGTTGCCGGGCACGAGCGAGCCGTCGGTGACGTAGAGCCGCGGGTACCCCTTCACCCGGCCGTAGTCGTCGGTCGCCTTCCCGAGGACGCAGCCGCCGAGGGGGTGGTACGTGAAGTCGTCGGCGAAGACCTTGCCGGCCGAGCCGAACAGGTCGTACCGGTAGATCGTGAGGTTGGCCAGGTTGATGCGGTCGAAGAGCTTCTTGGCCATGGCCACCGACACCGCGCTCTGGTCGGCCCGCCAGCCGAGCTTCACCGCGCCGGAGGCCGGGTCGTAGGTGAAGGACGCCCGTTCCGGGTTCTTGGTGATCGCCAGGTAGAGGCTGATCCAGTGCTCGAACCCCATGGGCAGCGGGGCGATCTCGGCGAAGACCGGGTTGTCGGTGTTGGCCCAGTCGTCGATGCCCATCACCGGCATGGTGGCCTCGTCGGCACCGACGGTGTCCCAGACGTGGTTGGCGCGGCCGAGCATGGTGTTGCCGTTGGTGCCCCAGCCCGCGCCGACGGCGGGGTCCAGGTCGGGCAGGGTGCCGGTGTCCCGGGCGCGGACGAGGAGTTCGGTGGTGCCGACGCTGCCGCCGCCGAGGAACAGGTAGGTGCAGCTGTACCGCTTGGTCTCGACGACCGTACCGGTGGTGTCGATCCGGTCGGCGGTCAGGACGTACGAGCCGTCGCCCGCCCGGCTGACGGACTTCACCCGCTCCAGGGTGTGGAGGGTGACGTTCCCGGTGCCGAGGGCCGCGGCCCAGTAGGTCTTGTCGAGGCTGCGCTTGCCGTGGTTGTTGCCGTAGATGACCTCGCCGGCGAGCGCGGACTTCGTGGCCGTACCGGCGGCTTCCTGCTGCATGTAGCCGAAGTCGTAGACGTTCGGCACGAAGGTGGTCTTCAGGCCCGCGTTGCGGGCGGCCTTCCGGGAGGTGCGGGTGAAGCGGTACCACTCGGTGGACTCGAACCACGCCGGGTCGATGGTGTTGACGCCGAGCATGGCGCGGGCGCGCGGGTAGTAGGTGCCGTACATCTCGTCGGCGTCCACGGTCGGGAACTGCTCGGTGAAGTACGACTTCAGGGGCGTGACCGCCATGCCGCCGTTGACGAGGGAGCCGCCGCCGACGCCGCGGCCGACGTAGACGGACATGTGGTCGTAGTGCACGCGGTCCAGGGCGCCGGGGTAGGGGCTGATGTCCTTGTTGACCACGTCCAGCCAGAGGAAGGTGGCGAGCGGGGCCTCGGTGCGGGTGCGGAACCACATGGAGCGCTGGTCGGGGGCCGAGGTGGAGCAGAAGACCTTGCCGTCGCTGCCGGCGGTGTTCCAGAGCCGGCCCATTTCGAGGACGAGGGTGCGGATGCCGGCCTGGCCGAGGCGGAGGGCGGCCACGGCGCCGCCGTAGCCGGAGCCGATGACGATCGCGGGCGCGGACTCGACCGCGTCGGGCTCGGCGGCCCGGGCCGACTGGAGTCCTATGCGGGTGAAGCCGAGGGCAGCCGCTGTCTGCAGCGCTGCCATACCGAGTATGTGACGTCGCGTCAGCTGACGTCGCATCAGGTTTGCTGTCATGGGCGCAGCATGGGCGGATTACGGGGTTCCGCCAAGAGGCGCCGCATGAAGGGGTGGGTGCGCGTCGTCAGCGGCTGCGGGCCGTGCGGGCTGATCGCGCCCACGCGGCGGAGCCGCATATGGACACAGCCCCGCGCCCCGTGCGGGCCGCCGCACTACAGCAGTGCCTTCAACCTCTCCGCGAGCAGGTCCCAGCGCCACTTCTCCTCGACCCACTGTCTGCCCCGCTCGCCCATGCGGCGGCGCAGCTCGGGGTCGCCCAGCAGGGGCACGATGCGGTCGGCGGCCTCCTCGGGGGAGCCTCCCCTGACCACCCAGCCGGTCTCACCGTCCAGCACCGCGTCCGGGGCGCCGCCCGAGTCGCCGGCGACGACCGGCAGGCCCGTCGCGGAGGCCTCCAGGTAGACGATGCCCAGGCCCTCCACGTCCAGGCCGCCCCGCCGTGTGCGGCAGGGCATGGCGAAGACGTCGCCCGCGCCGTAGTGGGCGGGGAGCTCGGACCAGGGGACGGCGCCGGTGAAGCGCACGCTGTCGCCCACCCCGGTCTCGGCCGCCATCCGCCGCAGATCCCGCTCGTACGGTCCGCCGCCCACGATCAGCAGGACGGTGTCCGGCTCGGCGGCGAGGATGCGCGGCATGGCCCGGATGAGGGTGTCCTGGCCCTTGCGCGGGACCAGGCGGGAGACGCAGACCACGACCGGGCGGTCGGTGAGGCCGAGGCGGGCGCGGATCTCGTCGCCGCCGGAGGCGGGGTGGAAGGTCTTCTCGTCGACCCCGGGCGGCAGCTGGACCATCCGCCGGGCCGCGTCGGGGGTGAGCGCGGTGGCGATGCGGGAGCGGGTGTACTCACCCAGATAGGTGAGCGTGTCCGTCGATTCACCGATCCGGCCCAGCAGCTGCCGGGCGGCGGGCAGCTGGGCCCAGCCGGCCTCGTGGCCGTGGGTGGTGGCCACCAGCCGTTCGGCCCCCGCCCCGCGCAGTGCCGGGGCCATGAGGCCGAGCGGGGCCGCCGCGCCGAACCACACCGAGGTGCAGCCGTGCTCGCGCAGCAGCTCCACCGCCCGCCGGGTCGCCCGCGGGGTGGGCAGCAGCATGGTCGTACGGTCGC
This sequence comes from Streptomyces durhamensis, assembly GCF_000725475.1. NCBI lineage: Bacteria > Bacillati > Actinomycetota > Actinomycetes > Kitasatosporales > Streptomycetaceae > Streptomyces > Streptomyces durhamensis. Next base: position 375,544 of record NZ_JNXR01000012.1, read on the forward strand.
GTACGACGGTGAAGGGCTGCTCGGCGTCGAAGGCTGCGGTGGCCTCGGCGCCCTCCCGGCCGCGCTTCCAGGTGGAGGCGTAGACGACCAGCCGGCCGGGGTCCAGGCGGAGGGCCATGTTGTGCAGGAATGCCTGGATACCGCCCGGCCGGGGCGGGAAGTCGTTGGTGACGATGAGGGTCCTGTGCATCGCCGCCGACCCTACCCAATGGGGCGGGCGCGGCCGAGTCTGTGGCAGGCGCACAGCCGGGCAGGACATCATGGTCACGCGACGCGTCCATCGACGCGGGAAATCGAACGGCAGGGGAGCACGTGGAGACGAAGGGCACCGCGCGGTCCCTGTCATGGCCGCTGGCGACCTGGGCCGTCACCCGTGCGGCGCTGCTGCTGTTCGTCTTCCAGGTGTTCGTCTTCCCGGGCCCGGACGTCACCTCGGACGTGTCGGTGATCTACCGGGGCTGGTACGAGGTACTGCGTCAAGGAACGTTTCCGCTGGACGACGTGACCTGGCAGTACCCGCCGGCCGCCGCCCTGGCGATCCTCTCCCCCGCCGTCCTGCCCTTCCTGTCCTACACGCACGCCTTCTTCGTGCTGGCGTTCCTCGCCGACCTGGTCGTGCTCGCGCTGCTGCTGGGGCCGTGCCGGCGCCCCGGCCGGTCCCCGCGCGGCGCGTGGGTGTGGGTGGCGGGAGCACCGCTGCTCGGTCCGACGGTGTACGCCCGCTACGACGTGATGGTGACCGCGGTGGCCGTGGCGGCGCTGCTCGCCGGGGCCCGGCGGCCACGGGTGATGGGCGCGCTGGCCGCGTTCGGGGCGCTGCTGAAGGTGTGGCCGGCGCTGCTGCTGGTGGGGGCCGTGCGGCGGCGGGCGTGGGCGTCGGCGGCGGTGACGGCGGCCGGGCTGGCGGCGCTGTTCGCGGTGTCCATGCCGGGCGCCTTCACCTTCCTGACCTTCCAGCGGGAGCGGGGCACCGAGGTGGAGTCCCTGGGCGCCCTGGTCTTCCATGTGGCCCGGCACTTCGGCTGGCAGGGGCAGGTGCTGCTGAACTACGGGTCGATCGAGTTCCTCGGTCCGCATGTGGACCAGGTCAGCGCGGCGGCGCTGGCGCTGACCGGGGCCGCGTTCTGCTGGCTGCTGCTGTGGCGGCTGCGCGTGACCCGCCCCGTGCCGCACATGCCGGCGGACGCCGCCTTCACCGCGGTGCTGCTGTTCACGGTCACCAGCCGGGTGATCAGCCCGCAGTACCTGGTGTGGCTGATCGGCCTGGCCGCGGTGTGCGGGTCGTACCGGGCGAGCCGGATGGGGGCGCCCGCGCTGATGGTGCTGGCCGCGTCCTTCGTGACGGTCCTGGAGTTCCCGCTCGGCTTCTCGCACGTGGTGGTGAGCGACCGGTACGGCGTCCTGCTGTTGGTGGCGCGCAACGGCCTGCTGGTCGTGGCCTCGCTCTCGGCGGCCCGCCGGCTGTGGCGCTCGACCGTGCCGCCGGCCCCCACCGCCCCGCTGCCGCCCCGGCCCGCCCGGCCCCGGCGGACCCCGGTCTCCCCCTGACTCAGCCCGCGCGCACCAGGGCGGCCACGGGCTCCTCGCGGCGCCCGGACCGCCGCAGCAGTGCCGCCACCGCCCCGCACTGCACGGCCATCGCGAGCGCCTGCGCCAGACAGACACCGGGCAGGCCGAGGCCGCACAGGGCGTACGCCAGGGGCAGCTGCACGGCCGTGCCGAGCAGCGTGATCCGCAGCAGCGCTGGTGCTCCCCCACCGCCCTCGAAGACACCGCCGAGCGCGATGAAGCAGGCCATCAGCAGCAGAAAGGGGCCGACGCAGCGCAGGAACAGCGCGCCCTGGCGGGCGACCTCGGGTCCGGCGCCGAAGGCGGCCATGATCCAGGGTGCCGTCACGGCGAACAGGACGGAGGCGGTCAGGCCCAGGGCCCCGGAGACCAGCACCGCCTGCCGGCCGATGTCGCGCCGCGCGTCCGCGCCCGCGCCCCTGGCGTGGGCGGTGTGGATCGCCGCGGCCTGCCGTACGGCGTAGAAGGCCATGGTGGCGACGTACATGGTCTTGTAGCCGATGGCGTAGGCGGCCACCGCCGTCACCCCGAGCCTGGCCACGATCGCCACCAGCACGAGGGATCCGCCCTGGCGCACGGTGAAGTCGGCGGACATGGGCAGACCGGTGGTGAGGGTACGGCGCAGGGCGGCGCCGACGGGCCCGGCGGGCGCGGTGCCGGCCGCCGTCCGCAGCAGGGGGTTGCCGCGCAGGGCACGCAGGCCCACGGCGAGGGCCACGCAGCGGCACAGCACGGTGGAGGCGGCGGCACCCCGCACGCCATGGAGGTGGATGAGGACGGGGTCGCACAGCAGGATCAGCCCGTTGGCGAGCAGGGCGAGCCGCATCGGCGTGCGGGTGTCGCCGGCGCCCTTGAGGATGCCGTCGACGAGCTGCTGGGCGAAGAAGACGGCCATGCCGGGCAGGGAGATCGCGAAGTAGGCGGTGGCCAGGCCGGTGGCCGCTCCGCCGTGACCGCCGAGGACCAGGCCGGCCAGGGGCGCGCGCAGCAGCAGACCGCCTGCCGCGACGACCGGCGTCACCAGGCCGCACAGCGCCCAGCCGCCCCGCACGGCGGCACGTACGGCGGCCGGGTCCCGGGCTCCTCGGGCGTGCGCCACCAGCACGGTCGTACCGGAGGCGAAGACCAGCGCGACGCCGAGGAGCACGTTCTCGGTGGTGGTGGCGACGGCGACGGCGGCCACGGCGGCACCGCCGAGCCGGGAGACCCAGACGGTGTTGATGATCCCGGAAGCGACCGAGGCGAGCAGGGAGAGGTAGACGGGCCGGGCCAGTGCCATGAGCTGCTTGCGGTGGGCGTTCACACGCGGATCCCCTCGTTTCGAGCTACCTCGTTTCGAGGTAGCTCGATCAGAGGTAGCATGGTGTCCGGGGTCGCCGCAAGGAGGAGAACGCGTGCTGGAGTTGTCGATCCTCGGCTTCCTCGCCGGGGAACCGCTGCACGGTTACGAGCTGAAGGAACGCATCAGGGCGCTGAGCGGCCATGTCCGCCCGGTCAGCGACGGCGCCCTGTACCCGGCGATCAACCGGCTCCTCGCCGCCGGGCTGCTCGACCAGCGCACCGAGGACGGCGCGAGCGCCGCCCCGCGGCGGGTGCTGTCCCTGACCGGCGAGGGACGGAAGGAGCTGCTCGCGCGGTTGCGCGGCCCGAAGCAGGCGGAGATCACCGACCAGGTCCGCTTCAACACGCTGCTGGCCTTCCTGCGGCACCTGGACGATCCCGCCGAGCAGGCCGCGGTACTGCGCCGCCGGCTGGACTTCCTGGAGACGCCGGCCAGCTTCTTCTACCGGGAGGGCGAGCCGGTGCGGGCCGAGGAGGCGGGGGACCTGTTCCGCGAGGGCATGCTGCGGGTCGCGCGGGCCACCGCGAAGGCGGAGCGGGCCTGGCTGCGCGAGGCCGTCGAGACGCTCAGCCGAGCTGCGTCCTGACGTAGGCGCGCCACCGCTCGGTGAGCGCCTCCGGCGTGGTGCCGAGCACCTTCTTCAGGGCGTCCTCGACCGCGCCCGCCCGCTTGTCGTGGGCGCCCACGGCGCGGTAGAAGGCGCCGAGCCGGGTGGTGCCCCAGTGGGCGGCGATCATCCGGCACGCCAGCCAGCCGCCCTCGTAGGCCTGCGCCAGCTCGGCCGGGTCGCTGGTGAAGCCGAAGTCCTTGTCGGAGGGGAGCCTCGTGGGGGCGTGGCCGTCCTGGACGGCGCGGGACAGTTCCGGCGCGGCCTCGGTGGGGGTGCGGCCGGTGCCGAGATAGCCGATCCAGTCGGCATAGCCCTCGGAGAGCCACAGCGGGGTGGCGGCGGTGGTGTGGGCGCGGGTGGCCACATGGGTGGTCTCATGGGTGAGCACCACCTGCTTGCCGATGTCACCGAGGGCGGCGTACGCCTCCGGGTTGACGACCACCCGGTCCGCGGGCGCCCGGCCGGAGCCCCCCGCCTCACCGGTGGTGACGGCCGCGATGCCCCGGTAGTTGGCGGCGGGCGAGCCGAGCAGTGCCCCCATCGCCTGCAGGGACCGCGGGACGAGGACGACGACATGGCGGCTCCAGCCGGTGCCCCAGGCCCGGGACACGGCCGGGACGGCGCGGTCGGCCAGTGCGGCGTAACCGCGCAGCGCGGCCGTCCGGCCGGTGCCCAGCACCAGGCTGTGCGCGCCCTTCACGGCGGTCACCGGGCCCTGGTCCCACAACTGCTGCCCGGCGCCCTTCGCGGGACTGTCGGAGGTGACGTACCACGCGCCGTCGGCGGTGCGGCCGAGGGCGAGGGTGCGCCGGACGTCGACCGGGGCCCTGTCGTAGCCGGCGACGCGGAAGTTCAGGTCGGCGTCGGCGGTGGCGCCGGACGAGGTGCGGCGCAGGGCGGTGACCTGGTAGCTCCAGGAGGCCAGCGGGAGGGCGCGCAGCCGGGTGTACTGGGTCCGGCTGCCCGTCGCGCCGTACGCCGTCTCGTCGTGGCCGAGGAGGGCGGCGGAGCGCCGGTCGAGCAGGTGCTGCACCTCGGCGCGGGCGGCGTCGGTCCCCGCGCCACCGCACCCGGTCAGGGGCAGCAGCAGACCGAGGACCACCGCCCCGATGCTCCACCCCCGTCTGCGACCAGCCATTTCCCGATCGTAACGGTGAGCGGCGCGGTCAGGGCCGGGTCACCGAGGAGATCGGCATCATCCCGACCGGGTCGTAGCGCACCGCCGCTCCCGGATAGGGCGCGTGGATGACCTGGCCGTTGCCGACGTACATCCCCACATGGCTGGCGTCGGAGCGGTAGACCACCAGGTCGCCGGGGCGGGCCTCGGACAGCGGGATCTGCCGGCCGGCGAAGCGCTGCTCCTGCGAGGTACGCGGCAGCTGGATCCCGGCGTGCGCGTACGCCCACTGCATCAGGCCCGAGCAGTCGAAGCCCGAGGGGCCGTTGGAGCCCCACACGTACGGGCGGCCGAGGGCGGAGCGGGCGGCGGCCACCGCGGCGGCGGCGCGGGCGTCGGGCAGCACGGCACCGGCCAGGTCCGGCAGGTCGGGCAGGTCGAGGCGGTCGGGGCCGTCGGAGCGCGAGGCCCGGTGGTAGGCGGCGCGGTCGGCGGCGGACATGGAGTTGAGCAGCTGCCGGGCCCTGGCGAGCTTGGTCTCCACGGTCCGCTTGTGCGCGGCCACCGCCTTGCGGCTGCCCTCCAGCGCGCCGAGCTTCCCGGCCGCCTCCGCACGCTCCTGGGCGAGGCCCCGCAGCGCGGAGCGCAACTCCCGCAGCCGGTCGACCTGCTGGGCGCCGATGCGGTCGAGGGTGGACGCCTTGTCGAGGTACTCGGCGGGGTCGTCGGAGAGGAGCAGCGCCACGGCCGGGTCGACGGCGCCCGCGCGGTACTGGGCGCCCGCCAGCGAACCGAGCTGCTCGCGCAGGGTGTTGATGTGCTGCTGCAGCCGTGCGACGTGGTCCTGGGCGCCCTGCACCTCGCGGCGCAGCGCGCCCTCCTGCTCCTGGGCCTTGTCGTAGGCCTGGGTCGCCTGCTCGGCCTCCTGGTAGAGCCGGTCCACCTCGGCACGGGCACCCTCGTGCGGCGCCGCGTGCGCCGGTACGGCACCGAGCGCGGCGGCGGCGGCCGACAGCACGCACAGGGCGGCGGCACCCCGGTCGAACCCGGACGAGGCAAGGCGGCGATGAGACCCCACGGCAGTCCTTCTGCTGGCGGACGGATACCGCTCCCCCGGCGCCTGGGGACGGGGAGGCCCCGGCGCCGGGGAAACGCGGCAGACAGTAGCCGCAGGAAAGGGCGCCGACCAAAGCCGGCGACGGCAACAACGGGTGACGCCCCGCCGCTGACGCAGGTCAGTGGCGGGGCGTGGAGTCAGCCTCGGTCCGCGGGATTCGCCCGTTCGGACGTCACCGTTTCCGGGTGTCGGTGTTTGCTCAGACCCGGACGCCGAACTGGAACGGCATGTCGGCCATCGCCTCGTAGCGGACCACGGCACCGGTGTGCGGGGCGTGCAGCACCTGGCCGTTGCCGGCGTACAGGCCCACGTGGTGCAGGTCGCCGTAGAAGAACACCAGGTCGCCGACCTGCAGGTCGTTGGCCGAGCTGATCCGGGTGCCGATGTTCGCCTGCTGCTCCGAGGTGCGCGGGATGGAGACGCCGGCCTGGGCGTAGGCCCAGGAGGTCAGGCCCGAGCAGTCGAAGGAGGACGGGCCGGTGGCGCCGTAGACGTAGGGCTTGCCGATCTGGCTCTGGGCGGCGGAGAACGCCGCACCGGCACGATCGGAGGCCGGCGGGGTGTCGCCGAGGTTCACGCGCGCGCTGGAGGAGCGGTCGGCCCGCTGCTGCTGGGCGGCCAGGGCCGCCTTCTCCTTGGCCGTCAGGGTGTTGAGGAGCTGCTGCGCCTCGGCGAGCTTGCCCTGGACCTCTTTCTTCTTCTTCTCCAGCTGGGTGCGCGTGGAGGAGAGGTCCTTGAGCTTCTCGGTGGCCTCGGCGCGTTCCTGGGCCAGTTCGCGCTGTTTGTCCTGGATCTTCTTCAGGGAGTCGACCTGCTGGGCACTCAACTGGTCGAGCGTGGAGGCCTTGTCCAGGAAGTCGTCCGGGTTGGAGGACAGGAACAGCTGGACCGAGGGGTCGATGCCACCGGAGCGGTACTGCGAGGTGGCCAGCGAGCCCAGGCCGTCGCGCAGCTTGTTCAGGTCCTGCTGGCCGCGGGCGACGTTGTCCTGGATCGTGGATATTTCCTTCTGCAGCTTCTGCTGCTTCTCCTTCGCCCCGTTGTACTTCTCGGTGGCCTGCTCGGCCTCCTCGTACAGCTTGTCGACCTTGGCCTTGACCTGGTCCTTGCTGAGCTTCGGCGCGGCATTGGCGGCGTTCGCGCTCAGGACGACGGCTGCGGCGGCTGCGGTGGTCAGCACGGTCACGCGGGCGCGACTCTGCTGCTTGGGTCGACGGTGGGACGCCACGGAGGACGAACTCCTTCTTGTGAGTGAGTGAGTGATCACCCGTTCGGAGGTTCGAGCCCAGACCCTAGTGACCCAGCTGTGATCAGTTCAAATCCTCTCAGCAGAAAATCCTGTCACGCAATGCATTCTTTGCACAGAACTCACATGCAGTGATCCGCGATTGACACTACGTTGTGTGACGATACGGCCAATTCGGGCATTAGCTATGCCCGTTGGACCTTCAGGACAACCGCTTGAGAAGCACCGCAGAGGCGACAGGACGGGCGCCCACCTTGGCGACCCCGTCGGCCACCTCCCGGTCGGTGGAGGCCACGATGACCGGACGGCCCGGCGGCTCCGCGCGCACGAGCTGGCGGATCAGCTCGTCCGCCGTGACGCCCGGCTTGGAGAACAGCACCCTGACCCCGCGCGGCGGCGCGAGCAGCACCGGGGCGGCCAGTTCGGCGCCGTCGAAGACACACGTCACCTCGGCGCCGGTCTGGGCGGCCAGCGCCGACAGCTGGCCGAGCAGCCTGAGCCGCTGCTTCTCCAGCGGCATCTGCGGATAGCCGGTCTTGGTGACGTTGTAGCCGTCGACCACCAGATGCGCCTGGGGCAGCGCGAGCAACTGGTCGAGGATGGCCGGGTCGTGCTCCGACAGGGCGCGCGCCGCGATGTCCTTCGGGGTCATTCGTCCGGGTTCGACCGCGTCGACCGTCTCGGCGGGCCGCACGGACACCGGAGGCAGGGCGAGTTCACGGCGCAGCCCCTGGGTGGCCTCCAGCAGGGTGTCCAGCAGCAGCCGCACCCGCATGTCCTCCACGCTGCGGCCCTCGCGGGCCGCGCGGCGGGTGGCCTCCAGCGCGGCCTCCGCCTCGCCCAGGCGGGCCTTGAGCCGGCGGGACTCGCTCTCGGCGGCCGACACCTGCCGGTGGGCCTCCGTGCGTACGGCGTCGCTCTCGCCCTGAACCTTGCGCAGGGCCGCCTCGCCGCGCTTGACGTCGCTGAGGGCGGCCCGGAGTTTGCGGTGAAGCGATTCGGCTTCCTTCTTCGCCGACTCCAGCTCCGTACGCAGCCGTTCGGTCTCGGCGCGGGTGTGGTCGCGGGCCTGGGTCAGCTCGGCGCGCAGCCGTTCCAGCTCCGCTCGGCTCTCCTCGTCCGCCCGCTCGGCGTCCGCGCGCTGGGCCTCCTCGCCGGCCGCGGTGACGAGCTTCACCCAGCCCGCCGGGCGCAGCACGTAGGCCGCGGCCGCGACGTCGAGCGGATCCGCGGCCGGGGGCGGGGAGCCGGAGTCCAGGGCGCCGGCGAGTTCCGGCTGGGCCTCTCTGAACTTCTCCCCGATCCGCTGCCGGAACAGCGGATCGGTCTCCAGCGCCGCCGCCATCGCGTTCCCGGCGAACTTCGCCCGGCGATTGGGGGCGAACCGGGCGTACTGCCGCAGCTGGGCGGGCAGTTCCGCCACGGTCAGCCCGCCGAAGCCGTCCGAGACGATCTGCACGACCCGCCGGCGCACGCCGTCGGGCAGCGGACGGTCAAGCACCTCAGCGGTGCCGTCGCCCGGCCCCCCGCCTGCGGTCTCCACCATCCGTCACACCCCACTACTTCACTTCTACGGCGTCACTTCCACCGCGTCGCTTCCACTGCGCTTCTGCGGGCCGCCCCGCTCAGGAGCCGGCACCCGGCCTGTCCACGAGTTCCACCTGGTCCACCGCGTTGCACCAGCGACAGCGCACCGACTCGATGGTCTCACTGACCACCTCGCGCTCCTCCACCGTCGGCTCGCCCGCCAGGTCGAGGTGGACGTACTCGACGACCTTCGAGGAACGGGTCACGTCGAACCGCGTGAGGTTGCCGCACAGGGTGCAGCGCCAACGGGTCGTCGCGGTCGGCAGGGGAACCGTCATCGTGGCTGTCCGCTTCCTTCTCGTCTCGCTCCCGCGCCGCCGGCCGACGCGTGTGGCCGTAACCCTACGGCCTGCCGGGGACTCGCCGCCCGTCCGTCCACGGCGGCGAGGCGGTCTGTCGGCTTGCGTCCCGTTACGTCATGCTCTGTGTTCATGATCAGCGAGTGGAGCACGGCGGCCGGCAGGGCCCTCAGAGCGGTCCGGAACGCGCCGGCGCCCATGACATACGTCCTCATCGGTCTGTGCTGTCTGCTCTTCGCCCTGGGCCCGGCCTCGGGGCTCACCCCGGGGTACGGCTCCGGGGACGCGCTGCTCGCCGCGCAGCGGGCGTACTTCCGGCGCTGGGGCGTGGTGCCGGCCGAGCTGTTCGCCCGACCGGCGCGCGCCGCCCTCACTCCCGCCACGGCCCTGTTCGTGCACGGCAGCTGGGTGCATCTGCTCGGCAACATGCTCTTCCTCTTCGTCTTCGGCGTGATGACCGAGGAACGGATGGGCCGGGTGGAGTTCACCCTCTTCTACGTGGGCTGCGGCTACCTGGCCCTGCTGGGCTACGCGGCCGCCAACGACGCCTCCGAGCAGTCGCTGGTCGGCGCGTCCGGGGCGATCTCGGCGGTCCTCGGAGCGTTCCTCTACCTGTTCCCACGCGCCCGCGTGACCAGTCTTCTTCCCTTCCTGTTCTTCCTGCCGCTGCGCTTCCCGGCGTGGGTCGTGCTGCCGTTCTGGGCGGCGTTGCAGTGGGCGGCGGCGGGGCAGGCCTCCGACGGCCCCGGGGTGGCGTATCTGGCCCACCTGGTCGGCTTCGGGCTGGGCTTCGGCTACGCGTGGGTCCGCTACGGCCGTGCGGCTAGAGTGAGGTCCGCCCCAGCTCCGGCACCCGAGGGAGAGAACCAGCCGTGATCACCGCGATCGTCCTCATCAAGACCAGCGTGGACCGGATCCCCGAGATCGCGGAGCAGATCGCCGCGCTGGAGAGCGTCAGCGAGGTCTTCTCGGTCACCGGCACCTACGACCTGATCGCCATGGTCCGGGTCGGCCGGCACGAGGACCTGGCCGAGGTCATCCCCGCCCGGATCAGCAAGATCCCGGGCGTGGAGGCCACGGACACGCACGTCGCGTTCCGCACGTACTCCCAGCACGACCTGGAGGCCGCGTTCGCGATCGGCCTGGACAACTAGGACCGGCGTCGTTCAGCGGGTGATGTCCACGGCCGCGACACCGGTGCCCGAGGGGATGCAGAGGCGGCGGCCGCGGACGACGGGGGTGTGCCGGTCGTCGCCGGCGCTGTGGCCCAGGGGCGCGGTCCAGCGCTCGCGGCCGTTCAGGTCCAGGGCGAGCACCTGGTCCGACGCGCGCGCGTACACGGTCTCGCCGGCCGCCACCGTGCGTGGCGCGTCCGGGCCGCCCTCGATGTGACGGCCCCAGGCCTGCGAGCCGTCGGCCGCCCGGACGGCGTAGACGCCGGCCCGCTCGGCGCCGACGGCCAGGGAGCGGCCGGCGCCGGTCAGCACTCCTGCGGTGGCGGCGTCACGGTGCCACCGCCGTCGCCCGTCGCAGACCCGGAAACCCTCGCGCCGGGCCGCGGAGCCGGCGAACAGGGTGGTGCGCCCGCCAGGGCGAGGGCGGTCGCCTCGGCGCCCGTGGACACCTTCCACCTCGGTGATCCGTCCCGCGCGTCCAGCGCCGGCAGGGCATCGCCGTGACCGCCCGCGCAGACCACGTCCGAGCGGATGGGCGCGCGGTCGGCCGCCGGGCCCCAGGGGCGCGTGTGCGGGCGCCGGTCACACCGCCGGGACGCAGCGGCCGTCCTCCGTCCGGTACGTCCACTTCGCACCCTCGGTCACCAGCTCCCTGACCGCGCTGACGAACCGCTCGACGTGTTCGTCGGGGGTGCCCGCGCCGAAGCTGACGCGGATGGCGTTGAGGGACTTCTCGCCCGGGGCGGCCTCGGGGGCGCCGCACTCGCCCTGGGTCTGCGGGTCGCTGCCGAGGAGGGTGCGGACCAGGGGGTGGGCGCAGAAGAGGCCGTCGCGGACGCCGATGCCGTACTCGGCGGAGAGCGCCGCGGCGAAGTGGGAGCTGTTCCAGCCCTCCACGACGAAGGAGATCACGCCGACGCGCGGGGCGTCGTCGCCGAACAGGGACAGCACCCGCACCTCGGGAACCCCGGCCAGGCCCTCGCGGACCTTGGCGATCAGGTGCTGCTCGCGGGCGACCAGGGCGTCCCAGCCGGCACCGGTGAGCGCCTTGCAGGCCGACGCGATGGAGTAGGCGCCGATGACGTTCGGGGAGCCGGCCTCGTGGCGGGCGGCGCTCTCGTGCCACTCGACGTCCACGCCGCCGTCCTGACGCCGGGTCACCTTGCGGCTGGCGCCGCCGCCCGCGAGGTACGGCTCGGCCCCGCGCAGCCAGTCGGCGCGGCCGGCCAGGACGCCGGAGCCGAAGGGGGCGTACAGCTTGTGGCCCGAGAAGGCGACCCAGTCGACGTCCAGGTCGCGGATGTGCACGGGGTGGTGGGGGGCGAGCTGGGCGGCGTCGAGGACGATCCGGGCGCCGTGGGCGTGCGCGGCCGCGGCCAGTTCGCGCACCGGCCACAGTTCGCCGGTGACGTTGGAGGCGCCGGTGACGCAGACCAGGGCCGGGCCGTGGGGGGCGCGGTCGGCGAGGGCCCGCTCCAGGGTCGTGACCGCCTGCTGCGGGCTGCGCGGGGCGTCGAGGTAGGTGACGTGCGCGTCCTGCCAGGGCAGCAGGGAGGCGTGGTGCTCGGTCTCGAAGACGAAGACCTGGCAGTCGGCGGGCAGGGCGCGGGCGAGGAGGTTGAGGGAGTCCGTGGTCGAGCGGGTGAAGATCACCTGGTCGTCGGCGCGGCAGCCGAGGAATTCGGCGACCGTCCGGCGGGCGTTCTCGAACAGGTCGGTGGAGAGCTGGGAGAGGTAGCCGGCGCCGCGGTGGACGCTGCCGTAGTAGGGGGCGTAGGCGGCGACGTCGTCCCAGACGCGCTGGAGGGCGGGGGCGCTGGCCGCGTAGTCGAGGGCCGCGTAGGTGACCTCGCCGCCGGTGACGAGCGGGACCGTGACATCGCTGCCCAGAACGGGCAGAGGGGCACAAACGGACTGGTCGGCGGCAGCGGTGAAGACGGACATGGGTGAGCTCCCGTGAAGCGAAGGAAGAAGTGAGAAAAGGGGTGTGCGGAGGCGGGGCTCTGCGGCCCTATCGCATTCGCTTGCTCACGGAAGGCTCCCTCGATGACCAGGACCCCTGGCCCTGCGCTCGCTCAGAAGCGCACGAGGGGTCCGCGCTTGCCGTAGACCTCGCTGCCTACGGCCTGGTCTTCACCCGGGGCACCCCGCCACGGACGGAGGGTTGCCGGACAGTCGGCCGGGGCCGAATGACTGTCACTCATGACCTGGTACAGGAACGTACGGGAAACGATCGTCGTCCCGCAACCCGAGTCCGGATCGCGGGACGACCGCCGGTGACCGCTACGCGTTGCTGGCCGCCACCCAGCGCTCCAGCGCCCGCCTGGCCGCACCCGAGTCGATCGACTCCGCGGCCCTCGCCATGCCGGCGCGCAGCTGCTCGGCGAGCGGGGCGTCCGTGGGGTCCAGGGCGGCCAGGGCCGCAGCCGAGTTCAGCAGCACCGCGTCACGCACCGGGCCCTGCTCGCCGTCCAGCAGACGGCGGGCGACCCCCGCGTTGTGGGAGGGGTCGCCGCCGCGCAGCGCCTCCACCGGGACCAGGTCGATCCCGACGTCCCGCGGGTCGAAGGACTCCTCGGACACCTTGCCGTCCCGGACGATCCAGACCCTGGAGGTGGACGTCGTCGTCAGCTCGTCCAGGCCGTCGTCCCCGCGGAAGACCAGCGAGGAGTTGCCGCGCTCCGCGAGGACGCCCGCGACGATGGGTGCCTCGTGTGCGACGGCCACGCCGACCGCCTGGGCCCGCACCTTCGCCGGGTTGGTCAGCGGGCCGAGCAGGTTGAACACCGTCCGGATGCCCAACTGGCCCCGCGCGGCGCCCACATGGCGCAGGGCCGGGTGGAACTTCACGGCGAAGCAGAAGGTGATGCCGGCCTCCTCCGCGACCTGTGCCACCCGCCGGGGGGTCAGGTCGAGGTTGACGCCCAGTCTCTCCAGGACGTCGGACGAGCCGGACGCCGAGGACGCGGCCCGGTTGCCGTGCTTGACGACCTTCGCGCCCGTACCGGCGACCACGAGCGCGGACATCGTGGAGATGTTCACCGTCTTCGCGCCGTCGCCGCCCGTGCCGACGATGTCGACCGTGCGGCCGGGCACCTCGATCACGTTCGCGTGCTCGTACATCGTGCGGACCAGACCGGTGATCTCCTCCACGGTCTGCCCCTTGGCCCGCAGTGCCACCGCGAAGCCGGCGATCTGCGCGTCGGTCGCCTCGCCGCGCATGATCCGGTCCATCGCCCACGCGGTGTCGTCGGCGGACAGGTCCTGGCCGTTCAGCAGGCCGTTCAGCAGGACGGGCCAGGAACGGCCCGCCGCGGTGTCGCCTCCAGCGGGGGTCACAGCGCTCATAAGCCGCTCCTGGGTGTGTCGTACCAGAACAGTGTGATCCCACCCTATCCAGCCCCGGGCACGGCGAAGGGCCCCGTCCGCAACCCGGACGGGGCCCTTCAGCGTGGTGTGGCGACGCTGGGATCAGTGGTGGCCGTGGCCGCTCGTGATCTCCTTGTACTCCTCGACGGTCGGCTTCGGGATCTGGTTGTCCTCGCCGTAGTAGGCGTTGGACAGCTTCGCCCGGAGCTTCTCCGAGGCTCCGACCTTGCGCTCGACACCGTTCTCGTCGACCGTCGGGCCGATCTCGGCCGGCTCGTACTGGTGGTGAGCGGTGAGGGTGTGCAGCTGCTCCTGGCTGAGCGGCTCGTGCACCTCGATGAACTCACCGTGCGGCAGGCGCTTGATGATGCCGGTCTCCCGGCCGTGCAGCACCTTGTCGCGGTCGCGGCGCTGCAGGCCGAGGCAGATCCGCTTGGTGACGATGAACGCGATGACCGGCCCGGCGAAGAAGCCGATCCGGACGAACCAGGTGACGGCGTTGATCGACAGGTGGAAGTGGGTGGCCCACAGGTCGTTGCCACCGCCGACCAGGCCGATCATGTAGACCGTCACCCAGGCGACACCGAACGCGGTACGGGTCGGAGCGTTGCGCGGGCGGTCCAGGATGTGGTGCTCGCTCTTGTCGCCGGTGACCCAGGACTCGATGAACGGGTAGACCGCGATCGCCGCCAGGACGAGACCGAAGAGCACCAGCGGGATGAACACACCCAGGACGAGCGTGTGACCCCAGAGGTTGATCTCCCAGCCCGGCATGTAGCGGACCAGACCCTCGGCGAAGCCCATGTACCAGTCGGGCTGGGCGCCGGTGGACACCTGGTCCGGGCGGTAGGGGCCCATGGCCCAGATCGGGTTGATCTGGGCGACCGCCGCGATGGCCGCGATGACGCCGAAGACCAGGAAGAAGAAGCCTCCGGCCTTCGCCATGTACACCGGCAGCAGCGGCATGCCGACGACGTTCTTCTCGCTCTTCCCGGGACCCGCGAACTGCGTGTGCTTGTGGTAGAAGACCAGGATCAGGTGCGCCACCATCAGGCCGAGCATGATGCCCGGCAGCAGCAGGATGTGGATCGAGTAGAACCGGGCGACGAAGTCGTGGCCGGGGAACTCGCCGCCGAAGAGGAACATCGAGATGTACGTGCCGACGATCGGCATCGACAGGATCGCGCCCTCGGTGAAGCGGACACCGGTGCCGGAGAGCAGGTCGTCCGGCAGCGAGTAACCGGTGAAGCCGGTGAACATGCCGAGGACGAACAGCAGGAAGCCGAACAGCCAGTTGATCTCACGCGGCTTGCGGAACGCGCCGGTGAAGAACACGCGCATCATGTGCACGAACATGCCGGCGAGGAAGATCAGCGCGGCCCAGTGGTGGATCTGCCGGACGAGCAGACCACCGCGCACGTCGAAGGAGATGTGCAGGGTCGAGTTGAACGCCTCGGACATCAGCTGTCCCTGCAGCGGGACATAGCTGCCGTGGTACTCCACCTCGTTCATCGACGGGTGGAAGAACAGCGTCAGATAGACACCCGTCAGGATGATGATGATGAAGCTGTACATGCACACTTCGCCCAGCATGAACGACCAGTGGTCGGGGAAGATCTTGCGCATGTTGGACTTGGCCAGGGAGTAGATCCCGAGCCGGCCGTCGGCCCAGTCGGCGATCCGCTCGCCGGCCGGTGCCTTCCCGCGCGAGCGGGGCGTCTCGTTCGCTGCAGTACTCATCCGCGCTCCCAGAATGCAGGACCGACGGGCTCCTCGAAGTCGCCGAGCGCCTGGAGGTAACCGTCACTGTCCACGCCGATGTGCAGCTGCGGCAGGGCGTGGCCGGCGGGGCCGAAGATCACTCGGGCGCCGTCGGAGAGGTCGAAGGTGGACTGGTGGCACGGGCACAGCACGTGGTGCGTCTGCTGCTCGTACAGCGAGATCGGGCAGCCGACGTGGGTGCAGATCTTCGAGAAGGCGACGATGCCCTCGTGCGACCAGTCGAGCTCGCGCTTGTCCTTGATGTTGTCCGGCTGCAGCCGGACGATCATCAGCGCGGCCTTGGCGATCTCGTTCTGGAAGTCCTCGTCGGTCTCCTCCAGCCCGTCGGGCTTGGCGAAGGTGAGGGAGCCGACCGCGACGTCCTCGGGACGCAGCGGCTGGTTGGTGTTCATGTTGATCAGGCGCTTGCCCTTGGCCCACAGGGTGTGCCGGAGCATGGTCCCGGGCTTCGGGCCCAGGCCGCCGAGCAGCATGACGCCGGAGAGCGGCACCAGGGCCAGCGCGCCGAACATCGTGGTGCGGATCAGGCCGCGGCGGCCGATCGCCGACTCCTTGGCGCCCTGGCGGAAGTCCGCGTGGACCTGCGCACGGACCTCGGGCGAGGCCGCGATCGCGTGCCGGTCGTCGGCGACCTCCACGTCGGACATCAGGGTGCGGGCCCAGTGGACCGCACCCGCGCCGATGCAGAACAGCGCCGCACCGAGGGTCAGACCCAGCGCGAAGTTCATCGCGCTGATGTGACCGATCGGGAAGACGAAGATCGACTTGTCGTTCGGGATCACCAGGTAGGCGACGATGAAGCCGATGGTGGCCAGCATCGACACCGTGAACAGGAGGGCCACCATCCGCTCGGACCGCTTGGCGGCCCGCTCGTCGATGTCCTGGATCCGGTGCTCGTGAGGCGGCAGCCCCGGGTCGGCGAACGGGTTCTCCTCGTCCGCGACCCCTACCGCACCGTGTGCGTGGTCCTGCTCTGCGGGCAGGTTCTCTTCTGGAATGTCTTGGCTACTCATGACTTCTTGGCCTTTGCGGTCCGAGCGGCGACCCAGACGGCGACGGCGATCAGCGCGCCGAGGCCGAAGATCCAGGCGAACAGACCCTCGCTGACCGGCCCGAGGCCGCCCAGCTCGAGACCGCCAGGATTCGTCGTCTCGCTGCTGTCGACCGAGTGCAGGTACGCGATGATGTCCTTCTTGTTCTTCTCCGACAGCGTGGTGTCGGGGAAGGACGGCATGTTCTGCGGGCCGGTCTGCATGGCCTCGTAGATGTGCTTCCGGTCGACGCCCTCCAGCGTGGGCGCGTACTTGCCCTTGGTCAGGGCACCGCCCTTGCCGGTGAAGTTGTGGCACTGCGCGCAGTTGGTGCGGAACAGCTCGCCACCCTTGGCGATGTCCGCGCCGGCCGGGCCGTACTGCTCCTTGGTGGGCACGTTCGGGCCGGCACCCAGCGAGGCGATGTACGCGGCGAGCTGGTCGATCTGCGTCTGGTTGTAGACGACCTTCTTGCGCGGGACCTGGGCGCCCTGCGAGGTGGCCGCAGGCATACGGCCGGTGCCGACCTGGAAGTCCACGGCCGCGGCACCCACGCCTACCAGGCTGGGTCCGTCGGAGCCGCCCTGGCCACCGGTGCCGTGGCAGCTGGCGCAGCCGACCTCGTAGAGCTTCTTGCCCTCCTTGATGGTCAGGGACTGGGCGGAATCATCGGCCTGCGCCTTGCCCGCGGGTGCGAACGCGGCGTACAGCCCCCCAGTGGCCGCCAGCGCGAGGAGTAGGACGACGACCGCCGCCAGCGGATGGCGTCGTCGTGCGGAGAGCTTTTTCACGGATTACCCCGGTGTCAGGATCTTCTGCGTCGGTGCTTCTGGATGTGCGGGAGACGGTCCCGCTACTTGATCAGGTAGATCGTGGCGAAGAGGCCGATCCAGACCACATCGACGAAGTGCCAGTAGTAGGACACGACGATGGCGGCGGTCGCCTGCTCGTGGGTGAACCTCTTGGCCATGTACGTGCGGCCGAGGACCAGCAGGAAGGCGATGAGGCCGCCCGTCACGTGCAGGCCGTGGAAGCCGGTGGTCAGGTAGAACACCGAGCCGTACGGGTCGGAGGACAGCGAGATGCCGTCCTTCTTCACCAGCTCCGTGTACTCGTAGATCTGACCGCCGATGAAGATCGCACCCATGATGAAGGTGAGGATGAACCAGCCACGGAGCTTCTTCACATCGCCGCGTTCGGCCGCGAACACGCCGAGCTGGCAGGTGAGGGAGGAGAGCACCAGGATCGTGGTGTTCGTCGCGGAGAAGGGCACGTTCAGCGCGTGCGCCATCTCCTTCCAGTGATCCGGTCCGGTCACCGACCGGAGGGTGAAGTACATCGCGAAGAGGGCCGCGAAGAACATCAGCTCGGAACTCAGCCAGATGATGGTTCCGACGCTGGTGAGGTTCGGCCGGTTGACCGACGGGTGCGCGTGCCCGGTTTCTACTGTCGTTGCTGTCGCCACGACCGACATTATGTCGGTCGCTTATCCCGCCCTCACTCCGGGGGGTGCCGTTCGGAGTGTTGCCCCCCGCGGAAGCGGTGTTGACGTGGTGTTCATGGGAACTTCGACGGGAGTAACATCCGCCCGAACGGCCCTGTCCGTCCCGTCCGTACGACGCTGACGTCCCGGAGGAACAATGCAGCCGACCGCCACGGTGCTGGTCTACAGCGACGACTCCAACACCCGCGAACAAGTACGGCTGGCCTCCGGCCGCAGGCCGGCCCCCGACGTCCCCCTGGTCGAGTTCGTGGAGTGCGCGACGCCCGAGGCGGTGCTGCGCGAGCTGGGCCGGGGCGGCATCGACGTGTGCGTGCTGGACGGGGAGGCCGTGCCGATGGGCGGCATGGGGGTGTGCCGGCAGATCAAGGACGAGGTGTTCAACTGCCCGCCGGTGCTTCTTCTCATGGGGCGGCCGCAGGACGCGTGGCTGGCCACGTGGAGCCGCGCCGACGCCGCCGTGACCCTGCCGGTGGACCCGGTGGAGTTCGCGTCCGCGCTGGCTGATCTGCTGCGCCAGAAGCGGCTGGTGGGCGCCTAGCGGCCCGGGGCGCCGGGGGCGGGCGCGCGTGCGGGCCGACGGGGCCTGCGCGCGCCGTCCCGCGCGCCCTTTCGGGGTGCTCCTCACACCGCTGCCGGCCGGAGGCGCAGCGCGTCCTGCGGGGTCGGCCCGTCGGGGGCGGTGTTGGTCAGGGCGCTGCCCGTGAGCCACTTCTTCCAGTCGACGTTCCAGTCGCCGAAGCCGTTGCCGAAGGGTTCCATGGGGTCGCCGTTGGAGTTGACGACCCTGACGATGTCCCCCTCGTGGATGTGGTCGAAGAACCATTCGGCGTTGCCCGTGCTCATGCCCGTGCAGCCGTGGCTGACGTTGGCATAGCCCTGTGAGCCCACGGACCAGGGTGCGGCGTGGACGTACTCGCCCGACCAGGTGACCCGGGTGGCGTAGTAGACCGGCAGGTCGTAGGAGTCGGAACTGCCCTCGGCGATGCCGACGGTGACCCCGCGCATTCGTACGAAGTACTGCTTTTCCAGGACGACCTTGACGCCGTTGCGGGTCTCGTAGCCGGCCTTGCCGGTGGTGACGGGCACCTGGTTGATCACCTTGCCGTTCTCGAAGAACGTCAGCTGGTGCGCCGAGGCGTCCGTGACGGCCTCGATCCGCTCGCCCGTGGTGATCTTCAGCGGCTTCGACCTGCCGCCCCACAGCCGGTCGCTGATCCGGACGCCGTCCAGGTTGCTGTGCACCTGGACGGTGGCGTGCGTGGGCCAGTACTCCTTGGGGCGGTAGTGGAGTTCCTTGGCGCTCACCCAGTACCAGGAGCCCGGCACGGCCGGCGTGGACTGCACCCTGAGGGCGCGCTCCACGATGGCGCGCTGCGCCTTGTCCTTGACCTCCTGGTCGAGTTGCGCGGTGATGGGCTGTCCGACGCCGTACTGGCCCGCGTCCGGCCCGAAGGTGACGTTCAGGCGCTTCTTGCCGCTGGGCTTGCTGGTGTCGAACGTGTAGACCTTGCGGCCCGGCTCGCCGTCGTCGTCCTCGGTGCTCACCGTGACCGTGTAGTGGGCGTTGGCGGCCAGCGGGGAGGTGCTGTGCCAGCGACTGCCGTCGGCGGTGAGTTCGCCCGTCACATAGCGCCCTGTGGCGTCCTGGGCGGTTACGTCGGTGATGCGCCCCTCGTCGTCCACGGTGACTTCGAGGGGCTTGTCGGGGTCGGCCCGCTTGCCCGCGTCGGCGGGGCCGTTGAAGGAGATGAGGTCCGCTGCGTCGTACGGCTGGGCCGACAGGGGGTTGCCGTCCGAACCGCAGGCGGTGACGCCCGCGCCGAGGACGGTCACCAGCAGGGCGCAGCTGACGACGGTGCGGGTCCGCGGAGTGTGGTTCATATGATCACGCTATGAGACGCCGACCCCCGTGGCGCGGTAGGTAATCCGTACGAGTCACCGACACTACGGCAGAAGAACGACTCCGAACGGACGGCCGCGGGTGCGGCAGCCGGAAAGACCGGAAGCCCGGACCCTCCTGATGGGGGTCCGGGCTTCCGGGACGCGCTCTCGTGTGCTACTGGGTGCGGTTCTCACCGTGGTAGTACTCGAACACCCAGCCGAACAGGCCGATCACGATGAACGGGGCCGAGAAGTAGATCAGCCACCAGCCGACCGCGATGCTGAGGAAGGCGATCGCACCGCCGAAGCCCAGCATGAGCGGCTGCCAGCTGTGCGGGCTGAAGAAGCCCAGCTCGCCCGCGTCGTCCGCGACATCGGCCTCCTTGTCGTCCTGGGCGCCCGCGTCGACCCGCCGGGCGGTGAAGCCCAGGTAGAAGCCGATCATGACGCTCAGGCCGAAGGCCAGGAAGAGTGCGGTGGTACCGGCCGGCTCCTTCGACCACACGCCATACACGATGGCCATGATCAGGATGAAGACGCTCAGCCAGATGAACATCCGACCCTGGATCTTCACTTGCCGGCCTCCTTGCTGCCCGCGATGGCGGTGCCGTGACCGGCGTGCTCGAGCTGCTCGAGCGCGGCGATCTCAGGGTGGTGCAGGTCGAACGCCGGGGATTCGCTGCGGATCCGCGGCAGGGTGAGGAAGTTGTGCCGCGGCGGCGGGCAGGACGTCGCCCACTCCAGCGAACGGCCGTAGCCCCACGGGTCGTCGACGTTCACCGGCTTGCCGTACTTGGCCGTCTTCCAGACGTTGTAGAGGAACGGCAGGATCGACAGGCCGAGCAGGAACGAGCTGATCGTCGAGATCGTGTTCAGGGCGGTGAAGCCGTCGGCCGCCAGGTAGTCGGCGTAACGACGCGGCATGCCCTCGGCACCCAGCCAGTGCTGGACCAGGAAGGTGCCGTGGAAGCCGATGAACAGCGTCCAGAAGGTGATCTTGCCGAGGCGCTCGTCCAGCATCTTGCCGGTCATCTTCGGCCACCAGAAGTGGAAGCCGGAGAACATCGCGAAGACGACCGTGCCGAACACCACGTAGTGGAAGTGGGCCACCACGAAGTACGAGTCGGAGACGTGGAAGTCCATCGGCGGCGAGGCCAGGATGACACCGGTCAGACCACCGAACGTGAAGGTGATCAGGAAGCCGACCGCCCAGAGCATGGGCGTCTCGAAGGACAGCGAGCCCTTCCACATGGTGCCGATCCAGTTGAAGAACTTCACGCCGGTCGGGACGGCGATGAGGAACGTCATGAAGGAGAAGAACGGCAGCAGCACACCGCCGGTGAC